>JAUYLV010000043.1 GCA_030699565.1 bacterium
AGTGGCACCTCGGACGGTGACGTCAGCCAAATACCTACAACGGAAAGCGGTATCGCCACCACCAGTCCCGACAAGGGTCCTGCAACACCCACATCAAAAAGTTCACGCCGGTTCATAAACGGGGAACGAATACCAATGAACGCTCCCATCGTGCCGAGAATATTTGGCATCGGCAAGAACATCGGCAGCGTCACTTCCATGCCATAATGGCGGGCCATCAGGTAATGCCCCATCTCGTGAGCGCCGAAGAACGCAATCACGCATACCGCATACATCCAGCCGCCCGCAAGCCATGTCGTGCCGATCGTAAGCAAAAAAAACAATAAGCGCCAAGGAACTCGCGCACATACCATGCAAAGCCGTTTAAACATCAGAACCTCCCGTATCGTGCATTGAATAAAAGAACAGGGGGCAGCGTACCATGCGTCATTTCAAAACACAACGCGCATAAGGCGAATATATTGTACGAACGCCGACCATCGGCTATACTGCGCTCGAATACGAATGCGCACTTTTAAAACAGGAGAAAGTTATGTCATCTTGCATGCGTTGGTGCCTTATAGGATTGGTTGCGGCAATGCCCGCATTTGCGCAAATACCCGGAATCGACGGGCCTCCACGCATTGCGGTCATGGAGGAATTTCCCGAAACACGGATTCCGGTGTCATATCCGCTGATCGAAAAGATCGCCGAAGCCCGAAGGCTTCTGACGGCCAGTCCCCTCCTTTACCCGCGCACGCTGCAGGTCGGATCGCGCGGAAGCGACGTGGTCTCGCTGCAGGAGTGGCTGAAAAAAACAGGGTTTTATCCGACGCGGTTGCAGGCGACGGGATACTTCGGCGCCGAAACGAGTAAAGCCCTGCGGGCATATCAACGCGCGCGGGGAATTTCCGATGACGGGATCGTGGGACAAACCACGATCGAAGCGATGGAGCGCGAAGGATTTATTTTACATTCGACGGATCGCCATTACGCATGGAGCGGGCCTATTCCCGATCCGCGCAAAGTAATCCTTGCGGTGCTCGATAGTGCAAGCGGCGCCATCGAACTGGTTCCGGTGCACTACAGCCGCCGCACCCTCGGCAATTCCGGAAAATCCGTATACACCATAACGCCGCTCGGCCGATCCTTTGTCGATTGGGTGATCGAGGGCGTATCCGGTACCGGCATGGCTGTCGCATACGACGTGACATATCCCTCGGGAAAGATCGTCATAGCCAATCTGTGGCCGATTTTTACAAAACGCGGTGGGGCGACCTTCATACACGAGATCGTCTACACGGGACCGGCGACAAGCATTGTCGTTGCCGAAAGCATTGACGCGGGATGGCGATACGAACAGGGCGTGATCGATGCCGCGTTTGCCGATCTTAATAGGCGCAAAGCGCCGTTCCGACTCGCCGTAGACGGCGCCTCGCTGCTTCAGCTTAGTGATCACCCGGCGCTCGGCAAAGAGTTTCTGCGTCTGGCCATTTTAAGCCTGGACGCGATCGAACACATCGATCATGACGAATATGCCGATCCTAACCTCGATCCTGATTTTCTTATCGAAAAGGTTTTGACGATATTCGGCGCAAACGGCGCGGACGCGTTTCGCGAAAGCGGAAGTTATGTTGGCGCGTGGGGTAAGGCGCAATTCATGCCCGGAACCTATGCCGAGGTGCAGGCACAGTGCCCCCAATACGGCCTCACGCAAGTGCCGTTGCGCTTCCGACGCAGCAGGGGCCGTACAACGGTTGTTTCCGGCCTTGAGGAATTTCACGACGCCTTGCGCGATCACCACAACGCCACCAAGGCCATGATCTGCCTCATCGATCGGGAATTGGCGAAGCTTTCCCTTAATGACGATGTGCAATCATACCTGGCGAGCGCACCCGCGGTCATGGAATCGGACTATGCGGCCGCACACGGTTTCATCGGCGTGTATGCCATGCGCCTCTGGCTTTTGATGGCGGCGGCATACAACCACGGTCCGAATAACCTTCCCGGCTACATCAAGCGGCACGGAAACGAATGGTTCGTGCAAATACGCGGCGCGTTGCCGGCGGAAACGCGCGTCTTCGTGCAAAAAGCGCTTGATGCGCACGCCTATTACGCAAAACGCCTGGCAAACGGAAGCCCGTAAATATACGACGGGCTTTTTTTATTAGTTCGATGCTGCTACTATGACGTTACGAAGTGCGAAATTTACAAATATACGAAACACCCCTACCCGCACCCCGCCATCTGTTCGTAATTTCGTACGATTCGTACTTCGTAAAATAGTATGGCAATGACGTTGGAATCTCTTGCGGAACAAATAAAAATGTGTCAGCTCTGCCCGCTGGCGCGCGAGCGCACGCATGCCGTGCCCGGCGAAGGCAATCCCCGTGCCGAGGTGCTCTTTGTCGGCGAGGGCCCCGGACGCAAGGAAGACGAATCGGGGCGGCCCTTTGTGGGCGCGGCGGGAAAGTTCCTCGACGAGATGCTCGCATCCGTCGGTTGGAAGCGCCAAGACGTTTTTATCGCCAATGTGGTCAAATGCCGCCCGCCGGGCAACCGTGATCCGGAGGAATCCGAAATTCATACCTGTGTCACAAACTACCTTGTGCATCAGGTTAACCTCATCGAACCAAAACTCATCGTCACGTTGGGGCGCCATTCCATGAAGTGGTTTTTAAAGAATCCCGAGCCCATATCGCGCATGCACGGAAAGCTCAAGCTCATCACCGATAAAAAGACCGGCAAAACGCAGTTCATATTGCCGCTCTACCACCCTGCCGCAGCCCTCTATAACGGCGGCCAGCGCCAAACACATCTTGCCGATTTCAAAAAAATCCCCGCGATCGTGGAGAAGATAAAAACGGGAACAATTGGCGCCTAATACCGTTACAAATTAGTTTCGCATGATCATTACGCTCATATATTTCTATTTCAAGACTTTTATTTCTATTTCAAGACTTTTATTACCTTGAGATGGTTGTAGAATTAATTTGTAACGGCACTAACCCGGCAACCGAAACTTGCAACGCTCGCGGCAAATTATTGGCGTATTCTGCTGTTGACGCTGCCTTCAAGCCGCAGCCACAGCAATGCCACTTTTGCCGCACTTCCCAGCGCATAGCCGGCCGGAAGCGCATAAATACCCCAAACCGGCACCAAAAGCCACGCGCCGCCAACGGAAAGTATAAGATTTATCACCCCCCCCACCAATGGAATGGTGGTGTTTTTTGCCGCATAAAAGGCGCGCGCTTGTAAATGCGAGGCCCCTTCAAACGGGATGGCGATAGCGAATACCGTAAGCAAAGCCGCCGTCTGGTGTACCGCGCTCGCATCGAACGCGCCGCCGCCGAGCAGGATATCGATGATGAGGCGGCCGAACACGGCAAGTCCGGCGGCACTGGCAATGCTCAAAAGCACGATATGCCCGAGCGTACGCCGATATTCGCGCCAGAACGCGTCCAGATCGCGGGCGGCAAGCAATTGCGAGAGCGAGGAAAAAGACACGGTCGCCAATGTAATACCGATAAGACTAATAGGCACGCTTTGAAAATTCCGCGCAAAATTCAATACCGCGATGGACCCCGCGCTCATGGTCGAAGCAATGGCGGTGAATCCCCAGAATGTGGCAAGCTCCACCGGATGAGAGAACATTTTCGGCAGCATGAGCCGCAAGAAGGGGCGGAATTCGGGAAGTGAAAAATCGAGCGCCGGCCGAATGGGAAATTTCAGGCGCCAAAGTTCGATAAGCCGTATCACCATATGCAACACGGCGCCGAAAAGCGTTCCAACGGCAGCACCCATAATGCCGATGGTTGGCGCCAATACGACCGTGCCGACTATGATGCCCGCGTTATAGAACACCGGGGCAAGTCCATAGGTTAAAAAGCGCTTCTCGGCGACAAGGATGCCCCCAAATGCGTTAGAGACGGCAAAAATAGCCGGCGAGAATGCCAGCACCCGCATGAGCGGAACAAGCGCGCGCGTTGAAGCGTCGTCAAATCCGGGCGCCACAAGCCGGACAAGGGACGGAGCGAAAATGAACAGTACCACGCCCACCGCAAGCATCAGCAGGGATGAAGCGGTCGCCATGGTCTGCGCGAACCGATCCGCATATTCGGGATGCGCGCGCTTCACTTCCAAAAAAAGCGGCACGAACACCGCCACGAGCCCTCCGGCAACCAAAAAATTGAATAAAAAATCCGGCAATAAAAAAGCCGCTTGATACGCGTCAAGTTCATGCCCCGCGCCGAACGAGCGGGCAAACACCCGATCGCGCAAAAGACCAAGGGCATAGCTGGCAAAGGTGGTCGCCAACAACACCCCCCGCGACCGGTCCCATAACGCTGTAAGATGCCGTAACATGGTTCTGATGTCATTCCCGCGGAGGCGGGAATCCAGAATTATCTTGGTCTATTATAGATTCCCGCCTCCGCGGGAATGACATACATAGGCGCTTTACACCATATGCACCAAACTCAGTATATTCCTTTCAGTATATTCCCTTCTTGCACAACAAACAATGATTTGGTACGATGCGCATCGCGTTTTGATCTTGAAAGAGAAGCTCGATTTTTACTTCAGCGTTATTCCGCGTAGCTATCCGCGTCTTTCCGCGGAAGCTCCGCAGATCAACGCGGATATCAACGCAAATAAACGCGGAAAAAGACAACCGTAATTCATCGGAGCGTATGGCACAAGCACAGCGAAAATCGTACGTAAAATCCACAAAACCTTCCCGGCTCCTCCTCGGCGGAGTTCTGATAATCATCGTTATTGCCTCATGCATTGCCTATCCGAAGATTTGGGACAGACCCGCGGACCTTTTGAATAATAAAGTTCTGCGGAACGCGTCGTGGAAGCTGCCGCATTTTAAAAATATTCCCTATCGCCTCGGCCTTGATCTTTCCGGGGGCACGCATCTCGTCTATGAAGCTGACGTATCCGGCGTCGTCGGCGAGCCGGCGGATGCCATGGACGGCGTGCGCGATGTCATCGAGCGCCGCGTGAATCTTTTCGGCGTGGCCGAGCCGGTCGTGGAGATTAATAATGTCGGTGATCACTGGCGGCTCATCGTGGAACTTGCGGGCATTCAGAATGTCGAGGAAGCCATTAAAGAGATCGGGGAGACGCCCTTTTTGGAATTTCGCAAGCCCCGGCCACAGGAGGAAACCGAGCGCTTATTGGCGGAACTGGAAAGCCCCACATCCGCCGCAAGCATCGCCAAGACCGATCCCTATTTTGAACCCTCCGAATTGAACGGGCGTTTTTTGGAACGCGCCCAAGTCCTATTCGATCCAAATTCCGGCGTACCAACGGTGCAATTGCAATTCAACCCCGAAGGCGCGGATATTTTTGAAAAACTTACGGAAACCTACCTTAATCAGCCCATTGCCATTTATTTGGACGGCGCGGCCATTTCGGTGCCGACCGTGCAAAGCGTCATATCGGGCGGCGAAGCCATCATTTCGGGAAACTTCACGCTCAAGGACGCCAAGGAGCTTGCGGACCGCATGAACGCCGGAGCGCTTCCCGTCCCGATTTCGATCATCTCGCAAGAAACCATCGGCGCCGCCCTCGGGCGCGAATCGGTAGCCAAAAGCCTCACGGCCGGCATTGCCGGATTCGTCCTGGTCGCGTTCTTTATGATACTTATGTACCGCCTTCCCGGATTTATCGCCGTATTCGCCCTCCTCTGTTACGTAGCCATTGTGCTTTTTCTCTTCAAGATTATTCCCGTAACCCTGACGCTCGCCGGCATTGCCGGGTTTGTATTGTCGATCGGTTTTGCGGTCGATGCCAATGTGCTCATATTCGAGCGCATGAAAGAAGAATTCCAAAAAGGCTTCGGATTCTCGCAAGGCATCACCGAAGGCTTTGCGCGCGCATGGCCGTCCATTCGCGATTCGAACGTATCCACGTTCATTACCGGCCTGATCCTTTTTTGGGTCGGTTCCGGTGTTATACGGGGCTTTGCCCTCACGCTCATTATCGGCATCGTGGTCAGCATGTTTTCGGCGCTATTCATCACGCGACTCATGCTGCGCGCCTGCATCGGCACACGAGCAGAGAATTGGAAATGGCTGTTTTTAAGAAGTAACGAAGCAAGAAATGCACACACAAACAATGAATATCAATGAGTATCGTGAGCCGTATTCCGGCGAACAAATATTAATGAGTATCAGAGCGATACTTGTTGATATTCATGGAAACTCATAGATATTCGTTGTTGAAATATTGTAATCTTCTCCCACATGCTGAACATCATTTCAAAATCAAAAATTTGGTATGCCATATCCGGAACGCTTTTCGTGACGAGCATAGTCGTCCTTGCGGTCTGGCGGCTTAATTTCGGCATTGATTTTACCGGTGGCACCCTGTTATCGATCGAATTTTCCGGCGACACTACCTGTTATCCGGATGCGGTAGCATCCGCCGATCGCTTTGAGGCAGCCGCACCCGATGCGCAAGAATGCCCCGACGGTTCGCGTCCCGCAAAAAGTACGCGCCGTCCCGATGCGCAGCAAATTCTGCAAGCGCTCAACGCGCTTCAGTTGGGGGATGTCGCGCTGCAAACCAGCGATGTGCGTGGCATCAATTTGCGGTTCAAAGAAGTCGATGAGGCAAGGCACCGCCAAATCATCACGTCGCTTACCCAGGCGTTTCCCGATGCCCAAGAGAGGCGGTTTGAGACAATCGGCGGCGTCATCGGCAAGGAATTAAGAACACGCTCCCTTTGGGCCCTCGGATTCGTACTTCTCTTTATTCTGTTATATCTCGCATGGTCTTTTCGGCATGTATCGCGACCGGTACCATCCTGGCAATACGGCATTGCCGCCATCATAGCCCTCTTCCATGACGTAATCATCACGCTGGGCATCTTTGCCGTACTCGGCCACTATAATCATTCGATTGAAATCGCGGCGCCCTTTATCGCCGCAATACTTACCGTGCTAGCCTATTCTGTCAGCGATACCATCGTCGTATTCGATCGCACGCGCGAGAACCTGCTGAAGATGCGGGGCGCGACGTTCGTCGAGGTGGTCAACACCAGCATCAATCAGACCATGCGGCGCTCGATCATGACGTCTTGCACAATACTACTTTCGCTGCTCGCAATTTTTTTCTTTGGTGGCACATCCATAAAATACTTCGCGTTAACCCTCATCATTGGCATCATGGTGGGAACCTATTCATCGATTTTCATCGCCTCTCCGCTTCTGATTACCTGGCGGAATGCGGCTGGACCCCGTTAGAAGTAGGGCGCGAATATAGGTGTCCGCAACTTCTAGAGCCTGTTGAATAATTGTTAAAAACAATATCCTTCGAGCGCGCCAGCAGGCGAGTCGAGAATGGTTCGACAGGCTCACCACAGGGTTTTCCCCCGATGTTCCATGATTTGAACATAAAGAAATCGGGATCCCGGCCGTAACGTCGGGGCTTAAGGAATGAGTTCTCGACTCGGCGAGTACGCCTCGCTCGAACAATATCTCAACAGGCTCTTCTAACGGGGTGGACAAAAGAATCATACTATGTAAGAATAGGGAAAGGTTGAGGCTTGACAGTATTTTCAATAGTGTGCTACACTATGGACGTGGGGGGAGAGCAAATCTCTATTTTGGCTGAATGAAGCCATTTTCATAATTGAATTAGTATGAATATTTTATGAACAATATCTCTCCAATTAAATTTGATCAGCTGGTCGGCGAAGTCGTCGAAACGTTGCCGAAGCGCACCAAGATCGTCTTGATGCGCCGTTTTGGACTGAAAAACGGCAAGCATGAAACGCTGGAATCCATCGGTCAAGACTACGGCATTACGCGTGAGCGTGTCCGGCAGATCGAAAATGACGCGTTGAAGCAGCTTTCCCGGAACGAAGTCCGCGCAAAATTGGAGCCGGCATTTCAATACCTTCAGGACCATTTCAAAGATCACGGACATGTGCAGGCCGAGCATCGCGTGCTTGAACACCTTTCGGGCGCCGCGCATCCGCATCCGACACGGCAAGCAATTGTCTTCGTACTGACGCTCGGTGAGCCGTTTGAACGCGAAAGCGAATCCGATGCGTATCACGCGCATTGGGCTACCGATAAGGACGCAAAAGGACGCATGGCCGAGATGATCAAGCATGTAATAGCTAAACTCGAAGATGCTTCCAAGCTGTTAACTAAGGAAGAGCTTTTTGAAGCCGCGATGGGGCAGGCAAACGTGCCCCCGCATGTCGCCGCCGCATATATCGACGTCTCCAAAGAAGTGATGCCGAACGTATTCGGCGAATGGGGACTTGCCGAATGGCCGGAAGTTTCTCCCCGCGGCGTACGCGACAAAGCCTATCTGGTGTTGCGGCGCGAGGCCAAGCCCCTCCATTTTTCGGATATCACCGATCATATCAACGAAGCCGGATTTTCGAACCGCAAGGCGTACGTGCAGACGGTGCACAACGAATTGATCAAGGATAACCGCTTTGTGCTGGTTGGGCGGGGACTCTACGCGCTTACCGATTGGGGCTATTCGCCCGGCACGGTACGCGATATCCTCTTGGAGATCATAAAATCCCGGGGCCCTCTGACCCGCGATGAGATTCTGGAAGAAACCCTGAAACGGCGCATGGTACGTCCCAATACGATCATTCTCAATCTCCAGAACGGAACCATGTTCACCCGGCTGCAAGATGGCCGATACGCCCTGGCGGGTGCGGCATCCTAATATTCTTCGTAAATTAAAACATCCCGCGGCTTTCACCGCGGGATGTTTTTTTGCGTTTGATGAGCCGGGGGATTCATTCCTCCTTTAGTAAAGGAGGTGCCCGAAGTCGCGTCTGACGCGACGAAGGGCGGAGGATTTTTAAGAAAGGAAGAATTGCCTAGTAATATCATTTTCATATATGAAGATTTGTGGTATAATACGATCATGACAAGGTTTGCTGGTACTTTCGCAGGAATAATCCTCGGTATCAGCGCGGTACTACTACCGATGGGGTTTATCTTTGCCCAGGGAGGAATCAGCGGTCCTGTTATAGAAGGGGAGGACGGCTCGCAGCAGACAAGTCCGACAACGCTTCCCGGCCAAGTCAAAGGCGTATCCGATTATATCGATCAGGTAAAAGGATTGGTGGAAGAAGCAGGCGATGTTACGCAAAAGGGCAAGCAACTGACCGCAGAGCTGGAAGATACTGCCGACAAAGCCGGTATTCGACCGACGCTGGAAAAGATCTGGATCGGCACAAAAGAATTCTTCGCCGACAAAACTACCCGGGATCTTGCTATCGATACGTTAAAACTCGGCTTACAGCTTATCGCGAATATCTTCGTGATTACCGCAAACGTCATAGAGAAAGTTTTGGCGGCGGTATAGCAATAATGCCTATTTACTTAGTGTATAAATTACACTAAGCAAGTGTGCCATACGTTCACGGCAATAAATTATCATATTAGTATTGACATAAAGCGCGATCTGCGCTATTATTTTTGGTGAGTAAAAGTTCCTTTAAAAGGAAGGGGGTCGAAATCATGCAAAGATTTAAACAGTTGCGGCGGAAGCTTTTTGAATTCGTCATCATCGTCTGCGTATATATGACAATGGCGGGTCTGGCCGCCCTGGTGATCAAAATTGTCCCGCCATCCTACGTGATATGGGTAAGTTTGGGGCTCTCAGCCCTCCTATTCGGCTCGATCGCGCGTTGGCCGGGAATCATCGGATGCGGCGGGGATTTAAAAGAATGACCGCAGGAGAATATCCTGCGGTTTTTTCAAAAAAAGGATTCCCGATCTGGGAATCCCGTGAAAAGTCATCTGCCAGCCGTTTATCCAGGGTTTTACTCGTGGGCATTTTGCAACAAGTGTTTCTTGATTTCGTTGATGTCAAGAGTAATTGATATAATGCAAACAATGAAAATGGTTGCGAAAATAATCATCGGTATCGAGATTTGTGAGCCTTCAATAATTGCATCGTTAAGCAGTTGATCCATGCGTTTTTAAAATTAATGATAGCCATCCGCAGTATAGCACGATAAAAGCCGTTCGCAATAAACAAAAGGATTCCATTCTATATCACGTCGTAAAAGCTTTCTTGTGCGACGTGATGTGTTTTCCAGTCCCCATACCCCTTCTAGGAAGATATATCAATATTAGTTGTCGACTCCGCATGAGTGTGCCACAATGCGTGCTATATGGCATGGATAGGCGCTCTAAAAGGATTTGTGGTGGGGGCGACACTTGTCGTTACCGCTTTTATCGGTAATCTGCCTTCCCATATATTGGCCGCGGCCCGGCATAGCGTCATGCGGGACGTTACCGTAAAACGGCTAGCCAATGACGGATCCTCGGAACACGGAATGACTTCCTTTAGGGTCGTCATCGAATCCACTTTGGCATCTTCGGATCCCGGCACGGTAAAGGGTCTTTCTGTAAGTCCGGAAGTGGATCCTACGCCTCGTCCTTCGCCAAAGGCTTCGGAGGGCGCAGCAACTCCCAGTCCCGCACCCACTCCTGTGCCGACACCCGCCGCAACGCCCATTCCTACCCCGGTTGTGACTCCTACACCGCTGCCGACTCCCCATCTTACTCCCCTTCCCACAGCGACTCCCGAACCGATACCCGGTCCTGATTTTGCGGTGGGAACGATTTTGATCGGCAATAATCCGACGGTAGCGGCGATCGGCAGCACGATCCAATTCAGCATTTTCGTGCGCGACGCGGCAGAGGCCGCGGTGGCGAATAAGCAGCTGATTTTCGATGTCAACGGCAAAGGTGTCAGCGGTACTACAGATGGCTCGGGTAATGCATTGGTGTCGTTTCCGCTTCCGACAGGCTTTGAAGGGCGCCTCACCATCATGGTAAAGCTTGGTTCAAAGCAGGCTTCGTTCATTGTTGACGCCGTCAGCGCCAAACCGGATCTGGCGCTTTCGGGATTTGCGTTTACGACCGAGGGATATCATGTTCGTCTGCGTAATCGGCTCGGAGAGTATATTGTCGGATGGCTGGTAAGTGCTTTCCAGCGGGATGGCACGCCGATGGGATCAAAGGAAACAAATGAACTTGGGGTTGCGGAGTTTCCCCTGCCCGTACGCGAGGATGGCGGACATATGTATGCCTGTGCGGAGGTAAAGGATGTGGGGCGGCGGTGTACCGAGTGGTAGGGCGCTCGGTATTTGCTTTTCAACCGCTATGCGTAAACTCGGCAAATCGCATCGGCGTC
This sequence comes from bacterium, assembly GCA_030699565.1. Taxonomy (GTDB): domain Bacteria; phylum Patescibacteriota; class Minisyncoccia; order JAUYLV01; family JAUYLV01; genus JAUYLV01. The sequence goes on from JAUYLV010000043.1 coordinate 11,176, forward strand.
CTTTACGAACCGCATGCACCCTACTCGCGCTTCGCGCTCGGGGTACCCGCATGCGGTTCTAAACGCCTTGCGATTTGCATCTCGTTTACGCAACGCTTTGAAAATCAAATACCTCACTCAAGCTTTGCTTGTTGAGGCTGCACCGCTAAGGCGGTCACTACATCATCTAAAAAACGCCCCGCGTTAGGCAGGGGCGATTTTGTTTGTATGATTAAAGATCGAAGTGACGGCGCAATTCTTCGCAAAAATCGTATGGGGATTTTACGATTGACTCATGACCTATGGCTTTTCCGTGCAAGCGGAACATATGCAGAAAGTGCGAACTGACTTTTACGAACGGACCGCGCGTGATCACGAATACCGGCTGTAGTCGTGAGATGGCCCGTTCGATCTCGCGCCAGGAACCACCGGAATAACTCAACTTTACCAAGTCGTCTTCAGTCTGAGCCCAAGATACCAGTACGTCGGAGCTGTCGACATTTACCTTATCCTGCGCCCAAATATTGTCCATGAAGTCATCGAATGACGGCCAATCTTGGACCGCCTTTACTTTCGCGGCGTATACGGCATTCTCCGAAACATCCGCGCCGATCTTATATGATGCCTCAATTGGATCGATGAACTCGAATGAAGCGCTGATCGCGGAATTCTCCAGAAATGCAGCCAACTCTTTTCTCCAGTTGATCGCCTCACTGTTGGCGAATTCAATGGGACCGAACGGGTAAATCGTGATTCGCTTTTTTGATTTCAAAGTGCCTCCTTACTTTGAATTACAAAATGTCATCCTGACTCAATATCTTAAAATAAGGGAAGGATCTTTTTACGCGGTACGCAGGTGATTCTTCTTCCATGTCTTAACATATAGAATCAGAATGACGGAGTGAGAGCGTTTCGTAATTTAAAGTCCCTTATAGTCCTTTTGCGGGTTTTAATCCTCGCGCTTCCGCTTCCTGCGGAGCATTGAACCAAATCCGATTTTCCGATTTTATGCGAAGCGCGGCAGCCATGTCGGCCGCGTAGTAATAGGAACCGTTCTTGGAAGCCACATACTCCCCTTTCCGCTCCTTGATCGGTATGCCGCCTGTATCCGAGTCCGTATCTGTTGCCAATTGCGCCAAGGGTGCGGCGCCTTCGATCTGTTGCTGCAGTGTCGAGGCGGAATCCGGAACGCGAATGGTTATTTGGTCCGACGATCGGGACGCGGCACCGATGCTGCCGGCGGTATACGCCAAAAACGCCATTAATATGAATGCGGCGGCGATCAGCACGTCGGTCTCGTTCCGCTTCCAGAAAGCCTTTGATTGCGCGACTATTGACAGCATATGACGTTACGGTATACTAGCATAGTTCTAAAATTTTTCAATTCTCAACTTTGCAATTTTCAATAAATTTTTAATGATTCAATTTTCAAGTGGTGAAATCCGAATTTTGTTTGAAAATTGGAAATTAGAAATTGAAAATTGTGTTCTGAACATATGGCCCATACTAAAGCCGCAGGATCAACCAGATTAGGCCGCGAATCGCACTCAAAACGCCTTGGCGTGAAGCTTTTTGCGGGTCAAGAAGCAAAAGCCGGCAACATTATCGTGCGCCAACGCGGCATAAAATTCATTCCCGGTAGAAATGCGCGCAAAGGGCATGATGATACGATCTATGCCGCCAAAGACGGCGTGATCTCATTCCAGCAAAAGACCAAAACGCGATTCGACGGACACAAAAAGTCGGTGAATGTCGTACACGTGGGATAGGTATCAAAAATAAATGCGGAAGGAGCAGTTATGCTGTTCTTTTTGATTTGCGCGGCGCTGATGTTTGGATATGTTAGGCTCTTGCGAAAACGAGCACAGAGGGAGTTCGACGCATTTACAATATACTGGGACATGGATAATAAGATCGATGAGCTGCTGGATGATCCATGCATGAGCGATCAAAAATGGCGTACATGGCTTCCCGTATTCGCCGCAGCGGAAGCAGAGTACCGGTTTTTTCAGCCGACACTTCCGCATAGCCTGGTTGCGCGAGTAAAGCGCATCATTGATAATGATGTAGAAGAGGTTGAAACATAAAACGCCCCTCGGGGCATTTTTTTATTGCCGATATTATATATAGGCCGCACATGCCTAGCGTTCGATAATCGGATCAATGGTAACGGTGATTTTAGCCTCCAAGTTGTGCGGAAGTTGCAATAATACGTTGTGTGCGCCGGTTGTTTTAAGGTGTACGTCTCCCTTAATACGCGCATTACCGATGTCGATTTTCTCACCCGTAAGGGCTTGGCGGATCTCCTCAATGCCTACGCCCGCATAAAGCCTTCCTTCTTCCGATGCTTTGGCGCGTATTGCGACCTTCGCATCGGCGAGCCGTTTTATCAATGCCTGCGTTTGCTGAAGATTCAGTTCCGCTATTTTCACCCGGGCGGCTTTGAGCTTTTCGGCTTCTGCGGCGAGCGCGGCCGTGGCCAGTAAAACCAAACCCCTGGGAATCAAAAAATTCCGGGCATAGCCGTCGGCGACGTTTCGAACGTCGCCTTTTCTGCCAAGCGCCCGAACATCTTTTAGAAGAATGACTTTCATCCCGTTAGAAGCAGATCGCGATTAACGCGAATCTGCTGATTACATTGTAATTACGATTTTCCGTTTGGTTCATAGTTTTGTTACAACAAAAGCGATCGCGGCTTCTAACGGGATTCATGTTTTTATGGCGTCTCCGACAAATTTATCCCCACACTTAAGTGGGGTAGGCATTTTTAAGGTATGGGTATAAAGTTGGTTGTTCTTCATATTTTTGATGATGCGAGGGTAAAATATAAAGCTAATTAGGTGTGGGAATTTATTTTCATATGACTCAAGGCCTCTCGGTATTTTGCAAAGTCTGACAAGCTTTTTAGCCCATCTAAACCAAGATGGCGGATAAGTTCAGTACTGGCCGCGTAGAGAAACGTGTTTTGCTTTTCGGGATCAAGATTCCGAGAAATAAGTCCGCGCACTAAGAGACTTCGAAGAATAAAAGTGGAATTTACCCCTCTTATGTAATCAATGCGGGCGCGCGGTATGGGACCAGCGTAAAGAATAATAGAGA
>JAUYLV010000049.1 GCA_030699565.1 bacterium
CCAGCGCGATAGCGCGTAGGGTACATTCCATTCATCTATTGGACAATGGCACTGGTGGCGCAGTGCCCCAGCGCGATAGCGCGTAGGGTACATTCCATTCATCTATTGGACAATGGCACTGGTGGCGCAGTGCCCCAGCGCGATAGCGCGTAGGGTACTCATCCATCTATTGGACAATGGCACTGGTGGCGCAGTGCCCTAGCGCGATAGCGCGTAGGGTACTCATCCATCTATTGGACAATGGCACTGGTGGCGCGATACTGCGCCGTTTTTTTCGCGCTTGCCATTTTTCCGTCAATACGCAAGAATGCAAAGTACGTTATTCTGATCTTTAAAAAATGGAGAAAAACCATGCTTTTTCCAAAGTCCGATCGTGATGCCGTTATCGTCGCTGCCTGTCGAACGCCGATAGGAAAAGTGAGCAAGGGCGGTGGCGCGCTGCATGCGGTTCGTCCGGAGGATCTCGGCGCGCAAGTTCTTGGCGAACTTTTTCGCCGCCTTCCCGCGCTTCGTGTCGGGGATATCGAGGATGTGATTTTCGGCTGTGCCGTGCCCGAGCGTGAGCAGGGCATGAACATCGGCCGCAATATCCCTTTGCGGGCGGGCCTGCCTAATTCCGTACCGGGAATAACCGTTAGCCGCTTCTGCGCTTCGGGCCTTGAAGCTATTCGCGACGGCGCCTGCCGAATTCGTGCGGGGCTTGCCGAGACGATCATCGCCGGTGGCGTCGAAAGCATGAGCATGCTCATGCCCACGCTGTTGCCCATGCTTTCGCCCGCGCAGCAAAGCCCGGAACACACACAAAGGCTTCATCCGCGGCTTCTGCGCGATACGCAGGTGTTCATCACCACGATGGGAGGAGCCGAAGTTTTGCGGAAGGCCTATCATATTCCGCGCAAGGAGCAGGATATATTTGCGATCGAGAGCCATCGCAAAGCCGTTGCCGCGCAGGATGCGGGAAGATTCGCCGACGAGATCGTTCCGGTGAAGGATTCGGAAGGCAAAATTCTTCTGCAAGCGGATGATGGGCCGCGCCGGGATTCTACCCTGGAAAAGCTCGAAACGCTCAATCCGGTCGTAAAGGAATACGGGTGCACGGTTACGGCCGGTAACGCTTCACAAACGAGCGATGGCGCGGCGGCCGTTGCGCTGATGTCGCGCGCACGCGCCGCAGAACTGGGCGTAAAGCCCATGGCGCGATTCGTGGATTACACTATCGCGGGCGTAGCACCGGAATATTTCGGCATCGGGCCGTTCGACGCCATTCGCGCGATCACGCGCAGAACCGGGCTCTCGCTAGGCGATATCGGCCTTGTCGAACTCAATGAGGCATTTGCCGCCCAAGTGCTTGCCGTGCTGCGCTGTATATATATCGATAGAGATAAGCTCAACGTCAACGGAGGCGCCATTGCTCTGGGGCACCCCTTGGGGTGCACCGGCGCGCGCATTGCCGCCACGCTCATCTACGAGATGCGCCGCAGAGGCGTCGAATTCGGACTTGAGACGATGTGTATTGGCGGCGGCATGGGTGCCGCGGCTTTATTCCAACTTGAAGATTAGCGATTCAAACCGTCCGCCTTCCCGGCGGACTTTTTTATTAAAAAGAGGATATAAAAGCTGCCCACTGAGGTAGGGCAGCCTCAATAAGAAAAGCTTGAGCGAGGTATAGCCATTTCGCCACGCACTACAAAACCGAGTGACAAATCAAGGAGTTGTTCGCGAAACGATCGGGAGCCCCGAGGCTTCAAGCCGAGTAGGGCGATCGTTTTGCGCGGAACAACGACGAAGATTTGTCGAGGTTTTGTACAGCATGCGAATGGCAATACCGAGCGTTTTCCCCAGTTTTCCGTGGAACCAAACGCCCCGGTGTGCTATACTATTACATATAGAGATATGGCTTTCGGTGACTTTTTGGCGACAATGAATGTATATAGCGAATGCAAGCGGTATAGCGTTCGGCTTATCGAATGCCCTTCTTTTTTGTTTTTACTGATGGGATTTACGACGATTGCCGCCATGATCGGCACCTATCTGATCGCGATCCGCTATACCGAACCGGAATTCGTCGTTATTCTCGTTTCGGGAATAACCGTTGTCATATTTTCCATAGGCAATATGGTAGTTTCGTCCTTTGAGCGGCTCGCGCAGGCAAGTCGCATGAAGACGGAATTTATTTCCATTGTATCGCATCAACTGCGCACGCCGCTATCATCGCTGAAGTGGTCCTTAAATCTACTTACGGGTCCGCACCTGGGCGATGTCAACCAAAAGCAGCTGGACTATCTGAATATCATCAAGGAATCCAATGAGCGTATGATCCGCCTGGTCAACGATTTGTTGGAGGTATCCCGCATCGAGCAGGGGCGTATCATTCTGAATCCGCAGGAATTTTCCCTGGAAGATCTGGTGCAGATCGTAATAAACGACCTCGCGGGTCTGGCGCAGACGAACAATGTGCGCGTGTTTTATCAAAAAGAGGAGAATCTTCCCAAGGTATACGCCGACCAGCAAAAGATCGGATTCGTGGTCCAGAATCTTCTGGATAATGCCATTAAATATACCAAGGGCCGCGGCAATGTCGAAGTGCGCGTGGAACGGGCCGATCGCAACACGGTGCGCGTACTCGTGAAGGATCAGGGTATCGGAATTCCAAAGGCGCAGCAGTTGCAGGTTTTCAAAAAATTCTTTCGGAGCGATAATGTTCTTAAATATCAGACGGAAGGATCGGGTTTGGGACTTTTTATCGCAAGGGCCATACTTGAATCCGTCGGAGGGCAGATAGGATTTGATAGCATGGAAGGCAAGGGAAGCACATTTTGGTTCACGCTTCCGTTCGCAACGATTTCAAAACCCTCGGTTGGTATCGGACGGGAGCATCCGGTCAATTCAACAGCTTCTTAGCTTCTTAGTTTCTTAGCTTTTTGGTTTTTTGGCGTTTCCCAAGAAATCACAAGCTAAAAGCTGCAAGCTGATAAGCCCGCATGTCATGGAAAAAGTACTTGTTGTCGAAGACGAGCTGTCGCTGCAGAAGGCGATCGTGGACGTATTGGGAATTACCGGCTATACAGCCTTGGGTGCCAGCGATGGCGAAGAAGGCTTGCTTTTGGCGCAGAAGGAGAAGCCGGACCTTATTTTACTCGATATCATTTTGCCGAAAATGAACGGTTTTGACGTCTTAAAGCGTCTTAAGGAGGATGAGACGACCAAGGCTATTCCGGTGATCATGCTTACGAATCTGGAAAGTTCCGGCGACATCGAACAGGCATTGTCGCTCGGTGCCATGACCTATTTGGTTAAAACCAATTACGAGCTCGATGATATCATGAAGCGCGTAAAGGACACGCTTGCGAAAGCGAAGAAAGCGGCGTAGTATGCTTGCGATATGCAATGGATCGTAACCCCTGCGGACGCTGGGGAGCGTCTCGACGCGTTTTTGAAGCGACAGATGCCGGCTCGGAGCCGGGCTTTTTTACAGTCGATCATACGTCGGGGCCGGGTGCAGGTGAACGGGGCGGCTCATATGCCGGCTTACAGGCTTAAAGTCGAAGACCGGGTAGAGGCGGCCGATACGTCGCCGGACGATGAAAAGCAAAAGGACATTCAACCGGAACCGGATCTTCCCGTGCGCATATGTGAGACGCGTGAGGATTTTATCATTATCGACAAACCTGCCGGCATGAGCACCCATCCCGTCAATGCGGAGGGGAGGGGCACGGCGGCCAACTGGCTGGTCGGGCGGTTCCCCGAGGCGCGGGCGGTTGGGGATGATGCGTTGCGTCCGGGTATTGTGCATCGGCTTGATCGCTATACGTCGGGAGTTATGGTGGTTGCCCGCACGCAAGAAATGTTTGCTCATCTGAAAGATTGCTTTAAAGGGCATCAGGTGAAGAAGGAGTATGTTGCGATCGTTGAGGGCGTGCCGCAAAAAAGAGAAGGTGTTGTTGAGGGACACGTTGTTCCGTCCGCGAAACGCTATGACCGGCGGGTGCTGCGGCTTTTGCCGGTTTCGCGTTCGGCTAAAATATCGCGATCACGCTATGTCGTTGAGCGCCGGATCGGCGAGCGAGCGAGCATGGTGAGGTTTTTTCCCGAAACGGGGCGCACCCATCAGATCAGGCTCCATGCAAAGGCCTTGAAAACTCCGATTATCGGAGATGTTGCGTACGGGGCCCGGATCGCGCTGCCGGCGGAACTGGGTGGGCGCTTTTATCTTCATGCGGAACGGTTGGCATTTCCGCTTCAGGACGGCTCGATGGCCGAGTTTTACGTTCCTCCCTCGAACGATTTTGCGGAAGTGGCAAAGTGGCTTGAAAAGCGAGGCGTTTCCGGTGAGAATTAAATTATTGCCTTCCCCGGTGTTTTGCGGGACTGGACAGGTTTATGAGGAAATGATAGACTTTTTTTGTTAATTTAATTCAGGATATGGATAAAATCGATCTTATAAGCAAATCCCAGCGCAAAGGAGATTTTGCAACCATTGTGCCGGGTGCGACCGTAAAGGTTTATCAGAGGGTCAAAGAAGGCGAAAAAACGCGCACGCAGATTTTTGAGGGCGTGGTTATTGCCCGTAAGCATGGCAGCGGCATCTCTTCGACCGTAACGGTTCGCCGCGTTGTCGACGGTATCGGCATAGAGCGGATTTTTCCTTTGCACGCGCCGACGATCGAAAAGATCACCGCGGTCAGGCAAGGCAAGGTGCGGCGGGCAAAACTCTATTACCTGCGCCATCGCAGCCGTAAAAGCGCGCGCATGAAGGAAGTCGCGATTGCTGCGGTATCCGTGGAAGCGGAAACAGCCCCAAAAAAGCCGGAAAAAGAAGAAGCGGCGGCTTGAGCTTTTCTTTAACTTTTGTTTAAATAAATTTTATCTCGGCCATGTATACTGGCGCGGTATGAACTACCGTGCTTTTTGTTTGACCGACGACCGACGACCTATACGACCTTTACGACGCATCAGGTTATTTTTGGTCGTTACCGGTTGCGTATTACTGGTTACGGCGTCGGCACCAGTGGCGCATGCGCTTGTTATTTCGGAGATCATGTATGACCTGGAAGGGAGCGACAGCGGGCGGGAATGGGTCGAAATATATAACGACATGCCGCAGGCCGTTATAATCGCAACCGGAACGGCCGGTTTTCGCTTTTACGACGGATCGAACCATTTATTGAGCGGGCCGAATGTGGGGTCGGCGGACATCGCGCCCGGCGGCTACGCCATTCTGGCTTCGGATGCGGAAATCTTTCTTGGCGAACATGCGGGGTTTGCCGGTGCGGTCTTTGATACGGTCATGTCGCTTACAAATACGTCAGATACGCTGCGCATGCTGGATGAGTTCGGCGTGACACTCGATGAAGCGACCTATGAGGCGGTTTGGGGCGCTCAGGGAAATGGGAAGACGCTCGAATTGAAATCGGATGGCTTTTGGAATGAAAGCTTGGAGATGGGCGGCACGCCCGGAAGACAGAACGGCGATTCAATACCATCGCCCGCACCAACCCCCTCCAGTACGCCGGAACCGACGGTTTTGCCTTTAGCAACTCCTTCACTGACACCGATTCCCACTCCTGCCGCTACTCCTACGCCATCACCTTCACAATCATCAACTCCAACTCCCGCACCCACTCCCTCGAATGCGCCGGATCCCACGGTTTCACCTTCGGCGACTCCCATTTCCGCACCCACCCCGCTTCCGCGCATTTATATCAGCGAATTTTATCCGAATACTTCCGGATCCGATACCGACGAAGAGTTCATCGAATTATCGAACTCGGAGGCCTATGCCGTCGATCTTTCCGGATGGACGATCGATGACATCGATGGCGGCTCACCTCCGTATCATGTGCCCGACGGGGCGATAATAGCCGCAGGCGGCTATAGCGTCTTTACACGAACGGTAAACGGTCTTGCGCTTAACAACGATACGGACATCGTGCGGCTTATCACTCCTGGCGGGCAGCTGTATGCATCGGTGGCATATCAGGATCCTCCAAAGGGATCATCTTCAAACCGAACAACGAACGGCGCATATGTATGGTCGCAGACGCCAACGCCCGGAAAGGTAAACATACTTAGTGTACAAAAAACACTAAGTAGTACCCCGATTCCGCAACCGCCGGCGCTACCCGATACGGAAAAACAGGAGGGGATGCAAGATGATGAATCAAGCGGCCCAGGCGAACCATCCGTCGCGCCGTATTACGCAACAACCGCATATAGGCGATTGCCGGGCGCATCTTCGGGTTTGCAACGTTCCGTTTCTTTAAGCAAGAATGACGATGTGCCCTCTTCCGTACATGCGACCGCTTGGCGTTACACCGCGCAGGGCATCGCAACCGTTCCGCCAAAATCGTTTTTCTCTCGCCATGCATTGCTGTTGGTGCTGATTGGTTCCGGAGCCGGAGCCATTGGGGTTATACGATGGAGGAGAGGGCGTGCTCATGCGGTGATAAAATAAGCAAACTTTCAACCTTAAACCCCATCTGTTTATGCCAAAAGTATCAAGGATTCCTCTTGCACCGCTCAAGAAGGAAGAATTGGAAGAACGATTCTGGCAAGCACTTGCTGGGTTGTGCACTGCTCGGGATCTTAAAATGCTTCTCATGAGATTATGTACTCGCACGGAGATTACAATGTTTATCAAGCGCCTTGAAGCGGCTAAAATGCTTTTGCACGGAGATTCATACAAAAAGATCCGCAAAGAGCTTACCGTGACCGACGCGCCTCTTATGCGGCTTAATAATCTGCTTCACGAAAATAAAAGCTTCCGTGACACTATTTTGCGGCTATCGGAAAAGTAATGCAGTGCGCATATGCTTTCTGCAACCTCTCTTCCGACAATCTTGATACATGCATGTATCAAGGAAGAGTTCGTTGGGATAAAATATGCATTGTTATTCCGCGGAGTTAATCTATATCGCTATTATAATAAACTTATAGTCGCTCATCTCCAACCTCGTTACATGCATGTATCGAGGTGGGAGATGGGAACGTGTGCTGATGTTGTAAGTCTTTTGTTTTGATGTAGGGGTGCGGGAAACTACTGCGGCACATTATCCGTCTTCCTTGACGGTATGGTCCGGATTGCGCTACGTTATTACTTCCGCTGGCTGAAGGCGCATCGAAGTTCATTAAAAAAGGAGGCTTGGAAAAAGTGCAAAAAAGAATACCGATCGTAATTCTGGCTATGATCGCGGCGATGGGTGCTATTTCTTGTTCGAAGAAATCGACAGCATCCGCACAGAGTAAAGACGCCATGTTCGTAGAAATTTACGCCGTGGCCTATGGGAACGAAAATGCGGCGGGTGCAGGAGAATACCGTAAAAGGATTCCAGCCGAATGGCTCCAGACGCTCAAGGATTATCAGCTTTTGTCGTGCAATATCACCAAGAATGATCAAGCGCACGACATGCAATTCGAAAAACTCAAAGCTGGCGGTTTTCTATATTCAATCGGACAGCGCGATAGGAGCACCCATGATTATCAGTCATTCATCCAGGGGTGGACTTCGCTACCCGAATTGCCTGAAGAAATCGCTAGGGTATTTATCGATGGATCTTCGCCATATCGCGTTTTTCTTTCATGGAACAAGAAAGAATTGGAAGATCGCATGCGCCGCGAGCGCAACGAATTGCCCATAGATTGCGTCATCCATACTCCCAACTAATAGGGAGTTTTTTCTTGCTTTTTACCAAAAAACCTATAAGCTATTTATATGAGCGGTCATTCCCATTGGGCAGGCATCAAGCATAAAAAAGGCATCGAAGACGCCAAACGCGCCAAGGTTTTTGCAAAGATGGCGCGTATCATTGTCATTGCCGCACGCGAGAGAGGGGGCGACCCGGCCACCAATTCCACGCTGCGCATGGTGATTGAGAAGGCGCGCGGCGCAAATATGCCCGCCGATAATATTGAACGCGCCATCAAGCGCGCA
>JAUYLV010000054.1 GCA_030699565.1 bacterium
TCTACGTATTCGTTGTAAAGGTTGTAGAGGTTATGAGTTGTAAAGGTAGCGGCTTGCAGCCGCAGGCGAGTGCTCAAAGGCTTTGTACTTTTCATAAAACAACAGAGCCTCGTATGCCTTTTGAGCGCTCACTTGTTGCCGCAAGGTGTTGATGTTTAAAACTGAATAGAAAGGAAAAATAATGAGAAAACGAAAGAATGAAGCGAAGAATGCGCCCCTTCAGGAGGATGGCATGATGATCCTCAAGAAGGAGGATTGGACCGCGTATCGGGAAAGCAAGAAACACTGAAATTGTTTTTCTTCGCCGATTTTCGCCTGCCGGCCGGTACATCTTCTCGGCCACCCTTCCCCAAACAAGGGAGCGCCCCAAGCGCTCCCTCTCACCTTTTTAAAGACCCTCGGGTTCGTCCCCGAGGGCCTCTTCTTTGTTTCCGTGTTTTTTTTGCGTTATTATCGTCCGACGCCATAGGCTATGGCCGACGGCGTCGCGTGAAGCGGATCGATCCGCTTCTATGATTACAGCTTCTTCTGCAGTGTCTCCACCATATCCTCGATATTCCCTTCCATCATTCCCGGCAGGTTATGCCAGGATTCCTTCACCCGATGATCCGTAACGCGGTCTTGGGGAAAATTATACGTGCGGATCTTCTCGGCACGTTCCTGGCCGCCGATCTGCTCCCTGCGGGCGGCTTTTTGGGCCTCTTCCGTTTCATTGATCTTTGCTTCCAACAATTTGGCGCGCAAAACCTCGAAGGCGCGCTCGCGATTTGCCGCCTGCGAGCGCTCTTCCTGCATGGCTACGATGAGTCCTGTTGGTTTGTGGTGAATGCGGAAAGCGGTTTCCACTTTATTTACGTTCTGTCCGCCCGGGCCGCCCGATCGGTATGTTTCGGTTTCGATGTCTTCGGGGCGAACCTCGATGTCCACCGCTTCCGCTTTGGGCAAGACGGCAACGGATGCCGTGGAGGTGTGGATGCGGCCGGATTTTTCCGTTTCCGGGATGCGTTGGACGCGGTGTACGCCGGATTCGTGACGAAGCAGCCGATAAGCATCCTTGCCGTTGATATCCATCACGATTTCCTTGATACCCTCCAGATCCGTGGCGCTCTTGGAGACCGTGCGCACGTTCCAGCCCTTCTGCTCGGCAAACCGCGTATACATGCGCCATAGATCCTGTGCAAAGAGTGCGGCCTCTTGGCCGCCGACTCCCGCGCGGACCTCCATAATGAGGCTGCGAACCGTGGATGGTGATATTTTTCCGAGCGCCAAGCGGTCGAGTTCCTCGGTTTCGATTGTGATGGCTTTTTTTATCCGTCGAATCTCATCCTCCGCCAGTTCCCGCATGTCCGATTCGGCCGTTCGCACCAGCGATTCCGATTCGGCGAGTTCCTTCTCTGATTTTTCAAGCTTCAAGGCCGCCTCGTGGGTTTTGGCAAGGTCGCCGTACTGTTTTGACGCCTCTTGAAGCTTGGATGTGTCCGTGCCGTATTCGCCCGATTCCAACGCATGCGAAAGCACCGCCATCTGAAGGCGGGCTTTATCAACGGCATCTTTTAAGTCCTTGCGCATGCAACGAGTTCCGAAGTGCTTGAGTGCCTGAGTGCATTGCATGCCGTCTTTGACGGCTGCGATGTTTTAAATTATGAAATGCCGAAGGCGAATGCCGAGCACTATGGTACACAGGTACTCTGGCGCCAGCACTGATTATTTCTTCCTCTTTTTGATCTGGATCAATACCGGACCGGTCGAGATGACTTCCTCGACTCTGGGCTTGCGGATGCGAACTTTTTTCTGCGCCTTATCCTCCTGTTTATGCGCCACGCGCCGTCTGAAGCGTTCAACCCGGCCTGCGGTGTCTATAACCTTTTCTTTGCCGGTATAGAACGGATGGCACGCCGAACATATTTCCACATCATACGCCGGTTTTGTTGCGCCGACGGTGAACACGTTGCCGCATGCGCAGGTGATCTTCGCGTCGGGGTAGTATTGGGGATGGATAGCGGATTTCATGATCGTTTAGCGGATAATGCGAATTTCACGCGAATGACGCGGATATGCGGTTGATTCGCATATCCGAGATTCGCGTAGAATCCACAAATTCGCCGTTTGGAACGGATTCAACTATAGCATGGCATGGCCGACTATTGCAAGCCTTTTGGCGCTATGGTACACTGTGCGAGGCTTATGACATCCCAAACACAAACAAATAAACCGGATATCGCGTTGGACGAAAAAGGGAGCGCTGCGGCGCATCCCGAGGTAAGCACCCTGCAAGCGATGCTTGATGCCGGCGTGCATTTTGGCCACCGTGCGAGCCGATGGTCCCCAAAGATGCAGCCCTATATTCACGGGCTGAAGGGATCGGTGCACGTGATCAATGTGGAGCGCACGCTCGAGAAACTGAAAGAAGCCGAGGCGTTCGTCGAGGCCATAGCACGCAAAGGCGGTACTGTCCTTTTTGTCGGCACCAAGCCGTCCGCCAAGGAAATCGTGGAACGCGAGGCGGTAAGGGCCGGCATGCCCTTTATGGTCAACCGGTGGCTTGGCGGACTTTTAACGAACTTCAAATCGCTTTCCGAGCGTTTGAAATATTTTTTGGATCTCGAAGGCAAGCGCCAGCGGGGAGAGCTTGAAAAGTATACCAAAAAAGAACGCTTGGCGTTTGACAAAGAGCTTGCGGAACTCGAAGTTAAATTCGGCGGCGTACGGCAGCTTGTGAAGACGCCGGACGCGCTATACATCGTCGATGTCACCCACGAGGAGACCGCCGCGCGGGAAGCGCGTCGCATTAAGATGCCGACGGTGGCCATTATCGATACGAATGCGGATCCTACGAGCGTGACGCATCCCGTTCCGGGAAATGACGACGCGATCTCGTCGATCGGATTCATTACGGTCCGCATTGCGGATGCGATACTGCGCGGAAAAGCGGCCGCTCTGCGGCAAGAATGATCGCCTTGGCGCGAATTTTATGGCCATTTCGCTCGAACTTATAAAATCATTGCGCGAGAAGACCGCCTCATCGCTTGCCGATTGCCGCAGCGCACTTGAAGAGGCGAAGGGGGACTTGGCGAAGGCCGAGGAACTTTTGCGCATTCGCGGCAAAAAAATAGCCGAAAAGAAGTCGGACCGGGCGGCGAATGCCGGCTTGGTTGAGGCGTATGTGCATTCCAACGGTCGCGTCGGTGTTTTGGTGGAACTGCGGTGCGAAACGGATTTTGTCGCCCGCAACGAGCTTTTTAAAGAGCTCGCCCACGATCTTGCGCTGCAAATTGCCGCGATGAATCCCAAATATATAACCGCCCAAGATGCGCCGGCGGAGTTTGTGGCAAAAGAGCGTGAAAATTTCGAAAAAGAATTCGCCGGCTCGGGCAAGCCCGCCGATATCGTAAAAAAGATCGTCGAAGGCAAGCTTGCTAAATTATTTGAGGAACAATCCCTGTATACCCAGCAGTTCGTGAAGGATCCCGCGCGCTCCGTCAAGGATCTTATTACCGATGTTGTCGGAAAACTTGGAGAAAACATTCGCGTGGAGCGATTCGTGCGGTATGAGTTTTAAAAAAATGGTGTTGCAGGGTTTTGGTGCTGCAATCCCGCAGCGGTGCTTGAAATTTCCTCGCTTGGCTCAAAATCCATCTATTTTAAGACAATAAAGCCGCTGAAAGCGGCATGCAGTGCACTCAAGTACTTAGGCGCTGCAGTACTAAGGATTTTGCATGCTGCCAATTTTTTCCATCCTGTTTGCCGCAAGCCTTCTGACGATGGCTTTTTTGCTTTTGCGAAAAACAGCCGAGGCGCGATCCGTCCTTGTGGTGCGCAATACGCTTACGTCGCAAGTTCCGTTGAGCGCGACCGCGCGCGTGGTGGTGGTGCATGCGGGAAACATCACGGTGCGGATCGGCGAAAAAATCCTTCGGCGGGTTAAGATCGCGCTTTTGAAGTTCGATAACATCTCTACGCGATGGTTGCAGCGTATGCGCGAAAAATCCCAGCAATACGCGATACGGTATTCCGAGTGGCGCATGCAAAAATACGGCGCGCCGAAGATCTCATTTGATTATTCGTTTGTAACGGATTTTGAGAATCGGTTCGAGGGATTTTTTCGGCGCTATTTTCGTCGCGGCGTAGGGTATGACCGGGCCGCGCTTCGCGATGACCTGGAATTGCGCGAAAAAGTTCTCGTAGGGTCGATTTTACAGGATCCGAAGGATGTCGAAGCATATCGGGCATTGGGTTTGTATTATTTCGAGCAGAATAACTATGCCGATGCTCTGGCCGCATTTGAGGCGATCCGGAAGATCGATCCCACCAATTCCGATGCCGCCACGCGCGTGGCGCACATTAAAGAGTCGATGAATGGCGACAAGTGACCGCCGTCAATAACCAAAAACGAGCGATTTGCCGGGGCAAAAAAGCCTCTTTTTTGTTTGATTTTTGATTACGGTATGTTAGGATTATTCCGTGCCTGAGTAGCTCAGTTGGTTAGAGCAACGGTTTTGTCCGCCCCGTTACAAATGCCGAGGTAGCTCAACGGTAGAGCAGCGCATTTGTAATGCGTTGGTTGGAGGTTCAAGTCCTCTCCTCGGCTCACTGGCATTTGTAACGGGGTAAATACGTCGTCGGTTCTCCCGACACCATAGTCGGGATCCCGATTTCATCAGATCAAAATTGTAGATTATCGGGAGAATCCGACCTCAGGCTCATACCGATTTCCGCCTATTTTCAAGCGAGCGACCAAACGCAAGAGTGAAGCCGATACTCTTGCGCTTGAGAGCGAGAGCTGACAACAGGGGGTTTAATACCCTTTATTGCGTATGCGTCAATCAAAACTTTTCACCAAAACATTGCGGGAAGCGTCATCCGATGAAACCGCGTCAAACGCCCAGCTTTTGATCCGCGGCGGATTTGCCTATAAAAATTCCGCGGGAATTTACACCATGCTGCCGCTGGGATGGCGGGTGATCCAGAACATCGCGCGCATCATTCGCGAAGAGATGGACGCGATCGGCGGCCAGGAGCTTTATATGCCCGCTCTTGTTGAGCGCAGATATTTGGATGCCACCAATCGTTGGGATGTCGAGATAGGGTTTGAAGCATGCGGCAAGGCCGACAAAAAGGCGGCATTCGCGCTTGGGTGGACGCATGAGGAGGTGGTAACGGAAATCGCATCGAAATACATCAGCTCATATAAAGATATGCCGTTTGCCGCCTATCAGATCCAAACGAAATTCCGCAATGAGGCCCGTGCAAAATCGGGGCTGTTACGCGGACGCGAATTCCTCATGAAAGATCTTTACAGTTTTCATGCATCGCAGGAAGATTTCGAGCGGTATTATCAGGCGGTGCGCGGCGCATATGAGAAAATATTCACCCGGTGCGGGCTTAAGGCGATATATACGGTCGCGGCCGGCGGCGCTTTTACCGCGGCGCATACGCATGAGTTTCAGGTCATCTCGCCGGTAGGTGAAGATACCATTTTTATTTGCGGATCGTGCGCCTATGCGGAGAACAGCGAGATCGCAAAGCTTGCTAGTGGCGCAATATGCCCTCAGTGCGGCGGGACCGTACATGAAGAAAAATCCATCGAAGTGGGAAATATCTTCCCCTTGGGCGTGAAATATACGGAGGCGTTTAACGTCACGTATCTGGACGAGAAAGGCAGTAAGCATCCCGTTATTATGGGTTCCTATGGCATAGGCATTGGCCGCGTCATGGCCACCATCGTCGAGGTTTCGCATGATGACAAAGGCATACGATGGCCCAAAAATATCGCGCCGTTCAATGTGCATATGATCGAGCTTTTGCCGAAAGATGAAGCGAAGCGCGCCGCGGTGCGCAGTGCCGCCGAAACGCTGTATGCTGACTTGACCCGAGCGGGAATTAGCGTACTCTATGATGAGAGAGAGGGCCTGTCGGCCGGCGAAAAGTTCGCGGACTGCGATCTGATCGGCATACCGGTTCGTCTGGTAATCAGCGAAAAAACCATCGCACAGGACAGCGTAGAGGTAAAATACCGCGTGAAGGATTCCGCGGATCTTGTGAAGCGTGCCGACATCGTCGCGCACTGCGCCCGATAAAGAATAAGTTTCATGATCAAATTACTCGGCAAATTTTTTTCTCACGACATCGGCATGGACTTGGGTACGGCCAACACCCTGGTGTACGTGCGCGGTCGCGGCATCATCATCAACGAGCCGTCGGTGGTTGCCATAAACAAAAAGACCGGCCAGGTGCTGGCAATCGGGCAGGAGGCAAAAAAAATGGTGGGGCGAACGCCAGCCCATATCGTGGCCACGCGGCCGCTGGTGGAAGGCGTTGTTTCCGATTTTGAAGTGACCGAGCAGATGATACGGTATTTCATCGATCGGGTGCATGAAAAAGGCTTTTCGTTCATGCCGCGTCCCCGGGTGATCGTCGGGATCCCTTCGCAGGTAACGGAAGTGGAGCGGCGGGCCGTGCATGATGCGGCGAAAAATGCCGGTGCGCGGGAAGTCTACCTGATCGAACAGGCGATGGCGGCGGCGATCGGCGCGCGCCTGCCCGTGCAGGAAGCGCTGGGGAATATGGTGGTTGATATCGGCGGCGGCACGTCGGATATTGCCATGATCTCGCTTGGCGGCATTGTCATCGACCGATCATTGCGCATTGCCGGCGATAAATTGAATGACGACATCATTCAATACGCGCGCAATGAATTCAAGTTGCTATTGGGGGAGCGCACCGCCGAAGAAATAAAAATCGAGGTGGGATCGGCCATTCAGCTGGCCGAACCGATTCAAACGATCATGCGCGGGCGGGATTTGGTGACCGGCTTGCCGAAAGAAGTCGTCGTTACCGATACGCATGTACGCGAAGCGCTGTCGCGTTCTATCAAGGCCATCATCAGCGCGATCAAGGCCGTCATCGAGGAGACGCCGCCGGAATTGCTTGCGGACGTGATGAAGCGCGGCATTGTTATGGTGGGTGGCGGCAGTCTTTTGCGGGGGCTCGACCGGCTGGTCGCGCAGGAGACGCTTATGCCGGTGCGTCTTGAGGAGGAACCTCCCACGACCGTAGTGCGCGGCACGGGAATCGTATTGGAGAATCTGGATCAGCTTCGCGAGGTTCTGGTTGATACCGGAGACGAAGAACCGATTATCTAAGGAAAATCATCCATAACTAAGATTCAAAAAACCAATAGGGGAATTTTCAATTTACCATTTACAATTTTCATTGAATTTCCAATGATACAATGCGCCGACTCCATACGTGTTTGAACATTGGTCATTGAGACATTGATTGAAAATTGAAAAATAAAAATTGAAAATTATCTCTTGTTTTGTTTGGTGTTCGCATCTTGGTTATTGGATATTTCTAAGCATGCTACATCGCAGGAAACCATTACATCACCGGAAACGCGCGATGTTTTTTATTTGCCTTTTCGCTCTCGTTGCGGCTTTTTTATTTTTTGGCCGCTTCTTCGGTGGCTGGTTTGGGGACGCGGTGTTGGGGACGCGGTATCAAGCGGCATCCGCGGTTGGGTATATACTGACGCCTTTTAGGTATGTTGGCGGGCTTTTGAACGATCGGGCGGATTTAGAGGATGATCTGGCGCGTCTGCAAAAAGAAAATCTCGCCTTGCGCGCCATGCGTGCGCGCGACGATGCCGCGCGCGCGGCTTTTGGCGCCGAAGGTTCCGACGACAGCTCATCCGTCCGGGCGCGCGTTGCCGGGAAAGGCGCGCACCTATTCGGGCAGCAGATCATCATCGATCGCGGAGCTTTGCATGGCATTGCTCCGGGCGATATCGTCATCAGCGAATCCCGAACGCTTGTCGGGCGCGTTATCGGCGCATCTTCGCGCTATGCCAGCGTGCAGCTTGTAAGTGATAAGGATTTTCGGGCTGCGGTACGTATATTGCCGCTTGCGATTTCCGATGCCGCGCCTGAATCCGACGACCCCTGGCAGCTTGCCGTAACCGGCGTACCTTCCGGGGCTCGGGCGTCTGCGGCATCCGAAGTGCGCACATTCGCCGAAGGATTACTTGAAGGGGAAGGCTTCGGCAGCGTTCGGATCGGCATGATCCCGTCGGGGAGCTATGTGAATGAGGGTGACACGGTGGTAACTTCGGGTTTCGATAACTTGTTCCCGCCCGGCCTTTTGGCAGGGAGCATTCTTGGCATCATTTCGGGTCCTGCAGATTTATTGCAGGAGGCGGTGGTTGAGCCGGCGGTCGATGTTGGGGCATTGGAATCGGTTGCGGTAATCTCCATGCATAAAAAATAAAAAGGCGGAGTTTTCCGCGTTTATCCGCTTCTATGCCATATCGCATTCCTGATCGTGAAAGGCGGGATCTGACTCCCGAAGAAGTGCTATCCGATGCCACGGGAGAAGTTGCCGCACGGCTTTCGGTGCCTATCGGGTCCGAGCGTTTTGTCATGTTCAGCCTCATATGTCTTGCCGGACTTTTTGGCATATTCCTGCGGGTCGTATGGCTGTCGGTGGTGCACCACGATGTACATGCGCAGATTGCCGAAAACAATCGCCTCCGTTCCAGATTCCTGGCGCCGAATCGCGGACTGCTCTTTGATCGTTTCGGGCGGCAGCTTGTGGAAAATATTCCGACCTATGATCTTCTAATCGAGTCTTCCGAGCTTCCGGCCGATGCGTCCCTGCGGGATCAGGAAGCGCGGGCGCTGGCGGAGGTGTTGTCGGCAACGGGAAGCGGCGATGTATCCCGAATTCGCGCGCAGTTCGATGCGGCGGAACAGCGATCACTTCTGGTGGCGGAAGATCTTCCCTCGCCGGTCGCCATTTCGTTCGCCGCACGGCACGATGAGTTCGATGGCGTTGTACTGGCAATGGCGCCGCGCAGATTTTATGGCGATGCGGAGGCGTTGTATCATATACTGGGATCCGTCGGGCGCGCGTCTGAAGCGGATTTGACGGCAGGATATCGCATGTCCGATTTCGTGGGCAAATCCGGCATCGAAGCTTCATACGAAACGTTATTGAGGGGTACGGGAGGCTTGGAGCAGACGGAGGTGACGGCCAAGGGCGAAGAAGTTCGCCTTCTTTCCCGTAAAGAAGCACAGGACGGCGAGCATTTGGTGTTGGCGATTGATGCGGATATGCAGCGGGTGGCATATGAGGCGCTCCAAGGCGCTTTGAAAAAATTTCGCGCGCCGGGCGGGGCAGTGGTAGCCGTAGATCCTCGGGACGGGTCCATCAGGGCATTGGTAAGCGCGCCAAGTATCGATGCAAACCGCATGGCCGGTCGGCTTTCACCGCAGGAATACCAGGATATTCTCGCCGATCCGCGGCATCCGTTCTTTAATCGCGCCATTGCCGCGCGGTACCCCGCCGGATCGACCATAAAGCCCTTTATGGGAGCGGCCGCGCTGGCCGAAGGGATTGTAACGCCAAATACGATTATTGAAGACCGCGGTGCCATTTCCGTGCCAAGTGTGTACGATCCGTCCGTTGTGTACACCTTTCGGGGTTATGCGACCCTGGGGCCGGTCGATATCTTCAGCGCCATCGCCCGATCCAGCGATATTTATTTTTATATCGTCGGAGGGGGATTCGGCTCGATCAAGGGACTTGGCATAGAACGGATCGCCGCGCATCTCGACCGTTTCGGGTTCGGCAAGATTTCCGGCATCGCCATTGGCGGGGAGGAGGCGGGTTTGGTGCCGACGAGCGCGTATAAGGAGGCAGTCAAGGGGGAGCCGTGGCGGATCGGGGATACGTATAACGTATCCATCGGGCAGGGCGATATGGGAGTTACGCCTTTGCAGCTGGCGCTTGCGACCGCGGCGATCGCCAATGGCGGAACGCTGTGGCAGCCGCGTCTTGTGGATCGCACGGTGGACGGCCAGTACCAAACGTTGCGGGATTATGCTCCCATTGTCGCCGATCCCGAGGTGGCAAGTTCGGCTATCGTTGCGGTTATACGCAAGGCCATGCGCCAGACCGTGACCAATGGAACGGCGCGCTTGCTTGGCGAGTTGCCGGTCGCCGCTGCCGCAAAAACCGGAACGGCCCAAACCGGAAAACTTACGGATCCCTTCAACGCGCTGGTGACGGTGTTCGCCCCGTATGAAAACCCAGAAATCGCGCTTGCCATCGTTGTGGAAAAGGCCGGTGAGGGCAATGAGGTGGCCGTACCCATTGCCCGTGATATACTTATGGAGTATTTCAAAGAATCCTAATAATGGAGTGGTAGAGTTGCCAAACCGCCTGGTGCTGCAGCGGGCGGGGCTGATTTTAGTGTTTTTGCAGCGCATGTTATGCCTATTATCATCGATGGAAAATCGATTGCCGCAGATATTCTTGCCGAGGCAAAAAGCGGCATTGCCGCACTCGGGCGCAAACCGCGCCTGGCGGCGATTCTGATCGGGAATGATCCGGCGTCGATTTCGTTTCTGAACGAAAAAAGAAAAAAAAGCGAAGCGGTCGGCATCGAATTCATGCTCTATCGGTACGATGATCGGATATCGACTACGCAGGTGCGCGCGCGCATTGCTAAACTGCGCAAGGAAAAAAAACCGGATGCGATCATTATCCAGCTTCCGCTTCCCGAGCATCTCAATACGCAATACGTTCTCGATGCCGTGCCTCCCGATGAGGATGTTGACGGGCTTTCAAGCCGTGCCCGCGGGCTTCTGGCGACCGAAAAATCTCTGATTCTGCCGCCCACGGCAGCCGCAGTGCTGCATATTTTACAGGTTCAGGCGATCGCGCTTGGGGATCTTCATGCGGTTATTGTCGGTTTGGGACCTTTGGTGGGCAAACCTTTATTGACATTGCTGGCAAATAAGGTAGCATCCGTTACGGCTGTCCACGCGGGTACGCCCGCGATCGATCGATTTACGAAAGAGGCGGATCTGCTCATTGTCGGAACGGGGCAAGCGGGTCTTATCGATGGCAGCATGGTCAAGGAAGGCGTTATTGCATTGGACGCCGGTTATAGTAGTATAGATGGCAAAATCAGCGGAGATCTGGTGTATGGGTCGGTGGCTCAAAAAGCGCGGCTTATTACCCCGGTTCCCGGCGGCATCGGACCGATTACGGTCGCGATGCTTTTAAAAAACGTAGTCACGCTCGCTAAAAAATAGCTTTTTTAGTTATTTAACTTATTAGCTCTTTAGGTAAATCCTTTTTCCTAATAAGCTCATAAGCTAATACGCTAAAAGCTGATGTCATGCCCCAGACCCATTTTGTAACCGAGGAAGGTTTGCAAAAACTTAAAGAAGAATTTGAACAGCTGAAGATCAGGCGGCTCGAGATCGCCAAAAGCATCGAGGAGGCCAAGCAGCTCGGAGATCTGTCCGAGAACGCTTCCTATACGGAAGCCTTGGAGGCGCAGTCGTTCAACGAGGGGCGTATCGTCGAATTGGAGGATCTAATTCGCAATGCCTCCATCATCGAAAAGCAATTTACCGAAACCGTCGAACTTGGCACTACGGTCGAAGTTGAGGTAAACGGAGGCGATCGTAGAAGCTACGCAATCGTGGGATCTCAGGAGGCAAATCCGGCGGAAGGGCGCATATCGAATGAATCGCCCATTGGCAGGGCGCTCTTGGGGAAGCGAAAGGGTGATGCGATCGACGTGAAGACGCCAAAGGGCATGATGGGTTATAAGGTTGTTTCCATTAAATAAGGCATTTAACATTTGTTGAAACAAACGACTCATCGTGCCGATCGGTACGATGAGTTTTTCTATAGGTTTCTATTTCCTTATTTCTGGGTGTTTGCTAAAACATGGTCATCGCGAGCCAATGCGGTAATCCGCATTGGCGTGGCGATCCTTTCGCTATTCACTTCAAAATAATTAAAGAAGAGATTGCCACGTCGGCCGACTGGACTTGCCGGCCTTCTCGCAATGACGGCACAAGCTTTTTATGAAGAATATGCATATAATTCCCAGAATCCTAATTTGCGTTTGATCCTATATTTTCATTGCCATTCCCGCGCAAAAACCCTATACTAAAACCATGTCATTAGAAGAAATCCGCAACACCCGCATCGAAAAAAGCGTCGAATTGCGCAATGCTGGCATCGTTCCCTATCCGCCGATATCGGCGCGTACCCATGCGATCGGAACCGCATGCGAAAACTTTGACGCGTTAAGTCAAAGCGGGGAGGCGTTAACCATCGCCGGACGGATCATACTCAAGCGCGAGCACGGCGGTTCGACGTTTTTTCATGTCGCGGACGAAACCGGGCGCATGCAAGGATATGCCAAAAAAGACGTGCTGGGATCCGAGCTGTATGCGCAGTTCATCAGAGAGTTCGATGTGGGCGATATCATTGAAGCTTCCGGAACCCTTTTTACGACCAAGAAGGGCGAGAAAACCCTTGCGGCAACCCGCATTACGATGCTAGCCAAATCTCTTCGGCCCCTGCCGGAAAAATGGCATGGCCTTGCGGATGTGGAGGAGCGGTATCGCAAACGGTATCTGGATCTGATAATGAACCCGGAGGCGCGGGACAACTTTGTTTTGCGTTCACGGATTCTTCAGGGCATGCGGGAGTTTTTTTTGCAAGCAGGATTTCTTGAAGTGGAAACTCCCATGCTGCATACCATCGCGGGGGGTGCCCTGGCAAAGCCCTTTAAGACCCGCATGGATACGCTTGATCTGGAGCTTTATTTACGTATTGCGCCTGAACTTTATTTAAAGCGCCTCCTGGTCGGCGGATTTGAGCGGGTGTTCGAGATGGGTAAAAGCTTTCGTAATGAAGGCATGGACAAAGAGCATAACCCCGAATTTACGGAGCCGGAAGCCTATATCGCCTATAAGGATTACGAATGGCTCATGGGGTTTACGGAAAATCTTTTTCTCCATCTTGCGAGGTTGGTCGGCGGCAAAGACGATTCAAGTATTTCGTTCATGGGACAGACGCTCGATTTTACAACGCCATGGCCGCGGTTTGATCTGAATGATCTGGTGCGGGAGCATACCGGTTTGGATTTTTGGGAAAATTCCGAACAGGATTTTTCCGCAAAGGCGCGCGACCTCGGGATCACCGTCGAAAAAACCCCCACCAAAGCCGCATTATTGGACGAGATATATAAAAAAGTCATCCGGCCCGGAATACAGAATCCGACGTTTATCGTCAATCATCCGATCGAACTTTCGCCGTTGGCTAAGACGCATCGAAGCGATCCGCGCAAAGTCGAGCGCTTCCAGCTTTTGGTGGGGGGTATGGAGGTGGTCAATGCGTTTTCCGAGTTGAACGACCCGGAGGAGCAGCGTCGGAGGTTTGTGGCCCAGATCGAGTATCGTAAAAAAGGGGATGCGGAGGCGCATCCCATGGATGAAGATTACATCGAGGCTTTGGAATACGGCATGCCTCCCGCCGCCGGCATCGGCATTGGCGCCGATCGCGTCGTGCGGCTTTTTACCGACAGCGCCTCGTTGCGCGAGGTATTACTGTTTCCGACGATGAAGCCCCGTTAGAAGTCGCGGACGCTGGCGTCCGCGTCCTACTTCTAACGGGGTGAAGCCGAATTAAGTAACCAGTAACCAGCGACCAGTAACTAGTAAATTGAAAACAGCCTTGGATTTCTCCAAGGCTGTTTTTTCATTCCTAAGTTTGCCTGCGAATTATCCCATGCATGATTGCTCTATGCGCATAACCGCGATATTATGGTCGCATGCAAATACTTATTGCCACCCGAAACAAAGGAAAATTCAAGGAAATATGGGAATTTCTCAAAACAGTTCCCGATATTAATATGGTAAGCCCCGATGATGTTGATCCGAATTTTGATATCGTGGAAGATGGCAAAACGTTCGAGGAAAACGCCACAAAAAAGGCGAAATCTTGGGCGGAAAAGAGCGGAATAGCGTCCTTGGCGGATGATGCGGGACTGGAGATTGATGCCTTGGGTGGCGAGCCGGGCGTGTTATCCAGACGCTGGCCCGGGTATGAGGCTTCCGATGAGGAGCTTATCAATATGACGCTAGAAAAACTGCACGAAATCCCGATGGAAAGGCGTATGGCGCGGCTTCGGACAGTTGTGGCTATTGCGTTTCCCAATGGGCGCATAGAAACGGAAACTGCCGCCATTGAGGGCATTATTGCAGAAAAACCTACCGAAAAACGGGAGGCGGGGTATCCGTTTCGCTCCCTGTTTTGGATTCCGGAACTCGGCAAATTCTATTTTGACTTAACCGAGGATGAACATAAGCGCTATAACCATCGTCGTAAGGCGTTGCAAAAACTCATACTGCGCCTTGATTCTTGATTCATTATTCATTATCCTAGCTGCATGCTCGATCTCAAATTTATTCGCGAAAATCCGCAAAAGGTAAAAGAAGGCGTTCAAAAAAAGAACGCAAAAGTTGATATTGACGCCCTATTACACCTTGATGGGGCTCATCGGACGGTCCTTAGGGAGCTTGAGGCTTTGCGGGCGGAACAGAAGCAAAAAAGCAAAACGGCAAGGGGAGAGACGGAAGAATTGCGTGCGCTGAAGGAACGCGTTCAGAAAGCGGAAAAATCCGAGGCCGAAAAAAGGGGCGAACTTGATAAATTGTTGAGATTTATTCCGAATTTGCCGCTTGACGAAGTGCCCATCGGAGCCGATGAGTCGGGAAATGTGGCCGTTCGTTATGTCGGTGACAAGCGTGCCTTTGATTTTGAGCCAAAAGACTATCTCACTCTTGCCGAACGCCTTGGGATTATAGATATGGAACGCGCAGGCAAGGTTTCGGGGTCCCGCTTCGGTTACCTGAAGGGGGCTGCGGCATGGCTTGAAATGGCGCTAGTGCGCCTTGCGTTTGAAACGGCCGAAACCCACGGATTTATACCGGTCGTTCCACCCACCTTGGTACGGCCGGAGGCTATGGAAGCTATGGGGTATGTGGAGCGGGGAGGGGAGGAGATTTATCATCTTTCAAATGATGGCCTATATTTGGTGGGCACTTCCGAGCAGTCGGTGGGTCCCATGCATATGGAAGAAATATTCAAGGATTCGGAGCTCCCGGTGCGTTATATCGCGTTTTCCTCCTGTTTCAGGAAAGAGGCCGGCTCATACGGCAAGGATACCAAGGGTATTTTGCGGGTACATCAGTTCGATAAGGTTGAGATGTTCGCGTTTTGCAAGCCCGAAACATCAAGAGACGAACACCGCCTTCTATTATCTATAGAGGAGTCGCTCATGCAGAAACTTGCCATTCCCTACCGCGTGCTCGATATCTGCGGTGGGGATCTTGGGGATCCGGCAGCGGCAAAGTTCGATATTGAAGCATGGATGCCCGGGCAGAACGGGGGGAAGGGGGAATATCGCGAAACGCATTCCACGTCGAATACCACCGATTTCCAGGCAAGGCGTCTTAATATCCGTTGGAGGGCCGATGATGGCGCCAAGCCGGAATACGTCCATATGCTGAACGGAACGGCATTCGCCATCGGCCGCACGCTTATCGCGCTTATCGAGAATTACCAGACAAAAGAGGGGGGATTTATGATCCCGGAGGCGCTCAAGCCCTATGTGCCGTTTAAGGAAGTAAAAACTAGTGACAAGATGACTAAGTGACGGAGTGAATTGAGCAAAATTTTCTTTTAAAATAATATTATTCCAATCACGCTGTCACTCCGTCACTTTGTCACTGATTTGCCTCGGTTTTTGTGGGGCTTTTTTTGTTTCTCCAAATACGCTAGCATGTGGGTATGCAAAGAGAGCTTAAATCAGAAATCGAAGGGCTTCGTACTTGGGTTGAAATAGACAAGGCGGCACTCGCGCATAATTACCGCGTATTTCGCAGCCGGCTTGGAACCCGAACCAAGCTCATGGCCATTGCCAAGTCGAATGCCTATGGGCATGACCTGGTGCAGTACGCCACATACATGGAGCGGCTTGGTGCCGACTGGATTGGGGTGGATTCCGTTATTGAGGCATTGGCGTTGCGACGGGAAGGCCTGCGGATTCCGATTTTTGTGCTCGGACATACGCCCGTATCGTATTTTGGGGAAGCGGCCGCAAAGCGCATCACGCTCACCGTATCCACATTCGAGGGTCTTGATGCATGGCTTCGATCTTCAAAAAAACCTTCTGTGCATCTTAAGATCGATACGGGAATGCACCGGCAGGGATTTATGCCGCCGCAGATTTCATCGGTGCTTCGACGACTCGGCGCGCATTCCGCCGCACGCTTGCATATCGCCGGAATGTATACGCATTTTGCCGCCGCAAAAAATCCCGCTTTTCCCCGGGACACCGTAAGACAAATGAGCGCATTCGATTCGGCAAGCGAACAATTCGCAAGGGCTGGTTATCGGCTGATGCGCCACGCCGCGGCCACCAGCGGCGCTTTGCTGTTTCCTGATTCGCATTACGATATGGTGCGAATCGGAATCGGGCTTTATGGTGTGTGGCCTTCTAGCGAAGTACGCTCCCATTTTGCGGATGCATTGGCACTTATGCCTTCGCTTCGCTGGCGCGGGATCGTGTCCGAAGTAAAGCGTCTTCCCGCCGCAAATAGCATTGGATATGATTTGACCGAAACGCTTGCGCGACCCACGGTCGTCGCCATCTGCCCCGTCGGCTATTGGCATGGCTATGACCGGGCGCTTTCGAGCATCGGACACGTGCTCATTCGGGGCAGCCGCGCGCGGGTGCTTGGTCGTGTTTCTATGGATATGATCGCGCTTGACGCAAGCCGCGTAAAAAAGATCGCCGTGGGAGATGTTGTTACCCTTTTGGGTCCGGACGGCAAGGACAACGTCAGTGCCGATGAGATCGCCGATCTTTGCGGAACGACCAGTTACGAGATTATTACGAGATTGAATCCGCTGATGCGGAGAATCTATGTGTAGCGCTTGAAGTGCAATGTTTCAAAATATACATCCCCCCCACCCTCCTCTCAAAGGAGGGATTTATTCTCCCTTTCTTTAAATCCTCCGCCTTTCCCTCCTTGCGCCACCGCTAAAGCTACGGCGCACACGGTCGCCAAAGGCTACGGACGGGCACAAGTGGGACACCTCTTATACGAAAGGAGGAATCATGACCCTGTTCTGTACACGATCCATTAATTTGTAGATTCGCGTGATTCGCATTTCGTAAAGATATACACATTGACGAATTTGCTGTGATGACTAGAATTGAGCACGTATGTCTAAACAGGGTATTTGTATCCAAACCATTCGAAAGCTTACCTTGCTTGTTCATAAAGCGACGGAACTCCTCGATAGTCAAGATCCGATTCGTCAGGCGTTACGCCGCCAGAGCGTTGCGCTTTTTTCTCATATTGACCTTGCGGACAAAGGCACAAAGGAAATCGACACGGCAAATGCCCGCACATGCGCTGCGGGTATTTCCGGTTATCTGGAGCTGTTGCAAGATCATGCGTCATTAAGAAATATCCGCATTTCAAAATTGGCGAAAATGTATCTTAATCTTGCAAATCACTTCACTTCCGAAAAAGTAACGGCCGCTTCCGGCAATAAGCAGGGAATCGCGCCTCAGGTCGTAAATGTGCAAAGATCAGAGAAGGCGTCGTTGGCGGCAAAGCCGGAAAGACTTACCCAGGTCAAGGCTTCTCCGGAAGCTGAAGAGCCTTCGGCGAGGGCGTTGACCGAACGGCAAAAATTCATGCTTGCGTTCGCCGAAAAGCATCCATCATTTCCGCTAAAAGAACTTGCCACTCACTTTCCCTCGCTGAGCGAAAAGACTATCAGAAACGATCTGGCCGTTCTGTGTGATAGTGGCTATCTGGAACGATGCGGAACACCGCCCCGGAGCTATTACCGCCTCTTGCGTAATGCGGAAGGCGATAGGTCCTATGCGGAAAATTTAACAGCCTATGCGGAAGTATTGCCGGTTAATGCGGAATTCAGCATTAGGTTATAATGTATTCCGCATGAAGGAGACGACTTCTCCGCGTTGAAGGGAGGGTTTGGCGGGATATAAAGCCTTGGTCAACGCATCTCGCTAGAGTTTTTTCTTAAGGGAGGGTGTTGGAAAATTCGTAATCAAAAAAACATATGAAGGGTGTCATTCTTGCAGCAGGTAAAGGAACACGGCTTGCGCCATTCACCAAGGTGGTGAATAAGAACATTGCGATCATCTACGACAAGCCGTTGATATACTATCCGATCATCACGCTTCGCGACTCCGGCGTTACGGATATTCTTCTCATCGCCAAGCCCGGTCACGGAGGGCAGTTTCTGGATCTGTTGGGATCGGGAAAGGATCTCGGCGTGAAGCTAACCTACGACGTGCAGGAGGAGCCGCTGGGGATTGCCCACGGACTTGCCGTTGCCCAGGATTTTGCCGATGAAGGAAAAATAGCTTTTATCCTCGCTGACAATATTTTTGACGATACCTTCGGTGATGCGGTACGGAAATTTTCCGATTCCGGTACGGGTGCGGTAATCGCGGTAAAGGAAGTTAATGATCCGCATCGATTCGGTATTGCGGAAATGAATGGTGATGCGGTAGTGAGTCTGGAGGAAAAGCCCAAGCACCCAAAATCGAATTATGCGGTAACCGGTTTTTATCTCTATGATTCATCCGTGTTTGGCATCATCAAGACAATAAATCCTTCTGCTCGGGGTGAATATGAGATAACCGATGTCAACAGGCATTATCTGGAACAGGGAAAACTGTCTGCAATCAAGGTTTCCGGATTTTGGAAGGATGCGGGCACATTCGACGCGCTTTTGGAGGCGAGTACGCACATGGCCCTAAAAAGGAAGAAATAGGCAAAATCCCTCTGTAAGATTTGCCAAACCCTCACGTCTATACTTACAGCTAGGGGGTTATCCGATGGGTATAATTATCCACAATTACCGAGGAATTTTTGCGTGGTATACTATAAACAGGCATGAAAACGACGTATTGACCGTCCGTAGGAGGAATGGTAAACTTGCGGCGATTTTTGCTTCCTGAAAATGTTTGATTGCGCATGCTGAAAGTTTTTGCGGCGCATTCGGTTCGATGATGAAAGAAGAAAAATTTTATTCTCCCTTTCTTAAAGGGAGTACGCGAAGCGGGAGGGATTTTTCTACTTTCATGGTCGAATCGGAAAGAACATTCACAACAAAATATACGGATGCGATAAAATGATTCCTTTGGTGTCATTCCCGCGAAAGCGGGAATCCATGCCAAATAAACTAAGTTGCAAGATTCCCGCTTTCGTGGGAATGACGAACATGAAATTTCATTGTTCAATGCAACTTCACTCCATTACAAACGGACGAAGCGCAGCTATCGAAGGTCGAGCCAGTTCGGCACGATGAGCGCGTTTCGATTATAGAGAAGTTTTCAGAATTGTTATTCGCCCGTTCCGAGTCATGTCTTATGAGTAATGGTGCCCCTCTTAAAAGGTCGACACCAGGTATTCGAATGACGAGACGTGAAGCGGAACAATGTTAGTTAATTTAATTTCATTTATGATGCAATTATCAAAATCGACGAAGCAGCGCTTCGCAAGAGCGCTCTCCGTCACCACCACGATCACCACGACGTTGTGGATGTCCGGCGCGGCGTTACTCGCCCCGATCGGCACCCACGCGCAGTCGGTGACCATCAACGACGGTGACATCTTCCGCGCATCCAACGACTTCAAGGTGTACATCGCCAAGCACG
>JAUYLV010000057.1 GCA_030699565.1 bacterium
AATTTATCTAATGTGACGCATGAGGTGAATAAAATTTTTCGGAAAGTATCTTTCATCGCTTGTTGTTCGATATTAAATATTAGATATTACCTTTTGGTATTCTTCGGCAACTTCATCCCACGTTTTTCGATATGGATGATCCGCGATGCGCCTACCAAGCTCCTGCAACATTCCGGGCTGTAATATTTCTTCCAGCTTCCGGGAAAAATCTTCTTTTAAAGCCGGATCGAACCACACCCCCGCCTCGCCAATGATCCGGACAAGGCCATTCTCCCGCGTTGCCAATATGGGTGTTGCGACCGAGAGGGCATCCGTCAGCAAATTAGGGCTTACTTCCGACAAAGACGGCAGAACCGCAAGATCGCTGGCGGCAAGTTCTTGAAGAATATTAACATGCTCCATTGGTTTTTTGAATTCCACAGCCTGTTCCAAGCCCAAATCCCGCATCTTCAGTTTAAGAACCTCCTCCTCGTGGCCGTCACCGATAAGCACGAGTTTGATATTCGCGAATTTCTTTTTTGTCTCGGCAAATACCTCAAGCAGCATATTCAGATTCTTTAATTTAATGAATCTTCCGGCATACAGCATGCGCACGACCGATGAGAAGCCGCCGACTTGGGGCCGCCGGCTTGGGGCCGCAGGCAATTTCGAAACCGCGTGCGTTATGGTATGCGTTTTTCTTTGATCGAGACAAAAGAATGGAATATAAATATCATGCAGCAGCGGTGACGTAAAAACAACCGCATCCGCTCGCCGCAATGCGATGCCGGTCAGCCATAAGACACATCGCTCCCTGAACGTAAACGTGCCCCGCGCATAAAACCCGCGAAGCGTACCGAAAAATCTTCCCTCTTCCACGGCCCGCTCCCAAAAGAAATCCCCTCCCACGCGAATCACTACACGATACCCGCAAAAAAAACTTCCGATGAAAATCGGAAAAAGCACCCGCGGCGTTGTATGTCCTAATACGATATCTTCCCGGCGGGTTTTGGCGATCAGATCCAAAAGACCCGGGCGAACCAGCACCGTGACGGGAATATTCAGCTTTTCTAAAGCTTGTTTGAGAAGCGAAAAATGCACGCCCGTCCCCCCCACCTCCGGGGGATATTTACTTGTCGTAATAATGATGCGGCCCGTCATTTGGAAACTCCGATAATGGTACCGATGAACTCTCTTACGTTATCCGCAATACGATCCCAATCATACCGTAATACGCGTTTCTTGGCGGTTTCGGCGAGTTGTTTGGCATACAATGGATCCCGTAATAATTTTAGTATCGCCCGTGCCAGTGCCTCGGGATTTTCCGGTTGCACCAAAAGTCCCGAAACACCATCCTCGATCACTTCGGGAATGCCGCCGACTGCCGTACCGATGGCTGCGGTGCTGGCAGCCTGCGCCTCCACAAATGCGATCCCCTGCCCTTCTTTGCGTGAGGGCCCCACGAATACCGCTGCGGACGCGATTTCCCCGGGAATTTCGTCATGCGGCAAGTTCCCGCGAAGAATAATATTCCGCTCAAGTTTGTGATTTGTGATTTGTGATTTGCATTTTTCCTTTTCGGGTCCATCCCCGATCAGATGCAGCTTCACATCGGGAAATTCTTTCAGCACATGCGGCATCGCTTCGATCAGAATATCCTGCCCTTTGACGGGATAGAGCCGCCCGACGCACACAATCTTTTTCGGATCCTTAGGAACGTTCACGATATTTTTTTTAAGGTCAATGCCGTTCGGGATCACTACGACCCGCTTTGCACCCAACCACTTCGCGCGGCTGGCAAGGTGCTGCGATATGGCATGGATCGCGTCGGGCATGGTGTGGATGAAGCGCCGGAAAAGCAAATTCAACCCCTGGCCGCGCCTCCAATCATCCAAGGTGCCCGATTGCAAGTTAAGAACGGCCGGCCGCCGCGTAAAGATCTTATAAAGCCCGACGGCGATTCCCGCGTAACTTTCCAGCACCCCGTATACAATATCATGCGGGATGGTGAACGATTTTAGAAATGCCCATACCGGGTAAAAATATTTGTCGGCTTTTACGCCAAAACCGATGCGCACGATGCGCATGCCGTTAACCTTCTCTTCTTTAGGCAACGATTGCCGAAGCCGCGCAGTCAGCACCATCACTTCATGCGTCCGGGTAAGCCGCCTACCAACCTCTTCCACGAATACCTCCGCCCCGCCACGGAAGGGCGGGAAGAAGGCGGAAAAGAACAAAATTTTGTATCTGGTATTTGGTATTTGGTATTTGGTATTTGACAATTTTTCGATTGCCATGATTCCTGATTCCTGATCCCTGATTCCTGATCTCCATTCCCGCTGCCACTCGATAGCACGCTTGACGCCTTCTTTTAATGGCACCTTCGGTGCATACCCGAGCAGTTTTTTTGCCTTTGTAATATCCGCCACATAATGCGATACCTCACCCAAATGAACCGGCTCAACGGTCACCGCGGGCTTTTTTCCAAGAAGCTCGGATATGTATTCAACCAGCTCAAGCAGCGTGTGCCCCTCGCCATACGCGAGATTAATCGTCTCATTCCGCGCTTCTCCGCTCGCCAATTTTTGTATACCGCGCACAATTCCATCCACGCAATCGTCAACATAGGTAAAATCGAGCGTCTTATCCTTTCCGTATACCGTGATCGGCTCATCATTGCCGATTTTTTCTATGAATAAAGGCGTTACCCGTTCCATGCGATCGCGGTCGTTGTCATAGCGCCCATACACGTTCGAGAATCGAAACACAATGTATGGCATGCCGTAGCACCGGGCATACGCGTATATCAGCGCCTCGCCGGAAATTTTACTCGCCGAATACGTTGATTCGGTATATGAGATATGCGTTTGGGACTCTTCCGTCGCATATCGATGGATATCGCCGTACACCTCGCGAGAGGAGGCATAGATGATGGGAAGCTTATTTTGCCGGCAGAATTCCGCGACGTTGAAGGTGACGGCGATATTATCGAACGCGCGCCACGGCTCGGCGATCAATTCGTGCACTTTTGCGTTTGCGGCAAGATGCACCACCACATCAAGATGCTCGGGATATTTCTCGTCCCCTATGCCGCCCGTAAAATTCACATACCGCGCGGACAGGTCTTGCAATAGATAGGGAAACGCATCGGTCCACGTATTTGGCCTGCGGTCAACGCCAAAAACCTCGTGGCCGTCTTTTTGCAGCCGCAAGGCAAGATTGGTTCCTATTTCTCCCGATGAGCCGGTGATTAAAATCCTCAATGTGACAATGTGACGGAGTGACTAATGACGGAGTGAATTGCCATGCCAAGGTTTCAATAAACCTTGGCACTCCTATCACTTTGTCACTTTGTCACTTTGTCACTTTTAATTAACTGCTTCATTGTGCCATATTTTCCCTAAAAATGAAAGGATGATATGCTTTGCTGTATGAGAAATGGACTCAAAAAAATCCTCTTTATCATCACACAATCAGAGTTCGGCGGGGCGCAGCGGTTCTTAATGGAACTTGTAACACATCTTGACCCGGATCGTTTCGAAATCAGCGTTGCCTCAAGCGCCGATCCCGGAGATTTATTACATGCCCTTAAGGCCAAGCAAATCGCCACACACCCCTTAAAATGGCTTACACGGGACATTTCCCCGTTTGGCGACCTTATGGCGCTTTTCGAGATCCGAGGGCTTCTGAAACGAGAGCAGCCGGATGCGCTGTTTTTACTGTCTTCCAAGGCGGGATTCTTAGGATCTCTTGCAGCCAAGTCACTCGTTACCCGTTACGCGCTACTCGATACTCGGATCATATACCGTATCGGCGGCTGGGCATTTAATGACCCAAACTCATGGCTGAAACGAAAGATCTACCTTTGGGCGGAGAAGCTTTCCGCCCGCTGGAAAGACATCATCATCGTCAATGCCGAGCGCGACAGACTGCAGGCTGAATTGCTCGGCATAAAACCCCGTAAAAAACTTTTGACAATCTATAATGGCATCAATACATCCTCACTGAATTTTCTTTCAAAAAATGAAGCGCGCCAGCGTCTTATGCAAACCACCCCGTCACTCCGTCACTCCGTCACTCCGTCACTTTTGGTAGGCTGCATCGCCAACTTTTACAAAACCAAAGGCCTGCCGGTTTTGATTGATGCGATGGCCCGCGTACATAAAACGCATCCCGATGCAAAACTCATCGTCATCGGCGACGGAAGAGAGCGGCAAGATCTTGAAACACGGATCATGAAACGTGAAGCACAAAACTATATTCTCCTTGCCGGGCGAATGGCGGAAGCGTGGCGGTATCTGCAGGCATTCGACGTATTCGTCCTCCCGTCCCTGAAGGAAGGCTTTCCGTGGGTACTGCTGGAGGCCATGGCGGCGGAAATACCTATTGTGGCTACGAGTGTCGGAGCGGTTCCGGAAATAATAGAAAACAAAAAAAGCGGCATCATCGTGCCGCCCGATGACCCGGCTAGCCTTGTTCAAGGAATTGCCGCGCTACTCGACAATCCCGAGCGCGCAACCGCAATGGCGCAAGAAGCAAAGCGGGTTCTTGAGCAGAAGTTTGGTCTGAAAAAAATGCTTGGGGAGATTATAAGCCTTCTTTAAGAAAGCGATCTTGTAAAAATATATCTGTCATCGCGAGTCCACCCGCCCTTCAAATACTTTTGCGCATGGCGGGATGGCGTAGCGATCTTTTCAATGATTTACTTCAAAATAATTAGGGAAAAAGATTGCTTCGTCGTCCGATTGACTATCCGAACTCCTCGCAATGACTTCCCGAAATCTCCTTTTACATTTTAGAATTCAGGTAGGCCAACGCCCCCCAAAGCCCGCCCACGTGCCCAAGCTCGGCAAGTTTAAGTTCGGGTTTATTCGGGAAAATCGTAAGTGTCTTATCTATATACTCACGCACCCGGTTTATGTCCACGCCGGGTTTTTTTATCATCATAGAACCCCCCATCACCACCGCATCGGGCGACCAATGCACAATGGTATTATTAAGGCCGATCGCCAGATATTTTGCTACTTCGTCCCATACCGCCTCGTCCGTAACGTCATGCGGCTTTTTGCCGTATTTGCGCTCCACGGCCGTTCCGGACGTAAAACCCTCCAAGTGCCCCGCGCCGCCGCAACCGGGGCAGGTAATCGCGCTATCGAACTGGATGATCTGATGTCCGGGCTCAAAACCGTACGCGCTAGAGTCGATACGACCATTAACGATACGCGCCCCGCCTATGCCCGTGCTCACCGTAATATAAACGACAATGCCATGCCCTTTGCCTGCGCCATACACTGCCTCGCCAAGCCCCACCATCGCTGCATCATTTTCGATATGGACAGGTGCCGTAAGCGCCTTTTCTAATTCCGCCTTCAGAGGTTTCTTTGCCCAATCACTAAGATGCGGCGCATTCACCAGCATTGCCCTTTGGCGGTCCAGAGGGCCGGCAATACCCCCCGCGCCATTTGTAATGGCTTCACCCCCTGACAGTTCCTTGGCGATGCGAGCTATTTCGCCGATGCCCGAAGAAAAGTTTTGCGGCGTCGGCACAATTACAGGTTCGCCAAAACCCTTGCCGTCTTTAGAGACCGCAAGCCGCATGTTGGTTCCACCGATGTCGAATAATAAATACATGTGCGTAAGTACTTGAGTGCTACACGTGCCTAAGTGCCTGGAAGTTTCTCGCCACGCTCGAAACATCTTATCTACAAACTATAACAATGTATTGTAGCCGCCACAGGCGGCATGCCAAGCACTGCGGCACTTAGGCACTTCCGCACAATGGTACTTTATTTCGCTTTCACCGGATTACATGCCGGGCTTACGCCGAGATCCTCGAGTTTCTCCAGATACTTGATCACCGTGATAACAAATGCCGAATGGCTCCAGGTAAGGGGCGAGGCAGACAAGTGCGTGCCGTCATACGGATGCACCTGTTCCGGCAGCATGCCCGATGTTGAGGCATGATCCGCAACCCACGAAAGCCATTTTTTCACGCCATCGAGGTCTTTTTCGTTCTTTGCCGCCGCTATTAAATATTCGGCAAGCCACAATGTGGTAATGATCCAGGGATTTGCCACATCGGAAACCGCATAGTACCGATCGCTGGCATACCGTGGTATTCCTCCGACCGGTGTTTTTATGGCCAGTTGCTCTTCCACAAGCCGCATGGCGCGAATAAGGCGCTCATCATCCGGCGCCAATACCCCGAACGTGACGACTCCGTAAAAACTCGACATGTCCAAAGTTTTATCTATCTCGATCGACCCATTCTGTGAATTAATCATTTTATAAAACGATCCGCTCCCTTCGTCATACAAATGCGCCATAATCGAATGGCGAATCTTTTCGGCGGCAGACGCATAGGCGTCTGCGCTTTCGGACTTGCCGAGCAATTTGGCGAAGTTCCCGCAAGCCTTCAGCGCAGCTTGGACCGCAGAGGCGGTGAAGGTCGATGTGCCGTATTTTTCTTCCCACAGATCATAGCTGGGAAACGGCAGCCCGGTGGAAGCGTCCACATGCCGCATCATGAAACCGGCAGCCTTTTTTATAAGCGAATTATAAATATCTTCCACGAACTCAAGATCCTTTGAAATTTCGTAATGCTGCCATAGCGCCCAGATCACCAGTGCGGTTTCATCTTCCTGTATCGGCAAGGTAGTCTTGCCACCCCGCACCCAGGGATGCCAGGAAGAGCCCAGAGACTTATCGGGCCAGTATTTATGCATGAAATAACCGTCTTCGGTTATCGTCTGGTTGCAGAACTCAAAGAAGCGCTGAGCAACATTCGTGTCGCCGGCCTTATCGAGGGCAAGCGCGGCATATGCCCCGTCCCTCGGCCACATATACCCGTAGGTATCACGCCCGTGCTGCAACATATCCGAATCGCTCGATGCGAGAATCGATCCCTCGCGGTCGCCATGCGCCCGTATGATCAGGAGCGACTTTTTAAAAAGATCCACAATGCGGCCATCGAGCCCGTAAAAACAGAAGTCCCGGCGATTGACCCACGCACGCCAAAAATCCTGCGTCGTCTTCATCAGATGCTGGGGCGATCGATCGAGAATATATTCGTTCAGATCCTGAACTTCCGCGATCGACTTGCCGGCCGCAAGCCACCAGAAGACGGTTTTTTCCTGCTCGGCTTCCAATTGCAGGGTAACGCCGACGACCGAATCAACCGACCCGTGCTCAATGGGGCTTTTCGCCAACAGGCCGTCCTCCGCGTCCCTAAACGTCCCCTCTTTTCCTTCTATCCCAAAAAGCCCGATGCTATAATCGTCGAATCCTTTGGCACCCGAGACAGCGTTTATAAGAAAAGCCCTGCGGCCTTTGTAATGAACGACAACATTCCGGAACGGGTCGAGGTATGCCGTATCCCCGCGATGGGATTCGTAGATCTCGAATTCCTGGCAAAAATATATTTTGACGATACGCTTCTCACTCCGCATATTCCGCACAACCGCCTCCCGCACGAAAATCGCTTTTTCGTTATACACCAGATCCGTAAATTCGATCCGCACGCCAAGCCGCTCATTCACCGCCTGGATCTTGCCCACCAAGGACTCGGAAGCGCACCGCACCTCAATCTGCCACGACGGATCATCGAACCAGGCAATGTCTCCTTCGGCCCAGACGCCGATGCGAAACAGCAAGTGTCCGCCAACCTGATTCTCAAGACCGATATACGGAAAATACAAATCGCGGACCTGTGCGCGTCCGTCTATGCCGGCCAGCAATGTTCCGTTTGCAAGGGTAAGGGATCGAGGCATTCTTTTGAATTAATGCAGAATACAAAAATCAAAGTGTAAAATTATTGAGAAAAAGTTTTTAAAATAAACTTTTGAGATCGTCAATAATTTTGCATTTTAAGATTTACATTTTACATTTTTACCGTTACGCATCTGCCGGCAAAGGCTTCGAAATGCCATGAGTCTATCAACTATCGTACCGCCTCGACACGCAACTCCAAATCTTTCAATGCGTCCATGTATGTGGCAAATGCGTCATCAGGCGACTCATAGGGGCTGAAATATTTATGTACATCGCCGTCCGAAAACCACTTGGTACACATATAATAAAAGTGGTCGGATGTTTGCATGCGCCTCCAATCCTCGACCAATTGCGGATCGTCCGTTTTGGACACTTTCGGCTCCAATGCATACAGCCGCCGCATCGCCTCCGTCTGCATGGAATTTGACAGCCAAGCCGACAGATCCCGCTCCTCGTCCGCCCATGAAACGAAATAGGGAATATCGAGCGCGGCAGACGGCGCATACCGCCGAAGCGCTTCCGAGGGCGTGACGAAATCGCAATCCGGATGTTTCAACGTTTCTCCGGGCAATGCGCGCAGAAAATCGAATATACCGCTCTCCTCCCACTGATGCTCCCCAAACGTTTCGTAATCCATGAAAAGATTGATCACTTCCCCACTGCCGTTATGCATCGAAAGCCATTGGGTAAACTTCGGCGCCGTAAGCGGCCACTCATTCCAGGAACGGTCCGAAAAGCGGAACGCGATATCGTCGGATAAGCGGTAATTCTTCAGCAGAATCCCCATGTTTGACACGCCTTGAGGCCGATAAATGAAATTGGGGCTTCGCCCCTTAAGAATCTTATTCGCTCCTTCGGCGAGTATGCCGGCGAATCCCAGCGCGCTTGCTTCTGCCGCAATGTCATTGCGATAAATAAGCTCGGTATTGCGGAATATGCGGGGCATGACGCCGAACAATGCCTTGATCTTCGCGCGGTGCATTTCCACCTGCCGTCGGAATTCATTTTTGGAATGTAGGAATGCCAGCGAGTGGTAATACGTCTCCCCTAAAATCTCGACTCTGCCGGTCTTGATGGCTTGGCGAAATAGATCGAGCACATCCGGAGCCCAGCGTTCAAATTGTTCCAGCACGATCCCCGAAAACGAAAAACTCACCTTAAACTCCTTATGACGCTCGAGTAGCTCCACAATCACGCGCGTCGCCGGTATATAGCAATTCCTGGATACTTTTTGGAATATATGCCTGTTATTCAGCTTGATCTCCGATTCGTCGTCAAAATACGAATGTTCCTTCCCGACAGCAAAATTGCGGTGCCGCCCGACCCGCAATGGCTGATGGACTTGGAAATAGAAACAGACGGAGGGCACATTCTTGAAACATTTGACACGTAACCGCTGGCACATTACCAGATACGGCATGCAACCAAATGCCGCTAATCGGACTCCTCATAAAAAATATCCGCTTGGCCGCACATCAATGTACCGAAACGTATCCGCCGAATACCCAGCCTTCGCGCGATTGATATGGAATCCGATACCAGCCGTCTTGTTCGGCGAGCACGGGGTGCGACTGGCCGCCATGAACGCGACCGATGATCAAACCGGAAAGCGACGGCTGGTTGCGGACGCGAAGCGCGGCAACATTCGCATTCACCGTAAGGGTCGGTAGCGGAGAAGAAGCATTAACCGTTTCAACCGAAGGCTCCGGTGACGCGATAGGGATCGGCTCATATATATACGAAACGCTTTCGGACCAATCGGTCACCAAGCCTTCCGCATTCCTTGCGCGCACCTTAAATACCCGTCCTTCGCCGGGTGCCCCGCCCGGAAGCTGCAATGTATAGGTGCCTACCCAGTCGCGCAGATCGCGCCGTAAGACGTCGTATACTTGCCAACCGGACACTCCCTCGCCGAGCCGGAACGATTCCGATACGGAAAGTTGAATATTGGGCGACCCGATGATCGGCTCTATGGCGAGGCTTGGCACGCGCGCCAAGGTGTAGGCAGCCGGAAACTCTGCAGAAAGCGCACCGCCTACGCCATAGTACACTGCCCGAATTCTCCGTGCGGCATAACGCGTATTCGGCTCCAAATCTCCCTCAAAAATACTTACGGTTCCCGTATCTGCCGGAATGGTAATCTTTGGCGCGGTGTCATTACCCACAAAAAGCTGAACCTCGTTCGCCAGCGAACCCCCCAGACTGAACGTCCATTCGATGCCTGTTTGCGAGACGGCGCCGACGCCAAGCTTGCCCGGCATTCCGGGCAGGTATTGCGCATGCGCAGCCGGACTCGTAACTAGTAACCAATAACCGGTAACCAGTAATATTGAAATAAAATTTCGTTTTTTTAAGTAATACGTCATAAGAATGATTTTCTGCTTTGACAGTATAATAGCATAAAAAATGGCTCACACGCAAAAATGGGGTGTGTATTCCTCCTTTCGTAAAGGAGGTGCCCGCTGTGCCCGTCCGTAGCCTAGGCGCAGGAGGGAAGGGCGGAGGATTTTTAAGCCCCGACTCAAGTCGGGATCCCGATTTCTTCATGCCATAACTATGGAACATCGGGGAAAGGGAGAATAAATCCCTCCCCGCTATCGCGGTACTCCCTTTAAGAAAGGGAGAATAAATCCCTCCCGCGTATGCTATAAAAATATCCTTCTTTTTTTATATAA
>JAUYLV010000075.1 GCA_030699565.1 bacterium
TATTGTGCGCACGTTCGCGCCGATTCTTGCGGGCGTCGGCAAAATGCATTATGGAGAATTCATAACGTATAATCTCATCGGCGGGGCGTTATGGGCGATCGGGCTTCCTCTGATCGGCTATTACTTGGGTTCGGTGATTCCCGGGATCGACCAATACCTGCTGCCTATTATTGTCGGTATTATTCTGGTTTCGGTCATGCCGATCGTTCTGCATATCGTGAAAGACCCCGCGCATCGCGCAAATCTCATAAAGGCAATCCGCAGGGCATTGCATCGAAATTCATGAATCAGGGTTTCTGGAGCAAACTGAAAAAGCCCATCATTGGCTTATCTCCCATGGACGGCGTCACCGACGCCGCGTTTCGTTTTATTGGCGCCAAATACGGCAAGTCCCATGTGCACATCACGGAATTCACAAGCGCCGAAGGCTTGGCGGCCGGAGCCGTAAAACTTTTGGATGATTTTATCTACAGCGACATTGAACGACCCGTCGTAGCGCAGATATTCGGATCGGATGCAGAAGCCTTTTACAAGGCGGGAGCGCTCGTTGCCGCACTCGGGTTCGACGGACTCGATATCAATATGGGATGTCCCGCGCGCAATGTCGCCGAACATGGCGGGGGAGCGGCGTTGATTCGTACGCCAAAGCTGGCGCAGGAGCTGATTCGGGCTGCAAAAAAGGGCGTGAAGGCGTGGGCCGATGGCGCGACATTGGAAGATGTGGGAGTGCACCAAGCGATTATTGCGCAAATCACAGATCACAAAATCTACAAATCACAAACGCGTAATGAGATTCCGGTTTCGGTCAAAACACGCATTGGCTATGACGCGGTGGTAATTGAGGATTGGGTAAAATATCTTCTTGAAGAAGAACCAGCGGTGATATCGATCCATGGCCGAACATTAAAGCAGCTTTACAGCGGATCTGCCGACTGGGATGCGATCGCACGGGCTGCGCAAATCATTCATGAAACCTCAACCCTGGCCATTGGCAACGGGGATGCCAAAGATATCGGCGATGCCAAAGCAAAAATTGCGGCATACGGCGTCGATGGCGTCTTAATCGG
Organism: bacterium; assembly: GCA_030699565.1. Lineage (GTDB taxonomy): Bacteria > Patescibacteriota > Minisyncoccia > JAUYLV01 > JAUYLV01 > JAUYLV01. The sequence goes on from JAUYLV010000075.1 coordinate 1,068, forward strand.
TCGCGCATCATTTGGTAATCCGTGGATATTTACGGATAGCGCGCCTTCTCATGATGAAAAATTGCGTGTCGCGATCGAGCACGCGCGGGTATTCGAGGAACTTCTGCCGCGCAAGAACTTTTTGCATATGCGCAAGCACCTATGCTGGTATATGTCGGGATTCGATGGCGCAAAAGAGCTCCGCGCCGCGCTTATGCAGCCCTCCGTAAAAAACGCCGCGGATGTGGAGCGGATAATAGGGGACTGGCAGCGATCGGCAGCGCCCGATTTGCGCTTGCAAGAGTCTTTTGCTACGCTGATTGGCTGAATTCAAGTTCTTTTTATATGGAAGCGAGGGTATGAATCGTGCATGATTGGGCATTTACGAATGAAGCGCGTATTGCGGCCGAAAAATTGTCGGAACCGGAAAGAATCCGGGCACGGCGATTTGGAAAGAAGATCCTTTTGGGGAAGGAACAACGAAGGGATTGGCTGGCGCCGATTGCCGTGTATCTGTTCTGGTGTCGGAATTGCGAACGTTGGGCGAAGGATTATCCGCACGGGTATTCCCATCGTCAATATCTTAATTGTTCTTATTGCGGGTTCTATCATCCGTTCGTGCCGTGGCGGGTGCAATGGCGAATGGCCTGGGAATACGCACGTTTCTGTTGGCGGCTTGGTGCCGCGCGAAAATAAAAAACCGCAAAAGCGGTTTTTTACTTTGTGCCCTCGGAGGGATTCGAACCCCCAATAACAGGTTCGAAGCCTGTCGTGATATCCATTTCACCACGAGGGCAGATACCGAATCTGCACTTACACTATAAAGAAAATACGGTATAATGGCAAACGTGCTTGGCTACGATTGGATTAACTTTCGTTTTTCTGTCATCCCCGAGATTCAATACATTGCCCATATGAATCATCGGGGATCCAGATTAAACCTGATTTAAATAGATTCCCACCGTAGCCTGCCCCGTTGTCCGAACGGGGCGGGAATGACAATGAGCATGGACAATAATGACGAGGGGTGCGGCATCACAATATACATTGGGCATTACCTACATGATAAAAAAAATCATCAAAAGCCTATTGCCGAAAGGCGCTTTAAGCTGGTACCACCGCGGACTGGCATTTTTGGGTGCACTCTATTACGGGTTTCCGTCGCGCAGGCTTATCGTGATCGGCGTTACGGGAACCAAAGGCAAAACATCTACCGTGCATCTTATCGCGAAAATTCTCGAGTATGCCCAATACAATGTGGGGGTGATCTCGGGGCTTGAAATGCGCGTGGGCAAAGATTCGGTCCCGAATAAGATGAAAATGACCATGCCGGGAAGGTTTTTTATCCAGCAGTATCTGCGCAAAATGGTAGATGCGGGCTGCACCTATGCCGTCGTCGAAGTTACGAGCGAAGGTATTGCCCAGCACCGCCATCGGCATATAGATTTCGATGCGGCGGTGTTTACCAATATCGCGCCGGAGCATCTTGAAGCGCACGGCAGCTTCGAAAAATATCTTGCCGAAAAGGAGAAATTATTCGCTTCATTGCGCACCGGCGTCAAAACAAAGATCGTCAAAGGCAGAAAGGTTCACATCGCAAAAACGATCATCGTCAACGGCGACGATGCGCATGCGGATGATTTTTTATCGTATCCCGCCGATCGCCGGTATGCGTGTCATGTAGGCTCTGAAGAAGATGAAGATGCAGAATCCATGCCTGCGGAACATGTTTCGGCGGTGCTGCGCGATGTCACCGGATCAAAATCCGTCTTTTTGGTGCGTGATGTGCCGTTTACCATGCATCTGCCGGGGCTCTTTAATATCGCCAACGCGCTTTTGGCGATTGCCGTAAGTATCGGCGAGGGCATTCCGCTGGGCGTGATCGCCAAAGCGCTCGAGACGGTAAAAGGCATACCCGGGCGCATGGAAGACGTTTCGGGCGTCGCGGACTTTCGGGTCATTGTGGACTATGCGCACACGCCACACTCGCTAGATGCGGTATATCGCACCATTTATAGCAACCGTTCATCGCCGCAAATGCCCGCTGGACGGCTTATCTGCGTTCTGGGTGCCGCGGGCGGCGGACGCGACCGATGGAAGCGCCCCGTGCTTGGGGCGGTTGCCGGCATGTGGTGCGATGAGGTGATCGTGACCGACGAAGATCCGTATGACGAGGATCCGCGCGTCATCATGGGTGCGGTCGCCGAAGGCGTTCAACATGCCCAAACCCAGTATAGCCGTTTTTTTGGCGAAGGGGTGACGCTGCCGAGGTCGGAGGGAAGAAGGGCGCCCATTCCCAAGATCATTCCCGACCGAAGGGGCGCTATTCATGCGGCGCTGCGTTCTGCTGAAAAGGGGGATGTTGTGGCAATCACCGGCAAAGGCTCCGAACAAATAATGGCTGTACAGGGCGGAAAACTTATTCCCTGGGATGACCGCCAGATTGTCCGGGAAGAACTTGCCAAGGTGAATGGGGCGTGATATGCTTTAACAGCTTATTTTATGCGACACCGCTTTCATCGCCGAAGACCCAATGAAGTGCCTCGGCGAAAATTCATTCCAATAAACGAGCATATTCGCGCGCCCCAAGTTCGCGTCATTGGCGCGGATGGCAAGCAGGTCGGCATCATGGTTACCGCAGATGGCGTCGCCCTGGCGCGCCAGCAGGGTCTTGATCTGATCGAGATCGTTCCAAATGCCACCCCCCCCGTTTGCAGAATCCAGAATTTCGGCAAATATTTGTATCAATCCGCCAAGGAAGAGCACAAAAAGAAGGCGCATGCCCATGAGGTGCAGGTGCGCGGCGTGCGGCTTGGCGTGCGCATTTCCAAGCACGATATGGAGGTGAAGGCGAATAAAGCGGTGCAATTTCTTCAGGAAGGCGATAAGGTAAAAGTGGATTTTGTGCTGCGCGGACGCGAAAAGGCTCATCCGGAGTTTGCGAAGACCCGGCTTAAGGAATTTCTTGACATGTTGTCGATTCCCATTAAGATAGAGCAGGAGCCGAAAAGGCAGCCTTCGGGGTTTTCAATGGTGATAGGAAAAGCTTAATATATCGGTTTATAATACGCCATGGCCATCATGTCAGCAGGAAAAACCAATAAGTCCGTATCGAAGCGCTTTAAGCTTACCCGGAAAGGCAAGCTGATGCGAAAGCATTCGGCGGTGAACCATTTTAATGCCCGGCGATCGAAGAAGAACATGCGCCAGAAGCGCAAGTCATTTGCGTATGCAACGGTGAATGACCGGGCGGTGAAGCAGTATCTACCATTCAACTAGCTTTTTAGGATTTAGCTTCTTAGCTTTTTAGGTTGGGATCTTGCATCTCCTCTAAGCTAATAAGCTAATAAGCTAACAAGCTAAAAGCTAATCCGTGGCTCGAGTAAAAAAAGGTGTCATAAAGCGCCACAAGCACAACAAGGCGCTCAAAAAAACCAAAGGCTACAAATGGGGCCGCAAAAGCCGTATCCGCATTGCGTATGAGGCGATTTTGCATGCCGAAAAATTCCGTTATCGCGACCGGCGCGCGATCAAGCGCGACATGCGCGCGCTCTGGAACGTTCGCCTGAATGCCGCATTACGCCCCCTGGGATTCAGCTATAGCCGCTTCATCGACGCGATGAAAAAGAAGAACGTAACCCTTGATCGCAAGGTGCTTTCGGTGCTCGCTATGGATTATCCGAAGGTTTTTGAAAAAGTCGTTGAATTCGTTAAAAAATAGGAGGGCGCATGATGGCCTGGTATGTGTTTACGAACGGCGTGTTGCCCCTGATTGGTATTTTTGTGATAAGTGCCGCGGCACTCTGGGCCGGATACAAGCTTGTTCGCCGCTTCCGGCCCAAACAGAAGGGTGCAACCTGAACCACGTGCAAGTAAAATAGCTCCCGGCGGGAGCTTTTATGTTTGGCATTTTTTAACGGAGAATTTCCAGGCAAAATAACGTATCGGATGCCGTATTTCCATTGCCATGCTGCAATGCATGAAAAAGCCTGTAAGATTCCAAACTAAGCACTCGAAGGCGTCCAAGGATTATGCAGGCACGGCATTTTTTAACCCGGTTGCCGCCAAATGGGCGTCGCTGTGGATGTTCATGGCAACGAATAGAAAGAGCGTTTTCCGCGTCTGTTGTTCCGAAGACGTGCAGTTTTTTCAAGCCCTGTTCAATATCGACGTCACCAAGCAGATAAGCGAAGTGATTATGGCTGCCAAGTTTTCGCTCGGCGTCGGGACGGTGTTGGTTCGCAAATGCATATATGAGCCAGCAGGACGGACATTTGCCTTGTAGCATACCGCGCTTTGCGGGGCGATGAATGCCTCTGTAGTTTGGGTGAATGAGGCAATGAACGCCTAACATGTGATGCATGCGGCCTCCTTTTGAATGAACAGTTGATAATAGTATAGGTGCATATCATTTCCGGCGCAACAGAAGCCATGATCCGATAATACCGATGGTGTCGATCCCCACATCGCGCAGGCGGCCGTGTCGGCCGGGAACATAAAGCTGGTGGAATTCATCGCTGAACGCGTATCCTAGCGCGAGTGCCGAGGCCCAAAGCAGGGCTTTTTTTGTATCCATCCGCTGTCCGTCGCGCAACGCCCGAAAGAGCAGGAATGCGAGCATTGCATATACGCCCGCATGCGCGATTTTTCGGAGCGTCCAGTCAACGCTCACCGCAAAACCGGATTCCAAAGAGGGGATGGAGGAGAAGCAAAAAATCATCCCCGCCCATGCAATTGGCAGCAGCCAATGGTAGCAAAAAAAGCGAAGCAAATCTCCGAATTTATTCTTATGCAGCATTTGCATGGAAACAATTATATCATAAGAACCGCAAGACTTCGACATACCCACTTCTCTCCGATCGGAGAAAAGTGGGTATTATGAATTTGCATTGCACGTATGGATTTCCTGAGTCACTATGTAAGATTAAACGATTTTTTTATTTTCTCTTCGCCGTTAAATGAAGTCGCGGTAATAAGCTGGATATAGGGTTCAACGCCGAATAACTTGGATACATAGGCGATCTCGACTTCACAGGGATAAGGATGGGCATAAATGCTTTTTTGAATTTTATGAAAGCCGAGTTCAATGAGCTTTTGCCGCAGCGCCGATCGAGCCTTCCCGAGTTTTTCGGGTATGTCGAAAGCAACGATGCGCCATTGATGATCCCATAATGTCTGCTTCGGAATCGCCAAGGGTGGTTTCTGCAATTGTTCGAATAGTTTTCGGCCCTTTCGTGTTAGGCAAGCACAAAGCTCATCGTTTCTTTCTACGATGCGAATGTAACCTGTTTTCTGCATTCGCTGCATAGCATAATACATGCTTTTTCGGCGATAGGGCCTGTTACGGTGCTTGGTGAATTCCTTTATGACCAATGCAAGGCCAGGAAGGATTATGACTGCAGCTATGCCTCCTGAAATACCAAGCGCAATGAGTGCCGTCTTGGCATAGGCGCCCAATTTTCTGGGCATTTTCTTGTTTCTTCGGTCAAGCGATCTTTTACGTGTTTTCATGGCAGCTAGTTTATCAAAAATAGATAAAATATTTATAAAATCTTTTTTGGGTTCCGAATGGGGGATGAGCCGCAGTTTAGCGCGCGATGCGGGGAATAATAAAACAAATACCCACTTCTCTCCGATCGGAGAGAAGTGGGTATATCGATGAGCGGGTAATGGGGGTTTGAATTACGGATTTAAGACGCGTAATATGCAAGCAGTAGACACCTTTTTGCCGCGAATAAAAATTCCCTCACGTCTTAAAAGCGCTATTTTTGTTTGCATGCCGTGCGCATAGCCGCCGATGGAGCCGTCGGAGCGTACTACGCGGTGGCAGGGGACGCGCGGCGCATTCGGACCCCGTAAATTTTCGTAGCGATGTTTAGAGCCACGGGGCAAGTTTTTATTGAGCGCATTACCAACCGCCCTAACGGCCTTCGGCTTGCCGATGGCGCGGGCGATCGCCGCATATGTGGAGACTTTTCCGCGAGGAATTTTCCGTGTCGCGGCATAGACGGATTTTTGAAACGATGTTGTTGCCATGGGTAAAATTAAAATCGGCTCTTTTTGCTTTTTGTAAAAAACGCAAGCAGTTCCTTCAAAGACATGGCATTTACCACGTCTTTTTTTGTTACCCAGCCTCTTTTGGCATTATGCACTCCGTATTCGAGCCACGCAAAATGTTCTTTGGCGTGGGCGTCGGTATTGATGGCGAGTTTTACCCCGGCTTTGAGGACTTTGCGGATGTATTCGTCCTTCAGATCAAGGCGATATGAACTGTTGATTTCAAGCACCGTGCCGGTCCGTTTGGCGGCAGCGATAATCGCATCAATATCCACGTCATACGGTTCGCGCTGGCCTACGATACGGCCGGTCGGGTGAAATAAAATATCCGCATGGGGATTCTCCATGGCTTTAATAATGCGCTTCGTTTGTTCTTCTTTGGAAAGATTGAAATACGTATGCACTGAAACGCCCACCACATCGAGCTTGGCGAGCACCTTATCGGCGATGTCGAGTGATCCGTCCTTTAAAATATCCACCTCCGCACCTTTCAAGATGCAAAATTTGTGATTTGTGATTTGTGATTTGTGATTTAGTTTTTCTATGTATGCCATCTGTTTCAAAATTCCTTTCTCGTCCTGCCCGCCGGTCATGGCGAGATTTTTGGTGTGGTCGGTGATTACGATATATGCAAGGCCCTGTTTTTTCGCTTCCTTCGCCATCTCCTCAATGGAATGTTTGCCATCTGTCCAATTGGTTTGTATCTGCAAATCACCGCGGATGTCACTCCGCTCAATCAGCGTCGGAATGGCATGCTTTGCCGCCATCTCTATCTCGCCCTCGGCTTCGCGCATCTCCGGCGGAATATATTGCAGGCCGAGTTTTTTATATAGGTTATCTTCTGTCTCACCCGCGATTTGCTTGCCGTGCTTATCGAATAAGCCGTACTCGCTTAATTTCCATCCCTTCTTGATCGCCAGTTGCCGCAATGCGACATTATGCGCTTTTGAGCCGGTAAAATAATTAAGTGCGGCACCGAAAGATTTTGCCGGTACCACGCGCAAATCCGCGTCGATGCCGCTATCTAGAATAATAGCTGATTTTGTTTCCCCATGCGCCAGTATTTGCGAAACATTCTTCGCGGAAGTAAAAGCATCCATGACGGCTTTTGGCTCATCCGATACGACAAGAATATCAATATCGCCTATTGTCTCTTTTCGGCGGCGCAAGGAACCCGCAATGGCGATTTTGCTCACTTGCGGCAGTTTTTTTAGCATTGCCTCAATGCCGCGCGCAACGGGTAAAACGGCAAAAATAGATGAACGCCCGGAGCGGCTCTTGGACACTTCAATGGCCTTCAAGATCTTTTCTTCGGATTTTATTCCGAAGTGGGGGAGTTTGCGGATCTTTCCGGTTCGAGCGGCTTTTTCAAGATCGGCAAGGTTCTTTACGCGTAGTTTTTCCCAAAAAACTTTGATATGTTTTGGCCCCACGCTTTCTATGGCTATGAGCCCGGAAACATCCACGGGAATTTTTTTCTTCAGCTTCTCGTAATACGCAAGCTTGCCGGTCTTGATCAATTCCTCGATCTTCTCGGCGATGGAGGTGCCCACGCCCGGAATTTCTTCGAGCGCTTTTATGCCGCCCTCTTTATACACATCGGCCATGTCGCGTTCGTATGCCTCGACGGCCTGCGCAACTTTTTCATATGCGCGCGGCTTGAACGGCACCGCATCCATATCAAGGTATGCGGCGATCTCGTAGAAGATTTTTGCGATGGCGTGATTGGTCATGCAGGTAGCTTATAGCTGATAGCTTTTAGCTTACAGGGATAAATGGTTTCTTGTTATATTCTTTGTCATTCCGGCGAAAGCCGGAATCCAGAATTCGGATTTAAATAGATTCCCGCCTTCGCTGGAATGACACGAGAGAACGATATATATCCTCGCCTTCGTGGGGATGGCACTATTAGGACTATAAGTGTGATGAATGTATGTTCATATTATAGAACTGAGCTTTGACAGGCATCGAAACGATGCTATGATGCGTTTTCTCGACCTTTGACATTTACGTTTTATGGAGGTGTTGCGATGGAACCGGATGTTACCCGGACGTATCAAAAATTTGAAACGCTTTGGAAGGTGATTTCTGCGCTCGGCAGGGCAGCCGGAAAGATTCAGTGGGATCAGCAGGTCATGATGCCCAAGCAAGGCGGGGACATGTGCGCGGAAGAGCTTGCTGCGCTCGAAGAGATACATCATGAACGAATGGTTGACAATGAACTATGGCGCATCCTGTGCGATCTGCGCCATGCGGCAAGTGAAGGTTTTCTCGATTCGATGCAATCGGCTAACGTGCGTCTGGCTTTGCGCGATGCGGATCGTGCGCGGGTTATTCCCGTAAGCCTGGCATCCGATATCGCCCGGCAGGCGTGTATTGGCGAGCAGGTGTGGGAAGAAGCGAAGGGGCGCAATGATTTTGCCATGTTCGCCCCGCATCTTGCCAAAATGATCAAATTGAAACGCGCCTATGCCCGATATCTTGCCGCCGATCTTAAGGATCTCTATACGCCGCTTTTGCAGGATTACGAGCCGGACTTCACCGCTGCCGAAGTGACCAAGTTGCTTTCCGACCTTCGGGAGCAGTTGACGCCGCTGGTAGAGCGCGTTATCTCCATGCCGCAGCCGGATTGTTCGGTGCTGAAGAAGGTATATAACGCAGACGGGCTCCACCGGCTTTCGCAGAGGGTTATTTCGCTTATGGGCTTTGCCGGAGGCGAAGATTCCCGGCTCGACGTTTCGGCGCATCCGTTTTGCACCGGCACACTCAAAGACGTGCGGATGACGACGCGATTTGTTCCCGAAGATGGGCTGGAGGCGTTCTATTCGACGCTGCACGAGGCCGGACACGGTCTCTACGAGCGCAATCTTCCTTACGATCAGGCCGGCATGCCCGTTGCTTCGGCGGTATCGCTCGGGGTGCACGAGTCGCAATCACGTTTTTGGGAAGTGCTTGTGGGGAAGAGTCGTTCGTTTCTGCGCTACATCTTTCCGGAATTGCAAAACACATTTCCCGATATGCTTGCGAACGAGAATTCCGACTCGCTCTATCGCGCGTTCAACGCGGCGCAACTGACGCCGATTCGCGTTAATGCGGATCCCTTGACCTACAACCTGCATATCATTGTGCGTGTGGATCTGGAGCCGTTGCTCATTTCGGGGGATCTGGAGGTATTGGCGTTGCCCGAAGCGTGGAACCGGCGATTTAAGGAGCTTTTCGGATTTACCCCGTCCGACGATGCGCATGGCTCTTTGCAGGATACGCATTGGAGCGGCGGGTCATTCGGATATTTCGGCACGTATACGCTTGGCAACGAGCTTTCGTGCCAATTGTACGAGGCATGCCATGCGGCATATCCGGATCTGGAGAACCATATCGCGGCCGGTGACTTAATGCCTGCCCGCCATTGGTTGCGAGAACACATACACCGCCATGGATCGCTTTATGACGCCAAGACGCTGATCAAAAAAGCGACCGGCAAGCCGCTTGGCTGCGAGGCGCTGATGCGATTCTTCAAAAAACGCTACGAGGACGTGTACCAAACATCGCTGTAAGTTTTAAATTCAAGACTCCGTTGCGGATTGCGCGGAGTTTTTTAAATCTAGCCCGGGGTCGCCCGCCTCCTCGCCTTGGCGCAAAAGCTTTAGCATCTGACTCCGGCTTCCCCGGATGTCATTGAGGCCTAAGCCTGCCCCGTACTGCGATACG
>JAUYLV010000076.1 GCA_030699565.1 bacterium
CGTGCCCGTCGCCTGACCGGCATGCATCTCTGCGCAAATGAAGAAAAGATTTCCGGCGGCCGCTTCTTATATGAAGAGCGGACCGCCGGAAATGATATTGGATCATGTAAAGAACTTTACAATTCCCGCCGCCGTTCATGGAAAGGTTCACCTTCCCTGAAAAGCAGCGTAATCGTTTTGTCGGTCGGTGTTACGACCAATTCGGAAACCTCATGCACCTCGATGCTGTCGGCTACCCCCACAACCGGATATTTGAAAGTCATGCGCACGCGCTGGGCTTTGATGACGCGCCGAACCCGCTTATTGGTGCAGATGCCGTTTAAAACCCAGAGGTTGCCTTCTTCGAGTGGCAGAATGGGTCCATAGGCATTGCGATTGTAGGCCGTGGAACCCTGCGGGGTTGCGATAATGACGCCATCCCCATCCACCTCGAAGACGCCTTCTTGTTCCGTCTCGATCCGCATCCGCGCAACACCGCTATGCTTGGCCGCCTTAATGTAAGTATCGTTGGAGGCCAGATGCACAATGCCTCCACGAGGAGTGATGAACTCGGCTTGAATGAGGCGCAAGTCGACGGCAACACAGTCAGTAATATTCCGAGGCAGATCGTTGGGGTTGGCGATATCGTTCATCATGAAGTTGACCGTTCCGCGGCCTACGCCGAAGAACGGCTTTCGCAATTCATGGAACTTATGGATCGCCGCCAGAAGCGTACCGTCGCCTCCAGCTACCACAATAAGATCCGCATCCACGGGATTTGAAACGTTGACGTCGTCCCGCCAATGCTCAATCCAGAGCCGTACATCGTCCCCTCTGCGATCGAGGGGATTTTGCGGAAAATGAAAGAAGTATTTCATGGCATCTCCTTGATCGTTAGGCGCCGATATCCGCCGAGGTGATCAGCCGAACGCCTGCCGCGCGAAACTGCGCATACATGTTCCGCACGCTATCCGCCGGATATCCGACCGGGCGCGTCGCGTCTTCGATCACGTATGTTTCGAATCCTTCCGTCACCGCACCCAACGCGGAAAATCCCACGCAATAGTCGAATGCGAGCCCTTGCAGAAACACACGCCTTTTGTTTTGGCGACGCAGGATCTGCGCAAGGCCGGTGGGACGCTGCAGGTTGTCGTAAAACGCGGAATACGAATCGCACTTGGGATCCATGCCTTTAACAAGAATGAATCCGAATTCGTCTCTGCGGAATGCCGGATGCAGCCGGGCTTCTTCGGTATGATAGAGACCGTGGTCTGGCCACAGCACCTGTCTTTTGACCTTGCGCATATAGTCCATAAAGTCATCGACCGAAAACAGCGCACGTGCCGCAAGACGATCGGGATTCGCAACACCCTTGAGGTCGGTAACGCCTTCAAAATTCACCATGGTATGCGAATCGATGCCAACATAGGATGACGCAAGCGAGATGTGCCCTTCCATATGAAGATCAAGGGTCGCAGTACGGCTTTCCCTTCGGAACCGATCCGTCACACGACGCGCTATTGGCACGATCGTATCGCCTCCCGTCACCGCAAGCCCGCCACCAGGCATAAAGGTTTTCTGCATGTCGATATTCACAAGCATGTCTGTTTCCTGATCGATCAGGATCATCGTAAGCCTCCTTGACATAGATAAATTTTCTTGAATTCAAAGAACTTTTTCCCTTAAATTGCACAAAAATACGCAATTCGGGGACTTTAGAATGTAGCAAGTATTTTAAGAACTGTCAATGTTGCTCCTTTTGGTATTTTCGCCGCATCCTACTTAGTGTACTTTATACACTAAGTACCGGGAAGTCAACGGGTCGGTGGAAAACTAAAAGCCCCGCCAAGGCGGGGCGCCTTCCGATCACTCTGTCACTTTGCCACTCTGTCACCTGATTTAAACCGGTACAACTGCGCCGGACGCCAAGCGCCGCGCATGACGCTCTTTCCGGTTGAAGCAATGATGTCGCGCCCCAGCATCATTTTTCGGAAATTGCGCTTCTCCGCTTTGCGGCCGCGAATCGCCTCGTATACCCGCTGCAGTTCGGTAAGCGTAAACTCGCGCGGCAGCAAGGACCAGGCGATATTGGTGTGCTCAAGATGCCACTCCAGTCGTGTTTTTGCATACGCAAGAATTTGGTTGTGATCATAGGCGAGCTTTTTTGCTCCCGCATACGGCATCCAGTCGACACCCATGTACTTAGAGGTGGTGCGCAATTTAATACCTTCAGCCGAAACCAGCGCCATGTATGCCGTGGAGACGACGCGGCCGAACGGATCGCGCTTTGGGGCGCTAAACGTATGCAGCTGTTCCAAAAATCCCGCCTTCACTCCCGTCTCCTCGCGGAGAATGCGCGTAGCGGCATCGTCCAGCGTTTCCTTCTCACCGACCAGTCCCCCGGGCATCGCCCAGACGCCCTCGAGGGGCTTTTTTTTCATTTGGATCAGCAATACGAAAAGCTTGTTGCCGATGACGGTGAAGATGACGTTGTCGACCGCGACTTTGATGTTTTGAGTGGAGGGATGCATTCCCTAATTTCCAATTTCTAATTTCTAATTTCTAAACAAACAAGGAGTAGTATTATTTTTAAAATAATGGCTACTCCCGGTATTTCGAGATTAGATAATGGTATTGGGCATTTAGTAAGTGCTTAGTGTCTTTTGTACACAAAGTACCATATGCGGCGATATCGGGCAACAAAAAAAACGGCCTTGAAAGCCGTTCCATGCGTTTTACACCGACGCGACGCAACCGGAACCCTTGCAATGCTTGGTATGACAGTCGCGATGCGCAGGTTTGCGACTGGTAATCATGTGATGATCACAAAAATCGGTGATGAAAGAGTCGTAATGTGTGACGCGCTGTCGCGTGAATTTTCCGCAGTACACGCATAACCGAGGCAGCAAGCCCCGCGAATGTTCTACATGGGTCGTCATAACACCATCCTCCTGAAGGCTCCGCTGAAAATTAAAAGAACAATAAATACCTATGGTATATCGCCGCACTCATACAAAGTCAAATTGCGCGCTTACCCGAAGACCGCATGCAAAGTGCCGCACCCGCGCCAAGGCCGATCAGGAGCGCCGCAAGCACCGGAAGCGTCAAAAAATCCATGACGGGCGGCGATGCCGATTCATTTTCGGCAACGGTGACGGGAACGGCCGTCTCGATGATGCTTTTGCCGTTTTTTTGGAACCGTACGGCAAGTTCGTACTCCCCCGCTTTAGGAAATGCATAGCTCATATTCGCCGGACCATACCCGGTCGCGTGCAGGTTTCCGGCAAAAAACACGGCGCTCCCGTTTTGCGATTTGCCAACAGTCGAGATCCGCACCCACACATCCGAAAAATCCGCCGGCAGCGTGCTGGTGGCGGAGTAGGCGGCGAAATCAAAACGGATCTGATCTTGCGCGGCAATTTCGGCGGCATCGTAACCGATGTCGATCAGATACCCGCCGACCGTTTGTTCGATGGAATTGCCAAGGCCGTGCGCTCGAGCGCCATCAATCGCAAAGACGATGCCGGATACCATAACGGCACAGACCACTATTTTTACTGCCAATACTTGACTCAACATGGAATTGTTGCTATATTATCGCTTCGTACCGTTTGTACTTTGACACGTTACCATGGCAAGAAAAAAGGAGAAAGAATATGCATCCGACAGTTTTGTTCGTTCTGGGCGGCTTTGCCGCATTATATGCCCTCACCGCGACCGTGTTTCTGCTTGCGGCCAAGATCGAGAAAGACGCAAATGGGCAGCATTACCTCAACCCGGACGCCTGGCACTTCAAGTTTGCGTATCCCAGAAAACAGAACGCCTGGTGGTTCCGCAATACGCTTGCGAGACGAGGCGTTAGTATCTGCCCGTATTTCGCGAAATTCTTTTTCATGCTGTACGCCGGGTGGCCGATCATCATCATCTTGTATACCGTGACAAGAATTTTCTATGGAGCGGTGATGTTTCTTTTCGGATACTATCCATCCATGGGCTTGATGACGTTCGTGAATCGATGGGTCTACGCAGATGCGTTTTTTGATGAATTTCAAGAAGGCACTGCTATAAGGTTTTTGAGCATCGGTAAATTCCGATTCCTGCCCGTGTACCTCATCGCACCCCTTGCGTATGGTTGGGCATGGCACATCTATCCCGATACCACTCTTACGATAACAGTGTGGGTTGCCGTCGCCATTGTTGTCATCGCCGCAATTGTTGGCAGCGTCCTTGGCATTATGCGATTCCGTAAAAAAGTCCAACAAGGCGAACTGAAACGCGTCAGCCTTTTGGGTCAGTTCATCTCCGCAAAGAAATCGCGCTTGTGCTTTACGTTGAAAGTAAAAACAAACTGACCGCAGCCATATAGGGCTTTGATCTTATCCACCTCCGATTCGTCGGGGGCTTTTTTTATTAAAAAACTTACCCCCCCTCCACTAACTCACGATCGTGAGTTAGTGGAGGGATAGCCTCCTTTCTGCCCTAAAGGGCGGAGTTTCCTGAGCAGTTATTAAAAACGAGCGGAGGGTATCCGCTCGCAAATTGCACAGATTTAAGACGTTTCAGGCGGGCAGCGCCTCATCAATGGGCGTATGCGACAACGCGAACGTTTCAGCAAGGCCCTTGGACGTGATCGCGCCGTTATGCAGAGAAACGGCTCCGCGCAGCGCTACCGATCGCCGCAACGATCCGTGAAAACCGAATCGCGCCATTTCGGCGACGTACGGTTTTACCGACTCGGCGAAAGCCGGCGTGGAACGCTCGGGCACCGCGCCCGGAATGTTGGGAATACCGATATACCGGACGCCGTGGACATCGCGATGCGGCTGGGCATGGCTGGTAGCCTGCGAAAATTCGCACGCGCCTCCCTGGTCTATGGATACGTCGACAATGACGGATCCCAAGGGAAAAGTCTTTGCTAGTTCCGAAGTAATGAGCATGGGCGTCCTGCCTTCGGGGCTGTATGGCGCAAGGATCACGATGCAAGGATTGGTTTTGGAGAATCCATCCGCTTCTCGCGCATCGGCAATGTAGCTGGCGATGGTGTTCGGCGCATACTTAGAATAATGCCGACCATCCTCTGGATCGTAATACGAAAAAAAGTGGTCCAGCTGTCCCTTGGTAACTGCCGTATCAAAAACCGTGACCCGCCGGAGGCCGAAGTCCTCGACCGCCACGCGATGCGCGGCCTGGCCTACGTTTCCGTAACCGATAATAATGACCTCGCGCATTGATGCTTTGTAGGCATCCGGCGTATGGCGCATCGCCAGGCGCATGGACTCCTCACCGGCAATACGGCTCATGGCCGCAAGCGCGGGACGATGCGGCGCAGGCATCTCTTCTACGATATCCTCGAGCGATACGTACGTGCCGCCGCGCGATATGACCTGATCGACCAGATTCCTGTTGGCGGCCAAGTGCCCGAATCCGATGATGGGCACGCCGCGGGCGACGAGCGCATATTCGTCGGGGAGAATTTCTTTGACCTTTATGACGGCGGCATTGAAGGGATCGCGCTCGGACATCCGTTCGACAAACTTATTCAGCACTTCCCGTGTCGCCATATGGGCGCCGGCATTCCGATACGCATCATCGGAAAATCCGCTTGCGAGCCCCGCTCCCTCTTCGACCCCGACTTGCGATCCGGCATTGATGTATGCCCGAACTTCGCCGGGGGTTGCGGCAACGCGCATTTCTCCGTTCTTTCGTTCTTTGACAATGATTATGTACATGGAAAAGATCCTCCCGTTCTCGATCGTATATAGATATGAATATAGCCTGAAATCACCCTAACAAAAATCCATAAATTGTCCAATGACCAATGGGCGGCCGCTAGGGTATACTGGTGCATATGCCTACATTTCACACCATTTCATTCGAACAAATTTTTGCGGAATTGCATACCTCCCCCGGCGGGCTTTCGTCGGAAGAAGCGAAGCGGCGGCTTGCCGAGTTCGGACCAAACGCATTCCCGCAACCGCCCAAGCCTTCCGTACTCTTGGAGTTTCTTTCCGAATTCAAGAGCGGATTCGTATACGTGCTGTTCGCCGCGGGCGGCATCTCCGTGGCGATCGGGCACAATGCCGACGCGATGGTGATCGGCGGCATCGTGATCGCCAATGCCATTGTGGGATTTTTACAGCGTCGAAAAGCCGAGCGCGCCATTGAGGCGCTTGAAAAAATGCTTGTCTCGACCGCCCAAGTGCTCAGAGACGGCGAACTTGCGCGCATACCGTCACGCAACATCGTTCCGGGCGATATTATCATGATCGTCGAGGGCGATAAGGTTTCCGCCGATGCGCGCATTCTGAAAGCCGAAAATATGCGCGTGGACGAATCCGGTCTCACGGGTGAATCTGTTCCGGAAGACAAGAGCGAGGGCATGGTTTCGGGAGAGACGCCGCTCGCGGACCGCACCAACATGGTATACATGGGCACCAGCGCCGTGACCGGCGAAGGACGCGCCATCGTGACCGCCACGGGATTCGCAACCGAATTTGGCAAGATCGCATCCGCCATGAGGCTGATCAGACGAGAGCGAACCCATTTCGAAAAGCGCATCGACCAGTTGGCGCTGCATATGGGCATGCTCGCATTCGCCGGAACGGTCATCACGTTCGGTGTAGGGTTTTTCGTGCGCAAGATGGCGTTCTTGGAAATTTTCATCTTTTCGATCGCAACGTTGGTTTCGGGCATTCCCGAAGGGCTTCCGGCGGTGGTGGCGGTGGTGCTGGCCATTGGCGCCTCACGCATGGCAAAACGCAATGCCATCGTACGGCGGCTTGCGGCGGTGGAAACGCTGGGCGTGGCGACAACCATTTTGACGGATAAAACCGGAACACTCACGCAGAACACCATGACGGTCGAAGAGATTCTACTGGCGGATAATAATGTTATTACCATCACGGGATCCGGATGGGGAGCGCATGGGGAATTCCTTAAAAATGGATCACTGATCGATCCTACCGAGGAGGAGCTTTTGCGCAACGTATTGCAATACGGAACGATCATCAATACCTCAAAGGTACTGCGAAAGAACTCTGATTACGAGATCATCGGTGATCCTACCGAAGCCGCACTTGTCGTGCTTGCGGAAAAAGCGGGCATTACGCAGGATCGCGCCTTCTCCGATATCCGCATTCTTGGGGAGCTTCCCTTTGACCGCGCCACCGGATGGCGCGCGCGACTCGTAGAGCATGGCGCGACCGGCAAACGCTTTATCGGCGTGGTCGGCGCATGGGAGCGGATCATGGCCGTTTCAACCGCTTCTGCCGATCTTAAGACCGCGCACGAGGAGCGCATTGCCAGCATGGCCTCGCAAGCCATGCGCGTTTTGGCCGTGGCATGGAAGGAAGTTGACCGGCACGCGGAAACCCTATCGCAGGATATGATACGGGACGTTACCCTTGGAGGATTTTACGGCATGCGCGATCCTTTGCGCCTGGAAGCTCGCGATGCGGTCGGGCGAGCTAAGGCCGCGGGCATTCGCGTAGTGATGCAGACCGGCGACCATCCTGCCACCGCGCTCGCCATCGCCAAGGAGGCGGGCATTGCCGATGCCGCCGCACGGCTTGAAATAGCCACATTAACCGAAGCGCAGCTGGAAAAACTTTCCGACACCGAATTCAAGAAAGCGCTTGCCACGGTAAACGTTTTTGCCCGCGTCACGCCGACCGCGAAGCTTCGCATCGTAAAGACGCTGCAGGAGTTGGGTGAAGTGGTCGCCGTCACGGGCGATGGCGTAAATGACGCGCCGGCGTTAAAGCAAGCCGACATCGGCGTGGCCATGGGGCAAAAAGGCACGGATGTGGCCAAAGAGGCAAGCGAAATCGTGCTTGCCGATGATAATTTTTCGTCGATCGTTGCAGCCATCGAAGAAGGCCGCATCGTATTTTCCAATACGCGCAAAACGAGCTATTACCTCCTGACCACCAACATTGCCGAGTACTGCACCATCGTCTCGACACTGCTGTTGGGCATGCCGCTGCCGCTGCTGCCCACGCAGGTGCTTTGGCTCAATCTCGTCACCGACGGCCCGCCCGTCATTGCGTTGGCAGCCGAACCCGGCGAGGATAACGTGCTGGCGGCGCGCCCCCGCAAGGCGGAAGAGCCCATCATCGCCAAAAACGTGATCCCCTTCATGCTGATAACCGCTTTCATTATGACGGCGGGCACGTTATTGCTGTTTCGCGCCTATATGCCAGACGGCTTGGATAAGGCCAGGACCATGGCCTTCACCGCCATGGCACTGTTTCAGATCGTCAACGCGCTCAACTTAAGCTCGCTGACCCAGTCAATCTTCCGATTCGGGCTTAACAAAGGCAATCGCCTTTGGCAGGCGCTGGTGCTTGCGGCGCTCATGCAGTTTGCGGTCATTGCCATTCCGCCCATACGCGACGCGTTTCATCTGACCTCGCTGTCGATCGCCGAATGGGGGCTGGTGTTATTCGTTTCGCTCTCGATTTTGCTATCGGGCGAAATTTATAAAGCAACCTTGCGCGCACGCCATAAGCGATCGTAACAGACGCCATTCTTAAAGAGAGATCTTCATTTTCCATAGTTCTCTATTACGGTAGGGACCGCTCATCGAGAGCGGTCTTTTACTTTTCTGCTATTTTTTCCTACCCGAATACAAGCATGTATTAGGGTAGGAAAACAAAAAAGCGCTAAATCTATTTTAGCGCACACGCAACAACACACAACACACGTCGTGAGCGGCTTACTTTTCTGCGATCTTTTCCAAAACCCATCGCCTCGCCTCTTCGGGTGTATGGATCACATCCTCCAGTTGCAACTCATACACTTGGCGCAGCACGACGCCGAATTGTTTTGACGGCGTCATGCCCAAGGCAATAAGATCCCTGCCCTGCAGTAAGGGCGCGGGTTTCGATTCCGCAATGGCAAGTTCCTCCGCTTTTTTAAGAAGCATGTCGCCCTCCGGATACCCATCCCACGACGTTCCCCTGCCTTTGTGATCTGCCCACCCCACATCGACCAATTCCTGAATGGTCGCCGGATGTAGCCGATGCGCAAGCTTTTTGATCGCTGATGGCCCGGCGTCTTTATTGACCGAGGGGAACAAGTGCTCCTGCACGAGTTTTTGTATTTTGGTTCGATGCGCCTGCGGAACGCCTATGCCGTCAAGAAAACGATCCGCAGGCTCAATACCCGCCTCCGAATGGCCATGGGATGTAATGCGCCCCTTGTCATTAGTCGCGGTGGTGGCGGGTTTTCCCATATCATGGCAAACGGCCGCAAGCATAAGCGTCAGCGCGCTTTCTTTGGATAAATTCCGGCCTTGAGCCCGTTCCGCCGCCGCATCAACCACCATTTTGGTGTGCATCCACACATCGCCCTCCGGATGCCACTGGCTATCCTGCGGAACATCGAACAATGCGGCAAGTTCGGGATGCAATTTTTCTACGATGCCCAGATCCCGCGCCGCCTCCAATCCTATGCTTGGCCGAGGAGACTTTAAAAACAGTTTTACATATTCTTCGAACAGCCGCTCCCGGGGTAGATGCGCCAGATCCATTGAACGGCACAACGCCGCGGTTTCCTCGTGCACCGAAAATCCGAATCGTCCGGAAAACTGGGCAGCCCGCAGTACCCGCAGCGCGTCATCCTTGAATAACTCGGCATCGATCACCCGGAGCGTTCCGCTTTGCAAGTCCCGAATGCCGCCCCAGTGATCCACCACTTCGCCCGTCAAGGGATCAAGCCCCAGCGCATTGATCGTAAAATCCCTGCGCCGCGCGGCTTCTTGCATGGACATGAAGGGATCGCCGTCGACGACAAAATCCTTGTGCCGCTCGCCTATTTTTGAATCCTTGCGGGGAATCGAAACATCGACGCCGCCTATTTTCATCACCGAAAATTGCGCGCCAACCGTATCGACGCGCCCGATCTGATCAAGCAATGCTTTAAGCCGTTCGAATGCAATGCCATACACCTCCACATCAATATCCTTCGGCACAGCCGCATGGCCGAATTTTTCGCGCAATACCTTGTCGCGCACGTATCCGCCGACAACCAGCGCCAGTCCGCCTTCCGATTTGACCCGCTGCGCGATCTGGCCCGCCAGGCGCAACCGTTCTTTAGCCTCGGGATCTTCGATGATCCGTTCGTCCTCGTAGAAGGTCGTTACATTTTCGAACCACGCCGTATCGTGCATGCGCGAAATTTCCTCGGCTTGATCGGCTTCCGAAAGTTCCGCGAATTTTTCGCGCTCACGCATATGTTCTTCGCCCGGGGGTTCAAATCTTTCGTCCATAAGATCATTCTATGCGTTTACCAAGCGAAATGCAAAAACCCGGCGATAAATAGCAGATTGGTAAACTTGGCTCAAAGCGCCGACCATCTCCTCCACTAACTCACGATCGTGAGTTAGTGGAGGAGACCATATTTTGCGCATTTTTTTTTGAATATTCAAGAAAGCAGCGGATCGCAACCTGTATACAACTAAGACCGTCCGCTCATGCGGACGGCTTGGTCTTAAACCATAGATCCCTTCATCGGAACAACTAGCCTTCCGGAACTATCATGGGTTTGGGTTCCAAAAGCGCATCCGACGGCGGCATCGATTCGGGAACGCCCATCGGTACCGGTTCGGGCTTTAAGATCCTGACCGGCGGCTCAAACTGATCGGCCTCGTTCAGAAGATCCATTGCCAAGGGCACTATCACGTTCTTGCGGAAGTAGGGCTGTGCACCTGCGGAACTAACAACCGGAAAAATAAGGGATGGCACCAACACTTCATACCCTTCGGGGTTGCCCTTGGTATTCATCCAAAAGCGCACCAATCCCCGCTCGGGCGTGCCTAGACCGATTTCGATGCGCCTGAAATCTCCCTCGTACATGGGCATATAGCTGCGATAGCCTCCGTTTTCGGCGATCTTTTTTATGCGGGCAAAATCGGTTTCGGCGGCATAGGCGGAACTTTCATAGCGATTCGCCACCAGATTCCAAACACCCGAAACTTTTTTGTGGCGAATATTGACGGCAACTTGCAAGCCGCCGGGCATTCCACCCTCATCGAATACGAGGCTTTCGCCAACCCGCTCGGGAAATACGACCGTGATCACGTCCGGAACATAGAGTTGAGGCATCGTCATGCCCGCATCCGTGGCCGGCATGGCCATTTGGCGCTCATACATGATGCGCCAGTCATCTTGAACCTTCGGATCGCCATAGCGCAACGCATCAATGCCGTATGCCGCCAGAAAATTGCGCGCGATCTCGATGATGACCGCGTCCGCCGGAACTTCGGCAGGCTTCAATTGCAACGCCTGCCAACATGCCTCGTCCTGGCATTGCGACTCGGGATGCGGCCACCGCAGCCAATTCTCGTTAAGTGAGATGGATCCGTCGATAAAATTAATGTTGACGCTGTAGCCAAAATCCCTATCCTCGTCGATGCTTAATGATTGCATCTTGGGATTTGTAAACGATCCGGTGTCGATCAGCCCCATGCCGAACTGCGAAAGCAATGACCCGGAGTCGGGGCGGCTGGGGCGCAGGCGGCGTAATACGTCGACGGATGCGTCATCAAGCGAAACTTCCTCGCCTTTATAGATGAACGCGTAATATTCCGGGACAAAATCGGGCGCCGGATACGCCATCGCCGTTCCGCTGCCGCCACTTCCACCCATACCGGTCACGCCCGCAAAACCTTTGCCGGGAGGAATGGCCGAAATAGCTTCTTGCGGCATGGCCGCATCAGTTCCCATGGCATATCCGCCTGTGGTGAGCTGGTCGAATCCACCCCCGCCGGACTCGCTGCGCGGAGCGGCTTGATAACCATCTTGCCCCAAAAGCGCCAAGGGCCCGAATGCGCTTTCTTGCAATACCACGATCCGATCGCCACCGCTGTTTAAGTCTCCCGCGAGGTTAGCGGGCCCGGTGCCGCCCTGGCGCGGCGTTGTATAAAGCGCCATAACGAATGCAAGTACTACCACCAAGGTTCCTCCCGCCGCAAATGTGAATTTTTTCATAAATAATATGTTAGTGAATAAATTGGATAACGTGGTTTGTGATTTTTCCTTGCGCCGCAAGGCTTCGCCAACAAGTTGAGAGCGAAGGCGGGCCGAAAAGCCGGGATCAAGCGCTGCCTCGCTCCTGCCTTGCGCGAGGCGCTCCATCAGCGCAATAAGATCCGCCTCGTGTTCCTTAAGCGAAGGATCCGTTGCGTAGAGTTCTTCGAGTATGGCGCGATAATGTTCGGACATAGGATCTAGTAGCCTCTGAAAAACTATATCATTCTAATCCCTCCTTCTGTCATCCTGACGAAAGTCGGGATCCAGGATGATGTAAATAGATTCCGGCTTCCGCCGGAATGACAGAGAAGAAAGGCGGGAATGACAGAATAGAGTTTTTCAGAGGTTACTTTAATTGAAGCCGACTCCACGGAGCGCAGCCAACACCAGCAGGATGGCGCCCAGGCGGGGAAACTCGCTTCTTAAACGCGTAATGATCCGTGAAAAGGACATTTTGCAGGCAGCTTCGGATTTTTCGGTCGCCTCGGCAATTTCTTTCCAAGATAAGCCATCCCACAGGCGCATCAGCACCAGATCACGCTGGTCGCCATCAAGCGCGTCCAGGTGGGCGCGGACCTGGCGCATAGCGGCGCGCACATCCGCATCCTTTTCGAATGAACCGGAATCGGAAGCATACTGCGATTCATCAAGCGGCTCATTATTTTTTTTGCTTCTGGTCTGATCAATGAACGCGTTGCGGGCGATACGATAAAGCCAGGCGGAGAACGTTCCTTTGGCGCCGTCGAAACTCCGGATATTCTTCAGCGCCTTAAAAAAAGTTTCGCTCACAAGATCTTCGGCGGTATCCCTGCGATACGTCCGCCAATAAAAAAACTCGTATATCTTCTTTCCGTAGCGGTCGTAAAGAAGTCCGAATGCTTCGGCATCACCGTTG
>JAUYLV010000002.1 GCA_030699565.1 bacterium
TGTGACAAGTGCGGCGTGGAAGTTACCCGATCCATCGTGCGCCGGGAGCGGATGGGACACATTGGACTCGCCAGTCCCGTGGCGCATATTTGGTTCGTGCGCGGCGTGCCGTCGAAGATCGGCACCCTGCTTGACCTTTCGGTGCAGGATCTGGAACGGGTTATTTATTTTGCCGGGTACGTTGTCAGTTCCGTGGATATTGCCGAGCGTGACCGCCTTTTAAAGCAGTTGGAAACCGAATTTACCGCCAAGGTCAAGGTAAGCCGTCAAGACGGAAAAAGCGACAAGGATCTTGAAGCGATCCGCGGCGTGCGCGATCAGCATCGCGATGACTTGCGGCGTCTTCGTCCCATGACGATCCTTTCGGAGATGGCGTTCCGGGATCTGTCGTTCAAATACGGACAGGTATTCGAAGCCGGAACGGGTGCCGAAGCGTTGCGCAAGATCGCCTCGAGCGTTGATCTGGGAGCGCTGGAGAAGGAACTCGAAAAAGACATCGACCGGACGGCGTCGGTCGCACAACGCAAGCGTTCGCTCAAACGGTTGCGTCTCGTAAAAAATTTCATCCGCGCGGGCATTCGCCCGGAGTGGATGTTTTTGACGGTCATTCCCGTCATGCCGCCGGATCTGCGCCCCATGGTGCCGTTGGACGGCGGGCGCTATGCCACCAGTGATGTCAATGATCTGTATCGCCGGGTCATCAACCGCAATAATCGTTTAAAAAAGCTATTGGAGTTGAAGGCACCGGAGGTGATCGTGCGCAACGAGAAGCGCATGTTGCAGGAAGCGGTCGATGCGCTCATTGATAACTCGGCTTCATCCAAGCAGGGGAATCAGGCGCAAGCCGCCGGACAGCGACGGGCGCTCAAATCGCTTGCCGACATGCTCAAAGGCAAGCAGGGCCGTTTCCGACAGAATTTGCTCGGCAAGCGCGTGGATTATTCAGGCCGCTCCGTCATCGTGGTTGGACCGCAGTTGAAACTTCACCAGTGCGGTCTTCCCAAAAAAATGGCGCTGGAACTTTTTAAGCCATTCGTTATTAATAAGCTGATCGAACGAGAGATCGTGCATAATATCCGCGCGGCCAGCCGCCTGATCGAGCAGGAGGTTACCGAGGTTTGGGCGATCCTTGAGGAGGTTATTAAAGACAAATGCGTGCTCCTAAACCGCGCTCCCACGCTGCATAGGTTGGGCATTCAGGCGTTTCAGCCCGTTTTGATCGAGGGACTTGCGATCGAGATCCACCCCTTGGTATGCGCGGCATTCAACGCCGACTTCGACGGAGACCAGATGGCGGTTCACTTGCCCATATCGGACAACGCCCAGCGAGAGGCGCGCGAGATCATTCTTTCCGCAAAAAATCTTTTAAAGCCCGCAACGGGCGAGCCGATCGTGACACCCACCCAGGATATGGTGCTGGGCTGCTATTGGCTTACCCGCATCATTGAAGGCGCGCGCGGCGAGGGCAAGATCTTCACATCCCCCGAAGAGGCTATTTTGGCGCAACAGACGGGCTCGGTATCGCTGCAGGCGAAAGTAACCGTGCGGCTTACGCCGCGTTCGGCGGCAACGGAAGCGGCGCCGACGGATGAGACGGAAGAAAAACCGAAGCGGAAATCGAAAAAGAGCCAAACCGCCGATGTAGCGGAAATACAAACAGCCGAGGCCGTGTTGGTTGAAACCTCCGTTGGACGGATTCTCTTCAACGAAATATTGCCGCCGGAAGTTCCGTTCATAAACGGCGTCATGAATCGCGGTGAGTTGCGCAAGCTTTCTGAAGATATTTTAAAGCGTTGCGGCGTTACCCGAAGCGCCGATATTCTCGACCGGATAAAAAACCTCGGATTCCAGCATGCCGCAAAATCCGGCATTACCTGGAGCATGGATGACCTGCGTATTCCGCAAGAAAAAGCGGCATTCATGAAAGAAGCCGAGGGACAAGTGTTAAAGGTGCGTCAGCAATACGAAGAGGGACTTTTGACCACGCTGGAGCGGAGAAGCCGCGTCATCGAGATTTGGACGCGTACGCGTAAAGAGATCGCCGCCTGCGTTCCTAAAGCCTTAAATCCCGCCGGTCCCGTGTTTGCCATTTTCGATTCGAAATCCCGCGGATCGTGGGAGCAGACCTCGCAGATGTCGGGCATGAAGGGTTTGGTGGTTAACCCCGCCTCCGAGATCATCGAATTGCCGATCAAGTCATCGTATAAAGAGGGCTTTACGGTGCTGGAGTATTTCATTTCCACGCATGGCGCCCGAAAAGGCGCTTCCGATACGGCATTGCGCACGGCAACCGCCGGCTATTTAACCAGGCGCCTGGTGGATGTGGCGCAGGACATGGTGATTCGCGAGGCGGACTGCGGAGATGCCGTGGGTATTGTTTTGCGCCGCGACGACCCGGCCATGGGGGATAGCGCAACCCTGGCGCAGCGGATCTTCGGTCGCGTGGCACTGGAGGACGTGCTGCATCCGCAAGATGGCAATCAACTGGCCATAAAGGGTGTACTCATCGATCTGGATGCCGCAAAAAACATAGATGCGGCGAGCGTGGCAACCGTGCGCGTTCGATCCGTCATGCATTGTAAGACCAAATTCGGCCTATGCCAGATGTGTTACGGCTATGACTTGGGACACAACCGGCTGGTTGAGATCGGCGAGGCGGTCGGCATTGTCACGGCGCAGGCCATTGGCGAGCCGGGTACGCAGCTGACCATGCGAACGTTCCACACCGGAGGTGTGGCTGCGGTCGCCGACATCACGGTCGGTCTTCCGCGCGTTGAAGAAATATTCGAAGTGCGCCCGCCCAAAGGAAAGGCCGCGATCTCGGAATGCGACGGCACGGTCATCGATATTGTGGAATCCGAAAAGGATTGGACGATCAAGGTCATGCCCGAGGTCGCATCCCAGGATGCCAAGTCTCCCGAAACCGGCGACCTGCATGAACACGATCCGCTGCACGATGCGGCACCCAAGCGCGGCAGGGGTGCGAAAGCCGCCAAGAAAGCCGATGCGGCCGCGCTGGCAAGCGGAGCCGCTCCCGTTCCGCAGATCAAAGAATACGTTATTGGCAAAGGCACGGTGCTTTGGGTAAAGAAAGGCAAGCGCGTTGCGAAGGGAGAGCAGTTGTCGGAAGGAAACCTTGACTTGAAAGAATTGTATCGCATCTCCGGGCGCGAGCGCGTGCATAAATACATCATCAAAGAAGTGCAGAGCATTTATACGTCGCAAGGTACGGGTATTCACGATAAGCATATTGAGCTGGTCATTCGCAAGCTGTTCTCGCGCGTACGCATTAAGGACGCGGGGGAGACGCAACTGCTGCCGGGCATGATCATGGAATACGACGTGTTCCGCGAGGAGAACGAGAAGGCGCGCAAGGCGGGAAAGGCTACGGCGGTCGGGGTGCGTCTTCTGATGGGTATTACCAAGGCATCACTGACCTCGGATTCGTTCTTGGCGGCCGCATCGTTCCAGGAAACCGCAAAAGTGCTTATTGCCGCCGCCTCCGAAGGCAAGACGGATTATCTGCGGGGTCTCAAAGAAAACGTCATCATCGGCAAGCTTATTCCGGCCGGTACGGGTTTGCGGGGGATTCCTATGGCTTCGGCTGTCGAATAAGCATAATCGATTCCGATTCGCATTATCACAAAAGCGGCTTTGGGGCCGCTTTTGTCTTTTTACGCGTGGCATTGACATTATAAATAATATGTAATATAATGTATTTTCCATCATCAAAATGCTTTTTAGGTAAAAGGGCATGATTGATGGGGAAAATAACGCCACTAGGAAGTATTTGGCGTTTGCAGCTTGTTCCTTGCGAATCGAATCTCGGTCGTTTGGAGGTTTTATGGAGACGGAAGCAAGACTTCAGGGTTACATTGCGGAGGTTCCGATGTTCGATCGGGAAACCCACCGCCCCCTCGTCATCGATGGCGAGGTGCAGTATCGTCAGGTTGTCCGGACAATGAACGGAAGGGACTACGGATTCAACTGGAGGGATATCGAATCTCCGGGTTTGTCCGACGTGGAAGTCGGGCAGAGGGTGGAGTTTATGCCCGGGACGTACCGGAATCGGCCGCAGGCATTGCATGTAAGGCGCCTAGTGACGGAGACGCGGCGAAACCGCCGCCATGCCCGGATCGGCGAGGAGATCGCAACTCAAAACGGTCACGGCGACCATCTCGAAGCCGTGGTTGAGAAATTTTTCAACCAATTCGGTTACGGGTTTGCAAAACTCCTTGTAAATGGAGGATCGGTGCACTTGCGCAGGAGCCGCATTGTCACGGCAGATCATGATGACGTGACGGGCCTGCGCAAAGGCCAGCGCATCCGAGTGAAGTTGGGGGAGGCACCGCGAAACGAACATCACGCGCCTTCCGCCGAGACGATATTCGTTCCCGAAGTTTAGTCGATCATAAGGATCGACAAATCACATGCCGCCTTTTGCATTTCGATGCGGGGCGGCTTTTTCTTTGACCGAACGGCAGAAAACCCGTAAACTACGGTATTATATGATGGATTTTAAGGAGCTAGAGGAAAAGGTTCTTGAACGGTGGCGTAAGGAAAAAACGTTCGCCAAGTCGCTTGAAAACCGCAAAGACGCGGAGCCTTTTGTTTTTTATGAAGGGCCGCCCACGGCAAATGGCCGCCCGGGAATCCACCATGTGCTGGCGCGCGCGTTCAAAGACGTTATTTGCCGCTACAAAACGATGGCGGGTTTTTATGTTGCCCGCAAAGCCGGCTGGGACACGCATGGCCTGCCGGTTGAACTGGAGGTGGAAAAACAGCTTGGCCTCAAATCGAAAAAGGATATCGAAGCCTACGGCATCGCCGCATTCAATAAAAAATGTAAGGAATCGGTATGGACGTATAAGGACGAATGGGAAAAACTCACCGAGCGCATGGGGTTCTGGCTCGACATGGAGCATCCCTACGTTACCTATGAATGGCCGTACATGGAAAGTTTGTGGTGGATCATCAAGCAAGTCCATGACAACGGCTTATTGTATCAGGGACACAAAGTCGTGCCATTTTGCACGCGCTGCGGCACGGGGCTTTCGAGTCACGAGGTTGCGCAGGGATATAAGAATATAGAAGAGAACTCGGTGTACGTGAAATTCAAGCTAAAGCCGGGACAGAGAATTCCCATTAAACACCCTTCGACCCGGCCTTCGCCGGAGGCTTCGGCGGGCGTAGCAAGCTCAGGGGATAATATTTTCATTACCGATGAAAATACCTACATTCTTTCATGGACGACAACGCCTTGGACGTTGCCGGGGAATGTTGCGCTTGCGGTCGGAAAAGATATTCTTTATACGGCAGTGAAGATGAAGGAAACGGGTGAGCGGCTTATTTTGGCAAAAGAGCGGCTTGGGGTGCTTGCAGAGGATTCGTATGAACAAGTGGAAGTGGTCACCGGGAATGATCTTGTCAGATCGGCATACGAGCCGTTGTTCGAAATCCCCGCCCTTAAAACCGACACATCTTATAAAATTTATGCCGCCGACTTTGTGACCACGACCGACGGTACCGGCGTGGTGCATACGGCGGTCATGTATGGCGAAGACGACTATAATCTCGGTCTTGAAGTCGGCTTGCCGCAGCAGCATACGGTAGACGCTCAAGGAAAATTCACCTCGGCGGTGAATGGATTTGAAGGTTTGTATGTAAAAGATAAAAAGACCGAAGCAAAAATTATCGAGCATTTAAAGGAAAAGGGATTGTTATTGAACCAAGTGCCGTATGCGCACGATTACCCCTTCTGCTGGCGCTGCTCCACGCCGCTTTTGTATTACGCAAAGCCTTCGTGGTTCATTAAAATGTCGGCTTTGCGCGACACGCTCGTAAAAAATAATGACGCCGTCGGCTGGGTTCCCGAACATATTAAAGAAGGGAGATTCGGCGAGTGGCTGAAGGAGGTAAAGGATTGGAACTTTTCGCGCGAGCGATACTGGGGTACGCCCTTGCCGGTATGGGTGTGCGAAACATGCGGCAACAGGCGCTGCGTCGGGAGCGTCGAAGAACTTTCGGAGGCGGCGCATAACCCATCCGGCAATACCTATATACTCATGCGGCATGGCGAGGCGACGTCGAACGGCGGCCGGATCATTAGCGATCGGGTGGAGAATTCCTCGCATCTGACCGAACGCGGAAGGCAAATGGCGCATGCGGGCGCGGAGCAATTGAAAAAGGCGGGGGGCGTCGATTTGATATACGCTTCGGGATTTTCCCGCACCAAAGAAACCGCCGAGATCGTAAGCCGGATGCTTAACGTTCCTGTCGCGCACGACGATCGCCTCTGGGAGCTTAATCATGGAACCGATTTTGACGGCAAAGCGCTGGAGGCCTATATCGGGTATTTTGCCGATGGACTCAACAGGTTCGATCACGCGCCAGAGGGCGGAGAGACATGGGCGGATCTGCGCCGCCGTATGATGCAGGTAATCGGCGATTTGGAGAAGGCGCATCGCGGCAAACGGATCCTGATCGTAAGTCACGGGGATCCGATCTGGGTGCTCGCAAGGACTCTGGAAGGCTACAGTGATGCCGATTTTCGGGCCGTCGGCATGCAGGCTAATCGCAGGGTCGATTATCCGGCGTTTGCCACTCCCGTTGAGGCGCGTTATCGGGCGTTGCCGTATGATGAAGATGGCGCCGTCAATCTCCATCGGCCGTATATCGATGAGACGGTGTTGAAGTGTATTGATGCATCCTGCCCGGGCGCGATGCGCCGGGTCAAAGACCTTGTCGACGTCTGGTTCGATTCGGGGGCGATGCCATTCGCTCAAGGGCACTACCCTTTCACTCAAGATCAAATATCAAATATCAAAAATCAAAAATTAGGAATCGACTATCCCGCGGATTATATTTGCGAGGCTATGGATCAAACCCGCGGCTGGTTCTATACGTTGCTGGCGGTGGCTACGCTGCTTGGCAAGGAAGCGCCCTATAAGCATGTCATATCGCTCGCGCATGTGCTTGATACGAAGGGGCAGAAGATGTCCAAGTCCAAGGGTAACGTGGTGAATCCCGGGGATATGATAGAAAAATACGGTATCGATGCGTTGCGCTGGTATTTCTTTACCGTCAACGATCCCGGCGATTACAAATTATTCGACGAGAAGCAGGTCGCCGAACGCCTGCGAGGGTTCATTAATACTTTCTGGAATTGCGCGGTATTTTATAAGACGTATTGTCGGCATGCGACCGGCGATCGGCGACCGGTAACCGGCGACATGCACGTGCTCGATCGCTGGATTTTATCGGTGCTCAACGGCCTCATCAAGGATGTGAGTGCAAAAATGGATGCATATGACGTAACGGGCGCGGCGCGCGCGATCGAGCATTTCGTGATCAATGATCTTTCCCAATGGTATGTACAATCAAGCCGCGATCGCCTTGGGGAGGATACACGGGCCATGGCGGTATTCGGAAGGGTTCTTGAGGGCGCCACACGCCTTGCGGCGCCATTTATACCGTTCGTGGCAGAAGCGCTGTGGCACGATCTTGGCAACGAAACATCCGTGCATCTTGCGGATTTTCCGAAGGGTGAAGATGTCATTTCCGACCAGGATGCCGCTCTGATACGCGCAATGAGCTTTACGCGCGAGGAAGTTGCCAGAGGACTTGCGAGGCGGGCCGAAGGAAAGATTAAAGTACGGCAACCGCTTGCGTCCTATACCATCGGCGAGGCCGCATCACCCTACGGAGCGCCCAAGGATCTTGCACTTGGCGACATTATCAAGGACAAGCTGAATGTAAAAGAGGTGCGCTTTGGGGTCGAATCCGCGTTTGATACGGTTATTACCGAGGAACTTCGCCTGGAAGGGGAGGCGCGTGAATTTACGCGTAAGATTCAGGATGTGCGGAAAACGGAAGGATTGAAGCCCGGTGAAAAAATCATTGTGACGGTTGGAGATGAGAATGAAAAAAAGCTTATGGAGCACTCCGAGCACGGTGCGGCAATCAAAGCAAAGACTTTCATTGTATCGTGGGATTTTCAGGCAGGTGCGCCGTTATCCGTCAAGGTTCTGTAAACAAATAACTTGTCCAGATTCGGTTTCAGATTTGCCCCAGATTCGGTTTTTCCGATTGAGCGGAATCCGAGCCGTAGCGGGGCTACGGTGAGGATTTTCGCGATTGAGGAAAAGCCGAAGACGGGGTGAAGATGGAAGCGAGATGGTGAAGTTATTTGTTTACAGAGCCTAAACGCGCAGAATGATCGAAACTCGTTTTGAAGGCATTCTTATCGGTTACGAAAATTGGGGCGACGCGGACCGCCTCGTTTCGTTTTATACGCGCGAATACGGAAAGATCCAAGCCGTTGCCAAAGGCATTCGATATGAAAAATCAAAATTAAAGGGACACCTTGAACTATTGACCCATGGTCGGTTTACGATCGTGCGCAGGACGGGACGGGGAGTGGTGATTGATGCCTTAGCGCTCGGCACGTTCGATGCGGTCCGCCTACGGCCCCAAATCGCCTATGCGGCGCGCATGGTGGCGGAAATGTATGACCGGTATTTGTTTACGCATGCGTTCGATCACGGGCTGTGGGAGCTGTTGGAGAACACGCTGACCGCGCTTGCCGAAGAAGCTTCAGCCCGCTCCGGCGAGGAAGCGGTGCACGAGAAGCTGCAAAGTTTTTCCCGGGGATTTTTACAGGCATTGGGATATTATGACGAAAGCGCCGAGATGCTTAGTGTAAAAGATACACTAAGTAGGTATGATGCCTTGCTTGCGCATACGGACCTTGCGGGACCGGGATTCGGCGAAATGCATAGTGGACTGGAGGCGCTGTCAAAATAGCCATACTGCCATTTTTCAGCTTTTTTGCTATACTAAGACTGTAGAAGAATACACTTTAAGGTCATTGCGAGAAGTCCGCCAGTCAGGGGACGACACGGCAATCTTTTCTCCCGATGCTCTATGATTTTGACATAAGGAAATCGGGATCCCGATCGAAGTCGGGGCTTGATCGTTTTAAAATGAATTATTGAATGGATCCCCCGGGTGGATTCCATTGATCGGAAACAGGGATACCGCCCGTGAAATGCTTCACCAGAGCATTTCACCCACGCCGATGCGGAGTACCACATTGGCTCGCGATGACATATACGTTTTTCTGCAGTCTTATATTAAAAACGTCTCCCATGTCCTATATGCGGTATGGGCCGACGGTCGCATAGGTCGTTTGTTGTAGAGGTCGTAAGTCGTAAAGGTTGTTAGTTGTCCTTATGCAAAAATACGTTGCTTTGATCATTATTTTTCTCGTTCTTCTTGCCGCTGCGGTCAGCGGTCTTGTATACGTATTTCGCAATAGCGATCAGGGACCCGCGGAAGAAGTTGCGCTGCAGATCATCGCACCCCAGGATATTACCAGCGGCGATGAAGTGGCATTCGAGGTTAAATGGCACAACGGTACGCGGGTGCCGCTTCATGACGCGAAGATTTTTTTCCGGTATCCCGACGGCGCCATTCCGCTTGAGCGGCCCGAGCAATTGATCGAGACGGTAACGGTTGGAACCATTGCGCCGTCAGCCGAAGGCTCGCGGATCTTTAAGGGATATGTCGTGGGCGCAAAATCCAGCATTGTCCGCGCGAGCGCCGAACTTGCCTATAAAAGCGCGGGCATTGCGGAATTCAGAAAAGTTGCCGAAACTTCCGTTCGCATCGCGGATGCGTCGTTTTTTCTTGATTTTGTCGTGCCGCAGCGGGCGGTATCCGGTGAGCGCATCGTGTACTTTTTGCGGTACGAAAACCTCGCCGTCCATCCGTTCGGCGATGTTCGCGTGCGCGTGCGGTATCCGGACGGATTTGCGTACGGCGGAGCGGAGCCGGCCGCGACCGAGGGTAGCGACACATGGGATCTGGGAGAGGTTGCCCAGGGCGGAAAGGGCTTGATTACGATTTCGGGATTTCTTGAGGGCATGGAAGGCGACACCAAGCGCGTTAAGGCCGAGATCGGATTTATGCGCGCCGGGCAGTTCTTCCCGTACACGGAAAGCTCTTTTGACACCATTGTGGCGCCCCCACCGCTTGCGATTCAGCTTGAACTTGATTCCGGCTCCGACGTTGCCAATCTTGGGCAGACGCTGAATGCGCGCCTCCGGTTCAAGAACAACACCCAGGCGCCCATTAAAGAGGTTGTCGTGCGCGCGGTATTGGAGGGTAATATGTTCATTCCGAGAAGCGTTTCCGCCGAACGGGGATATTTCGATAGCACCCGCAATATGCTGATCTGGACACCCGCGAACGTGAAGCAGTTGGCGTTTCTCGATCCGGGCATCGAACAGACGCTCACATTCCGGCTTACGCTTCGTGACGACTTTCCCATCACGGAACCCGGTGACACCAATTTTACCGCCCGCATCGTCGGTACCGTAGAAAGCATTCACGTGCCGCCGGATTTGGCATTGAACAAGATCACGTCTTCGGATACGCTTCAGGTCAAGCTTCAGACCGAAATGGATTTTTCCGCTTGGGGGCGGTATTATGACGATTCAAGTGGCATCGTCAATTCAGGCCCGATTCCGCCCCGCGTGAACCAGGAGACAAAATTCACCATGCATTGGCGGATCGCCGTTCCGGCGAACGATCTTGAAAACTTTGAAGTGCGCGCAACGCTGCCCACGGGCGTGTATCCGACCGGTGAAGTGGTGACGCGTTACACCGATGCCAGGCCCACATTCAACGTGACGACGGGGGAGGTTGTGTGGTTTATTTCACGCGTTCCCGCCAATACGGGAATTCTCTATCCGGCGTATGAGGCGATTTTCCAGGTTGGCATGGTGCCTTCGGTTACGCAGATAGGCCAGGGTGTTGAACTAATGCGCGAATCGCGGGTGGGTGCCGCCGATCTTTTTACCGGAAATGCGATATCCGCCCAGGCGCCGCCCGTGCGCAGCGACCAGGTTTTTGAACAGTCCGGACAGGCGGACGGGAGAGTACAACCGTGACCATTTTTTGCACAGCAAAAAATGGCAATAATCAATAACCAAGATACAAACTCCAAACGATACAATGTGTAGACATTTTTAAAAAAATCATTCATTGATCGTTTGGTTATTGGTGATTTTGGTGTTGGAATTTATTTGGTTATTAAGAATTACTCATTATTACCTCGGCATGACTTCTGCTGAAAATAATCTCATGGATAAAATTGTTTCCCTGTGCAAACGGCGCGGTTTTGTGTTCCCCGGCAGCGATATTTACGGAGGACTTGCCAATTCATGGGATTACGGACCGCTGGGCGTGGAACTTAAAAATAATCTGCGTGATTGGTGGTGGCAGCGATTTGTGCGTTCCCGGGACGATATGGTGGGGATCGATGCGGCTATTTTAATGAATCCGCGGGTATGGGAAGCATCGGGGCATGTGGCGGGCTTTAATGATATTATGGTCGATTGCAAAGCCTGCAAGGCCAGGCACCGCGCGGATCATCTTATCGAGCATGTATACCCGGATATGAAAGTGGAGGGCGCCTCTCCGAAAGAATTGAATGACATCATAAAAAACACCGATATTCCCTGTCCGAACTGCGGCGCAAAGAAAAAATTCACCGAGGCCCGCAAGTTCAATTTATTGTTCACGACCACGATCGGTTCGGTGGAAAAAGAAGACGCAACGGCGGTATTTTTGCGCGGCGAGATCGCGCAGGCAATGTTCGTTAATTTTAAGAACGTGGTAAATGTTTCGCGTAAGCGACTCCCATTCGGCATTGCATCTATTGGTAAGGCGTTTCGAAACGAGATCACGCCCGGAAATTTCATTTATCGCACGCTAGAGTTCGATCTTATGGAATTCGAATACTTTATTCGCGAAGCCGAGTGGCAGCGCTGGTTCCAGTACTGGCTCGATGAACAGCGCGCGTGGCTGTTTGAGCTTGGATTTGAGGCGACGCACATTCGTGAACGCGAACACGGTCCGGAAGAGCTTTCCCATTATTCGAAGCGCACGGTGGACATCGAGTACCATACGCCCTTCGGCTGGAAAGAAATGTTCGGCCTGGCATACCGCACGGACTTCGATCTTAAAAGCCACACAAAGCAGAGCGGCACGGAGCTGGCGTATACGGATCCGGAAGGCGGAGAAACTTTCGTTCCGCATGTAATCGAGCCGACATTCGGGCTGACGCGCCTGTTATTGATGTTGCTCTTGGAGGCA
Source organism: bacterium (assembly GCA_030699565.1). GTDB lineage: Bacteria > Patescibacteriota > Minisyncoccia > JAUYLV01 > JAUYLV01 > JAUYLV01. Next base: position 12,163 of record JAUYLV010000002.1, read on the forward strand.
TATAAGGAAGATGGCGATCGTGTATATTTGAAATTACATCCAAAGATCGCACCGTACACGGCAGCGGTGTTCCCACTACTGGCGAACAAGCCACAGCTTGTCGAAAAAGCGCGCGCCATATATGATGATCTGCGAAAGCATTTCATGGTTGCATGGGATGAGCGGGGTAATATCGGCAAGCGGTACTATAGCCAGGACGAAATCGGTACCCCTTATTGCATTACGGTTGATTTTCAATCTTTGGAAGACGACACGGTTACCATACGCGATCGCGATACCGCAAAGCATGAGCGGGTGAAGATCGAAGCATTGCGCGCCCTGTTGGCGGAGAAGCTTGCTTAAGTCTTCATAGGGATATTCCGTTCTGTAACGGTGATAATTAACATGAAAAAATCCATGTTTTCAAAAACGGCATTAAAAAACGGCGTACGTCTTATTACCATTCCCATGCAAGTCACCCGGGCGGTGACCTGTTTAGTCATGGTCGGAGCCGGATCCAAGTACGAAACGAAAAAGACCAATGGTGTTGCCCATTTTTTGGAGCACATGATGTTCAAGGGAACCAAGCGGCGCCCCTCGGCGCTTCAGATCGCCTCATTGCTCGACGGCATTGGCAGCGATTATAATGCTTTTACGGGCAAGGAATATACCGGTTATTACGTAAAAGCTGCCGATGAACATCTGGAATTGGCGCTGGATGTGTTGTCCGATAGCTACCAACATTCGCTTTTTGTCGCCGAAGAGATCGAAAAGGAGCGCGGTGTCATTACGGAAGAGATCAATATGTATCTGGATACACCCGCGCGGCATATCGGGGATTTATGGGAAAAGCTTTTGTATGGCGACACCCCCGCAGGCTGGACGATCGCCGGCGAGAAAGAAAACATCGCGGCCATGCAACGGGATGATTTTATCGATTATCTGCATGCGCATTATACCGCGCCGAATACGACCATTGTCGTTGCGGGAAAATTCAACGAGCGAACCATTAAAAAAACCGTGGAGCGCTATTTCGGCTCTCTGAAGCGGAGCAAGGCGGGATCGAAAAAGCCCGTTCGCGAGGCGCAAACCTCGCCGCAGTTTTTGCTGCACGCCAAGCAAACCGATCAGACGCAATTAATGGTCGGCGTGCGGGCGTATCATTTATTTTCTCCGAAGCGGTACGCGCTTTCGCTGTTAGGCACGATTCTGGGCGGGGGCATGTCATCCCGTCTATTCATGGAAGTGCGCGAGCGGCGGGGCCTGGCCTACTCCGTGCATACGAGTCCGGAGTTCCACACGGATTCCGGGTACATGGTGACGCAGGCGGGAGTCCGCAAAGAGGCGACGGCAGAGGCGCTGTCGATTATTCTGGCCGAATATAAAAAAATCGCCGATAAAGGCGTATCGGGCGAAGAGCTGGATAAAGCAAAACATTATACGGAAGGCAAGATATTATTGGGACTCGAAACATCAGATGCGCTGGCATTCTATGCGGGTGAGCAGGAAGCGCTGGCCGGCCGCATTCGCACGCCCGATGAGGTAATCACTACCATAAAAAAAGTAACGGCGAAACAGATTCAAGACGTTGCGCGGGATATTTTTCAGCAAAAGCGGCTCAATGCCGTATTACTGGGTCCGTTTGATCCGAAAGACGAAGCACGGTTCAGGAAATTGGTCACATTTCGGTAGGCGCATGCCGCGGCAGCTGCCATACCAACCCCGCTAGGGCGGGGTGTTTTTTCCCGCCTAAATTTTTGCCATACGTCGTAAGCAATGTGCTATACGCATCAGGGAGTATTATGCGTAATGAATTTATTCGAGCGGCAAAAACTTGGGCGGGTTTTTTCTTTTCACAAATCACGTTAATGAAACATCGGTGAAGTGCGGTTGCGCCATCGCACCAAGAAAAATACCGTAAATGCGCCGAGGCTATCCATTAAAAGATCCTTCAGCGTGTCGAAGGCGTCGCCGATGCAGCAGGTGATTCCGCGTGCCGCAAAAAAATCACCGATCCATCGGGTCAATAAAAGTTCGTAAAGTTCCCAAAAAAACCCCACCATAAGGGCCGCGCCTACAATGACGGCAACGTCATGCCAAAGGATGCGCTCGGCGACGAGCGCTTTTCGGAAGACGTCGATAAGCAGCAATCCGACGAAGAAGCCTCCGAAGAAGTGATAGGGAATATCGATGAACGGAACGGCATCGAATACGCCCGCGAACGACAGCGCCCAACTGGAAAGATATAAAAATCCCAATGCAATAAGCGCCGTTTGCTCCCGCCGCGTAAGCGTTTTTAGGAATGCCGGAATCGGCAATCGCCTCAAGAGCGGCAACCCCTGGTATGTCGCGGTAAGCGTATAATCAACGGGATCGGCGGTACCATCACCCGTACGTTTATCTGTTTGATGCATGCGGCAAGTATACCCGAAGCGCATCGTGTTGTGAATAAGCATTCATGAAGTGTGTGGTATACTATTAATAGAAAAGGCGACATAGTGACTAAGTGACAGCGTATGAGAGTGAATGGATTTTTCTCGCTATTCGCTCGAAAATCTTTATGCAATTCTTTATAACGGTAGATAAAAAATGCCGGCCATGGCGGCATGCCAATCACTCCGTCACTCCGTCACTCCGTCACCCATCCACGTATAGCGGGAAGGGTTTTACCCTGTACGAAATGCTTATATACCTGGCGCTTTTCATGATGCTTTCGGTGCTGATCGTGGGGCTTGTAATGCAGCTTCTGACCGCGGGCATGCGCACCGCGCGTACTCGAGAAGTGGTTTCGGCGGTGTCCGGCGTGTATGACGCGCTGTTTTACGAAGCCCGATTCGCAAACGAAGTCTATGAGCCTACGAGCGTCTTTGGCGACGATGCGTCGCAAGTATCGCTTAAGACATCGCTTGGCGTACCGGCGGGGGAGCCGTTTTCATTTGTTGATTTTTATCTCGATAACGGCCGCGTATTCATGAAACGGGAAGCTGCCGCACCCAAGGCGCTTTCCAGCGAGCGGGTGTTGGTGGATCGGTTCAAGATCATAAGGCGAAACCCCCTTACGACATCGGAATCTTTACAGATTGCGGTCGGCGCCCGGCATCGGTTCGCGCGTGACGATCAAGAACAGTTTTCGGCGACAAGTTCGATTACGCTTCGGAGGTATTAAGGTAGTTATTGGTAGTGCTGCAAATTATGATTGCTGACATTCTTATTCATGTAGTATCTCGTACTAGGTATCTCGTATCTGGTATTTGGTATCAGAAAAAAATACGAAATACGAAATACGCAATACGAAATACTCAAACTGGGTTCGCTTCCATGACCACGATCATATTGATTTTTGCCGTGTCGCTTTTTGTGGTGGCACTTATGGTATTGTCCTCGCTGAACGATGAGAAGATCGCACGAAACGCATTACATGCCGTTAAAAGTTTCGCCACCGGGGAAAGCGGGCTTGAGGATATCCTGTATCGGATAAAATTTTCCAAACAATATAATGCGACCGAAACGCTCTCGCTCAATAATGGTTCGGCCACTATTTCATCAGCAGCAAGCGCGAACGAGGTTTTTGCAACGTCTACGGGCGATGTTTCGGGCCACATACGCAGACTCGGAACGTATCTGCAAAAAAGCACTTCCGAGGTGGAATTTCATTATGGCGTACAAGTCGGCGAGGGCGGGCTCGTTATGGAGAATAACAGCAGGGTATACGGTAATGTCTATTCGAATGGATCGATTATCGGCTCGCCCGGTGCCAAGATTACTAATGATGTGTGGGTTGCCGGGGGCACGCAAGGAGTTCCCAATCAGGAATGGACCGCCACGACAGCTGATTTTCAGTTCGGCAGGCGCATAGGATCAAATGATCAACTTGATATTGCGCAGAGTTTCCAAACATCAACGACCGCTCCGATCAATAAGATAAGCCTGTATTTGAAAAAAGTCGGCGTACCCCCGAATGTTACCGTGCAAATAAATAAAAACAACGGATCGGAACCGGGAAAAAACGGCGCCGACATTATTACTTCCGGCACGCTATCGGCGAATCTCGTTACTGCCAATTATGCATGGGTCGATGTTACGTTCACTTCCGCGCCGACGCTTACGGCGAGTACGACCTATTGGTTACTGATCGATGCGGCAAGGGATGACAGTAATTATTGGGTCATCGGTCTTGACGGAGCCGATGCGTATCCGTATGGAACCGGAAAATGGTCTCCGAACTGGGGCGCGGGCAATCCGACCTGGAATGCCGCGGGAGGAGATTTTACCTTCCAGATCTGGATGGGGGGAGTTGAAACGAGCATTGAGGGAATGGTTATTGGCGGCAACGCGCACGCGCATCGCATTGAAAACACCACGGTGACATCAAGCGCTTTCAGCGTCATATTTATTGACAGCACCGCGAACGGCGATGTATCAACCGATGTTTTGCAAGATTGTTCCTCGTCAATCGATGGGGATGCGGCGTATAATACAAAGGTAAATTGCACCGTGGACGGTGTGGAAACAACCCCGAATTCGCAGGTTCCCGCCGATCCACCGCCCCAAAATATGCCCATATCGCAGGGGCAGATGGATCAGTTGGAGGATGATGCCGCGGCCGGCGGCATTCTGAACGGGGACTTTACCCCCGGATCGTCCACGTCGATTGGGCCCAAGGTTATCAATGGCAATCTGGATCTTACGGCAAACGGTGTCGTACTTACCTTGACTGGGACGGTGCATGTAAAGGGATATGTAGACATTTCAAACGGTTCGACCGTTCAATTGGATTCGAGTTATGGAGCGGAAAGCGGCGTTTTACTTGCCGACTCCTGGATTGAGATTGCAAACAACGGCATCTTTCGAGGCTCCGGCCAATCGGGAAGCTATGTGATGCTGCTTTCATTTTCGGATTGTCTGGGATCGGGCGGTTCATGCTCCACAAACGACGCCGCAATCGAATTGCACAATAATGCACTAGGGGCGATCTTTTATGCCGCAGGAGGCCTTATCTATGTGCATAACGGCGTTAATGCAACGGAATTGACGGGATATAAAATGCAGTTGATCCAGACCGCTTCTATTACATATGAGCAGGGACTGGCTAATGCCCAGTTCAGTGCCGGTCCCGGTGCCTCCTGGCAGATACAAACTTGGAGGG
>JAUYLV010000034.1 GCA_030699565.1 bacterium
CCGTATTTCGATCCGCATGGGCCGTATGCGTTGGTTGTTGGAAAATTTTTACAGCAGATGAAGGAGGGTAAGCCCCTCACCGTATGCGGCGACGGATGTTATCACCGCGATTATACGCATGTGGCCGATATTGTGCGTGCAAATATTCTTGCGATGCAGCATTCGAGTGTCGGCAAAGGCGAGGTGCTCAACATCGGCTATGGCAAGCCGCGCACCGTGCTTGATCTGGTAAATATGCTCGGTGCGCCGCACGAGTTCGTGCCCGAGCGTCCGGGTGACCCGCGGTTTTCGGGCGCGGACAATACCAAAGCGAAAAAAATCCTCGGCTGGGAGCCGAAGATCAGTCTTGAAGACGGGATTGCGGAGCTTAAGAGGTTGTGGGGATTGGAGTAGTAATCGCGAATATACGAATAGTCGCAAATATACGAATCAGACATTCATTCTCGAATACGAGTTAGATTGCAGGTATTTTATTCGAGTTTGTCTGGCATATTCGTATATTTTTTTATTGTATATTCGCGAATACTATTGCAGGAAATTTTTGAAGCGATGTTCGAGATCCGACAATCGCTCCTCGATCTCTTGCTGTAGCAGCGTTTCGCCGTTTTTATCCATCAGCTCATTCAGATCGCCAATGATCTTTGTAAATGCCTCTCGCCGCTCGTTATCAACGGGTAATTTCGTAAAATACGGAATCTGCATGTCGATGGCCTCCTTAAGATTAACGATGCGAGCCGATAATCCCATGGTCGGGCTTTCAGGGGTATGTTGGCGCTTGGGCGGTATTTTTATTTCGGAAGTAAGTTCATTTTCACGCATAAATTTTAATTGGAAATTGAGACTGTAGAAGAATGTGTTGTCATCGCGAGTTCCTGCGGTATTCCGCAGGAACGTGGGTGAAATGCTCCCGCAGAGCATTTAACGGGCGGTATCCCTGTTTTCGATCAATGGAATCCGCCCAGGGGATCTGTTCAATAATTCACTTTAAAATGATTAGTGAAAAGATTGCCACGTCGTCCGCTTGGCTAGCCGGACTCCTCGCAATGACATTCCTCTACAGTCACAAATTAGCTATTTAATATTTAAGCATTATTTTACCGCCCTCGTCGCCGCAAAATGATGCTTATGGTCTTTAAGGCGATGGCCGCATCGAGCGCCAAGGAACGGTTCTTGATATAAAAGAGATCATACTCGAGTTTTTCGTAGCTCTCGGCTACCGAGTGGAGGGGATTATTTATCTGCGCCCAGCCCGAAAGTCCCGGCCGCACCAGGTGGCGCAACGCATAGAAGGGGATCTCGTTTTCAAGTTTTTGTATGAATTCCGGGCGTTCCGGTCGAGGCCCAATAAACGAAAGGTCGCCTTTTAAAACATTCCAAAGCTGGGGCAGCTCATCGAGCCGGGTCGAGCGCAGGAAGGTACCGAAGCGCGTTACGCGCGGATCGTTCTTTTTCGTCCACTGGGGTCCGGCTACTTCCGCGTCCGCCACCATGCTTTGAAACTTCAGAAGCGAGAATTTTTTTCCGTCCGCGCCCAGGCGCATCTGCCGGTAAAACACATTTCGGCCGTCTTCGAGCTTGATGCCCAGGGCGACGAGCGCCATCAGGGGAAGCGTTACGACGCCCAGAGCCATGGCCCCGATGATATCGCATAAGCGCTTTGCGCGTTCATGGAAACGTTTGTCGCCTTCGCTCAAGTTCTCCAGAAACCACGATTCGGATACTTCCGAGAGCGGGACTTTTTGGAACACGTGTTCGATGAATGACGGCAGCGTGCGAAAGGTCAGCTGCGCGGGCAGCAGGGAAAAGAGCAGTTGCGCATGGTCGCGCGTTTGCACGAAATGCTTTTCGACGATGACCGTGGTAGCGCCCTCGGGCGGATGCTGGGCGATATGTTTTTTAAAGGCTTCAATGCTCATAAGCGGGATGTGCGCCAGATCCTTGGGAAGGGATGCGCCGTCTCCGGAGATGAAAGCGGAGATGCGGTAGCCAAGCGCGGGCTTTTCAATGAGCTCTTTGGCGAGCGAGATCATGGAGGGGGAGATGCTGACCAGTGCGAGATTCGTGATCAGTTTTTTTGCGAGCGCCTTATTAAAAAGCACTCGCCAGGCACCGAATAATATAGCGCTTAAGGCAATATCGATGAAAAGTACCGTGCGGGGCGTGATCGAAACATACGGATTAAAATAAAAGAAGGCGATGGCCAAAAGCGCATTCAACGTGAATGCCTGCGCCGCAATACCGAAAAACAACGCGGAATTTTCCATGTAACGCAGGTCATATAGGTTGTATACATAGAACACGATTATCCATAATATAAAAAGCGCTCCGAAGGGTACGAAGTGGATTTGTAAAAGCCCACTCGTCATCTCCCTTCCGGGATAGCGTAATACAATAGCGACAATGAGCGCCGTCGTAAGCGCAAGCGCATCGCCCAACAGCAATATGATCTTTTTGATGTTTGCAGCCGCATTCATGCCTCTATACGATATAGTAAAAAAAATGTTTCAGCAATGGTAATTGTCATGGCGATTTTCATTCCGGCCCCGTTTGCGCAACGGGATAAACTCCAGCCGCCCCGCCTACGGGCGGGATCCCGGCTCTCCCATGATAAAAAATGAGAAGCGGGAGAATCTATTTTAATCATACTAGATCCCGACTTCCGTCGGGATGACATAAAATGACTCCTATGTTTCTATGCGAGGTCGATAAGTTGCCTGGGCCGCATTGTGGATAGTATTGCGTAGTAAATCGAGCAAAAATAATGGTATACTAAGCAGGAAATCACAATTAACAAACACCACAAATCACAAACATATATATGCTCTCATTCTTCCGCAAAAAACAATCTTCTGTTACCAGCGGTCTTGTGCAGCCGCATATGCTCATTGCGGTTGTTGTTGTTGTTGTTGTTGTTATTGTGATTATTGTGGCGATCGTCTTTTCGAGCGGAAAGCCTCAGGTCATGCCGACCATGCGCCGGGAAGCATTCGACCCGCAAGTGCTTGCCGTGCAGGAAGGCGACATTCCTCATGGCTTTCCTGCCGATCTGCCGCTTGAGAAGAATGAGCCGGGCTTTACGCTTACGCAGAGCACGGGATCGCTTGATTATTTAATGAAGACATCGAGTTATATCGTTTCTTTTCAGACGCCGTGGTCGAGGGATGAAGTTGCGCGCCGCTATATATCGTATTTAAAAGATAACGGTTATAAAAAAGATTTTCAGGAGCAATCGAATGACAATTCGGTTTTTCTTCAGGGATTTGGCGATGATGCCGCGCTTTCCATAACGATCACCGAGGATCGTCAGGCGCCGCCGCCGGATCTTTCCGAAGAAGCGCTTGCGCAGTTTGCGGAAAACTTTCCTTCGACCGTTCGCGTGGCGATTTCATATTCGGAGTTTTAATATCTTGCACCCCCTCTCCCTTTCAAAGGAGGGGGTATAGGTGTCATTGCGAGACGTCCGGACAGTCAGTCGGATGTTGCGGCAATCTCTTCAATAATCAGATCGCCGCGTCCCGCCATTCTTTTTTTAATGTGTATGGATTGGCGGAATTCGCGATGACGTTTCCATGCCCGAACCCGCCCTTGAAAAAGAAGCCACCGCGCAACAGCCGCAATCACAGTTGCCCGCAAGCGGCGCACCTTCACAGCTGCCGATTTCTCCACTCTCTTATCATCGATCGCGATCAAAAAAGATTTTTAATATCTTGCTTATCGCGCTCGGTGTTATAACGATTGTATTCCTTGTTCAAAATGTAAAACTCGGCCGCCTTCCGATCGCAGAGGTTTCGTCTACTCCACTGCCATATCCGACGCCTCCGCCGGAAGTTGCCACACTCTTTCCCGACGGATTTCCGAAGGATATTCCGTGGCTTCGGGGGTTCGGGCTTCAGGAGAGTTTAGAAATTTTATATGTTCTACCAGAAAGCAAAAAGGTGCGGATAATTCTTGTGAATATGGAGTCGTCCGATGCCAAAATCGCCCTAGAGGCGTTTCGCCGATATTATGCGTATAAGGCATTTCTTATTCATGAAAGACAAACCGGAGCGCATGCAGACGGGATAGCGAGTTTCGCAGCGCGCCGACTTGATGCATCAAATCAAGAATTAGCCGTGGCGTATGTTTCTCTGGATGACGGGGATATCCGGATTCGCGAAGAACTAATGATTGCTCCAGAAGAAAGTCTACTAATACCATTGCTTCGCGATGTCGTGCCAGAGGGGTTCCCGCTTCCCGCTAGCGAGGATGCGTATATTGAACGATATGAGACGGTTTCGCTTACGGCAAATAGCAAATCATATGCGACAACTTTTAAGATCAATCAACCACTCATGCGGGCCGTGGGAATGTATGAGGCCTTTCTTAAAGAAAATGAATATGCGGTTACGGTAAATGCACCTCCCGGTGCAAAGGAGCAAATACAGTATTTAGAGGCGAAAGCTTCAACGCAGGAAATTTCGATATTCTTCGAGGGCGGAATACCGGAAGAATGGGTTACGAATATTCATGCTGTGATATCTGTTTCTAATTAAATTACGAGCAAAATGGATTTATTTTATCAACGAAAGCGATTTCTCGGTGGCATGATAATTTTTTTTGGCACGTTGCTTATTGCCGCATTTTTTATACTTTCCGCATCTGTACACGCGCAGCCATGCGGTTCAGATACGAATAGCAATGGCTGCTACGATAACCAAACGGGCGGGTGCTCATCCGGCGCTTTATCAAGGAATGATTGTACGAATGTTGATAGTTGCGGAGGGGAGTCAAATTACTGGTGTTGCTATTCCAATGGCGGCTCATGTAGCTGTAATGCATGTGGATGCGGAACGGCAACCGGTTCTTCCGGCTGCGATAGCGCCCCCAGTTGCACCGGTATTCCTTCCGTGGACAATTGTGGCGCATGCGGTGACAACGGAAATCCCTGCGACGGCATATGTAATGCAGCTGATAGCTGTTCTGGCGGAGATTACAGCGGAAGTTTATGTGATGGCAATTGCTGTGTTTCTAACGTTAATTCTTCATGTGGCGGAAGCTCATGCGTTAATGCGGGAACGGTCCAATGTAATGGTTCGTGCTCCGGAACATCTAACAAGTCAACAGGCACCAGTTGTTCCGATACCGATGGAAACTCCTGCACCGATGCCGCATGTAACGGCTCCGGTTCGTGTAATCAATCATATACGGTTTATCCGGATGGAACGTCATGTCCGGATTCGAACGGTGATTCATGCAGTAATGCGGCCTGTTCTGGCGGTTCCTGTAATCAATTTTATTCACTTGACCCGGTTAATACCGCCTGTTCGCCGACCGATTCATGTTCGGAAACAAGTGATATTTGCAACGCCTCAGGTACCTGTACGCATCCGATTAATGCCGGTTCCTGTTGGGATTCATCGAGCCCACTCTATACCTGCTACAACGCCAGTTCTTGCTGCTCGCCAAGTGATATATCGCGAGGATCGATTCCTTCGTGTCAAGCCTTGGGGCAATATAATACGGGGTTTTCAAATACCTGCACGCTTGCCGGATGCGGTTGTAGTGTTTCGGCACCCGCAAACAAAACGAGCGTTACGTATGGCGTACCGCCAGGTACTGCTTGTGGTGGCGCCGGAGGAGATAATAATGCCTGCACTTATGGAGTTGTAGCTTGCGACGATACCTGTAGCGAGTCACAGGAGTATGGAACGATCCAGGTGACCACTGCAACACCCGGTGAATGGCAGACGACCGGCGGAGATCAATCTTGTAGCGGGAGTTGTCCGAGCGGCGCATGTACGACATCTTGTACGAATATGCATGCGGGGCCGGCGGGAACGGGACCGGTTTCTGCGTATTCATACAACATTACTTCCCCCCACGGCGCTTCATATATGACCGCTGTTACGCCCCAGTCATTTGTCTGTTCTGCTTCGGGGCCTTTAAATCTTGGCCAGACGCTTAGCTGGTCAGGTGTGCATTTTCATGTGGGATCGCTCACGCTTTCCATTACCGGTAGCGTCGGTTCATGGGATGTTTCGGGCGGACCCGGATATACTAAAACGGGTGCCGGCGGCAGCGTGACAATTGCCGACGTGCCATCGCTTGGGAGCGAGAATTATACGGTAAAGATTACCGCGACACCAGGACAGATCGTGTGTGTGTCGCAGAGCGCCATAGCGAATTGCTCATCGCTATACGGCACAACGCAGGTGGGCGTAGGCGGTTTGCTCGGCCCCGATGTCATTTCAACATCATTTACCGTACCGCATCACGGAACCAAGACTGTTTATATCCGTTCACAGGCGGCGACTGCTCCGCAAAGTTTTTCTGTCGGTACAGCAAGTCCCATGAAACTCTATAATCCCGTTACCGTAAGTTTTACGAATACCGCGCCACGCGCGTATATAACGCTCAAATGGCAAAAGTCTGGCGGCGGCAGCGAGGGAAATGCCGACGATTGCGTCGGGCTTTCGGCATCTGTTGATACGCCGATCTCCGGAAAGCTGACCGATGCATCGGGCAACTTTAACGGTACGATCTTTACTCCCGGAGAAGACGGCCCTTTGGCTGGGGCAAGCGCGATTGGTTGCTGGAAGATGAGTGTTCGAGTCGATACCATCGACGCTTCTCCGCTAACGTATCTTCCGGGTGCCGGTCTTAAAATTTATGCCGGTACTTTGCTGGCGCGCGCTACTGTCAATAACGGC
>JAUYLV010000038.1 GCA_030699565.1 bacterium
CTGTTCGCCATCGCGATCTTTGCCTCCGGCAAGGCGGTTTTTGCGCAAGTATTGACGCCCGTGCCCTCAACTAAAGTAGAAATCGAAACCAAATCCGGCGAGATCGAAAATCTCGAAAAACAGATCGCACAGTATGAAAGCGAGATCGGAAGCCGCCGCACGCGGCAAAAAACGCTCGCGAACGAGATCGCGCTGCTGGATGCCCGCACAAAAAAGGCGCAACTGGAGATCAAGCGCCTGGCATTGCTTATTCAGCGGCTTGCGGGCGAAATTAACGAGCGTGAGGCGGGTATTGAAGCTGCCGAGATGGATATTGTGCGTCTGCGAGGCATCATTGCCGCGCATCTTCGTGTCTTTGCGCAAGAGGCGCATAAGCCGACCGTTCTTTTGTTTGCGGCCGACGGGCAATTTTCCGATTTTTTCGGAACACTGCAGGCGCTGGAGACGCTGCAGGGGCAGGTCCGGCAATCGTTGGTATCGCTTAAAGATCAAAAATCCGATCTCGAAGAACAGCGGCAGCGCCTCGCCGAGGAAAAATCGAATAACGAAGAACTGAAGGATGTGCAGGAAGCTACGCGCGAGCAGCTTGGGGCTACGACGCGTACGAAACAGAATCTTTTAACTCAAACAAAGGGAGAGGAGAAGCGTTTTCAGGAGCTTGTTAAGGTTTCAAAGTCGAATATAGAAAAGCTTAAGAACGAAATTTATTATTTGCAAAAGATCGGCGTCACGGCCGAGCAGGCGGCCACGCTTGGCGTATTGGTGGCAAATCGCATCGGCATACGCCCCGCGTTTCTTATCGCTATTTTGGAAATCGAATCGCGCATGGGAGCGAATGTCGGTACCGGGCGGTATCTTACGGATATGCATCCGCGCGATCACGAAGCTTTTTTGCAAATAACCCGAGAACTCGGGTTGGATCCTAATACCACGCCCGTTTCCAAAAAACCGTCATACGGATGGGGAGGCGCAATGGGTCCCGCGCAGTTCATACCGAACACGTGGATGGGATACCGCGACCGCGTGTCAACCTTTACCGGCCGTACGCCGGCCAATCCATGGAATATCGAAGATGCGTTCTTTGCCTCGGCGATCAAACTTGCCAAGGACGGCGCTTCGTCAAAAACCGCAAGCGGGGAGCTTGCCGCGGCGAAAGCCTACATCGGCGGCAGCCCAAACTGTTCAAAAAGTATTTGTAATTACTACGCAAATTTAGCGATAGATAAAGCGGCGGATATTGAACGGACGCTGCAATAGTATTTCGTATCTGGTATCTGGTATTTTGTAAATACTATATACTAAATACGAAATTCGGAAATGTGTAGTTGTTGAATATGGGCATCGAATTTAAGAAAAAACTTTTACAATGGTATAGAAAGCACGGCAGACATACACTGCCGTGGCGGCATACGGATGATCCGTACCATATTTTGGTGTCTGAGATCATGCTGCAGCAGACGCAGGTGGATCGGGTCATTCCGAAGTACCATGCGTTCTTAAAGCGCTTCCCCACGCTGCAAAAACTCGCAAAAGCTCCGGCGTCGGCCGTACTTCGCGCCTGGCAGGGGATGGGGTATAATAGGAGGGCGCTGTACCTTAAGCGACTAGCCGAGATTTGCGTCAAAGACCATGGCAGGCGCGTTCCCGATACCTACGAAGCGCTTAGGGCGCTTCCGGGGATAGGGGACTACACGGCAAATGCCGTCCTTTCGTTTGCGTTCAACAAGCCCGTTGCGCTGTATGACACGAACATCCGCCGTATATTTTCTCGCGTATTCTTCGGCAAAAATCCTTCGGTGATTGAAGAGAGGAGAATTGCGGATGTCATTGCGAATTCTTTGTTTCTGTCATTGCCAGGACTCCGCCATTCACGTCACCAAGTAGGCGAAGGGCGGGGGACGAAGCAATCTCTTAGTAATAAAAAAAGATTGCCGCGCCCCGAACAAAATACATCGGGGCTCGCAATGACCGGAAGCGCAGCATATCACTCCGCATTGATGGATCTGGGCGCGACCGTTTGCAAAACGCAGCCCATGTGCGGTATATGCCCCCTGCGGGAGATTTGCAAAGTGGGAAAGAGAAATCTCGACCCCCGAGATTTAAAAAAACTCGATGGTAGAGTTGTCCGCAATCCTCAATCAAAATTCGAAGGCTCGGATCGTCAATTGCGCGGCAGGATCATCGATTTGCTACGTAAAGAGAAACAGGCTTCCATGAATACTATTGCAAGTTTCTTGTTCTTGTCATTGCCAGGTGTTACGCCGAAGCAATCCCTTCCCCGGATCGAGTCAATAATCCAAACTCTTCTTCGTGACGGCTTGATAATAAAAAAGGGGGAAGTATATGCTCTGCCAAAATAAATTTCTCAAAGATAATTTAAAAAATCTTACATTCATACTCGTTCATAATACCTAAAGATTATGGCAAGATCCTTTCTCTCCGAACGGCATGCGTCGTGGAGTAAAAATGAACCGGCAGGGAAGAAAAAATCGCGCGCGATCAAAGCGATTATGCGCCTTAAAAAGGCGTATCCGAACGCGAAAATCGTGCTCAAATACGGCAACGAAATCCAATTACTGGTTGCGGTGATCCTGTCGGCGCAATGTACCGACAAGAAGGTGAACGAGGTCACTGCCAAACTATTTAAAACCTACAAGACGGCGGAGGATTTTGCCAAGGCTGACTTGCGGGCGCTGGAGAAAGCAATAAAATCAACCGGTTTTTTTCATTCCAAGGCCATGAGTATCAAGACCGCCTGTCAAATGATCGTTGCGAAATTCGGGGGCAAGCTTCCGCAAACCATGAATGAGATGCTGCAGCTGCGAGGCGTAGCCCGCAAAACCGCCAACGTTGTGCTCGGGAATGCGTTTGGTCTGGCGGAAGGCATTGCGGTAGATACGCACGTGCGGCGCCTTGCGCAGCGTCTTGGTTTTACCGAAAACGATAATCCCGATATCATCGAAAAAGATCTGATGGCGCTTATCCCAAAAAAAGACTGGTTCAAACTTACCTATTTGCTTATTGAACACGGTCGCGCGGTTTGCCAGGCGCGCAAGCCGGACTGCGTGGGTTGTGTATTAAAGAACCTTTGCCCCTCGGGCCGTCTTTAATAAGGACTATCCCTCTCTCATTCGGAGTACTTCCTTTTGAAAAGACAAAATTCATTCCCGGGGATTTGCGTATGATCCGTATTTTCGGCAATACCATTATGCCGCAAGAGGTCTTCACATGAAAAAAATAGGCATTGTTATCGTCAATTACCATGGTTGGCGGGATACGCTTGAATGCCTGGAATCTTTAAAACGGGTTGCCGACCCGTCTTTTTCTATCTATGTAGTGGATAACGGATCGCGGGATGAATCTATGCAGCAACTCTCCAATATCCAATATCAAATATCCAATATCAAATTACTTGCAAATGATAGTAACTTGGGGTTTGCAGGAGGAAATAATATCGGTATAAAAAATGCGATTGAAGACGGCGTGGATTATATCCTGCTTTTGAATAATGACACGATCGTTCCGGCGGATTTTTTAACTAAACTTTTAGAGGCTGCCGAGAGTGATGCGCGCATCGGTATTGTCGGGCCGAAGATATATTTCTGGGGTAGTGACAAAGTGACAGAGGGGATAAGTGACAGTGTGAATGGAAAAAATAATTCTGAAAATAATATTTACTTGAATCGCTCCGTCACCCAGCAAATCTGGTTTGGTGGCGGCAAATTGAATTGGCTCCGTACGAGAGGATCGCACGTTGATTATGAAAAAATTGAGGATTACGTGGACATACCAGATACGAGATACCAGATACGAGATACTGATTACATCACCGGCTGCTGCCTGCTTATTAAGCGCGAAGTTATCCAAGAAGTTGGTCTTATGCCGGAAGATTACTTTCTGTATTATGAGGACGTTGACTGGTGCCTGAAGGCTCGGCAGCGAGGGTGGCGCGTTGTATACGTACCTGCGGCGCATATTTGGCATAAAGTATCCCGTTCTACCGGAGCGGGGAGCGCATCATACGTGTATTATCATGTGCGGAACGGTATGGCGCTTTCATGGCGTTTTGGAGGCTTGGTAAGGCGGACGGCGCTTTTGGGGTTCGTTGGTTGGACGGCGGCGAAGCAGGTAATCAAGCTATGCATTCCCTCAAAAAAAGCATGGGCGAAGGCGGCATTGAAGGGTTGCGGTGATTTTTTAAGATGGCGCATGGACCGTTATACGTAAGTCATACATTGTAATGGATAACATCATAAAAATCGGTATCGATGGAAGGTGCCTGGAAGGCATCCGAACCGGTACGGGGCGATATCTTGCCAACCTGCTTAAATACTTCGGGGAAGTGACCGATGCGAGATTTTACCTGTATTTCAAGCATGAAATTCCCACCGATGCGTACTTTCGCGAGGAGATTTTCACGTTGCGGCGTCTTACGCCTTTTTGGGGTATCGAAAGTAACGCGCTTTTTACGCATCGATTACTGCCACGAGCGTTAAAGCGCGATGGCATCGACCTGTTGTTTGCGCCTTCGTATATCGCGCCACGCTTAGTGCCGGTTCCGTTCGTGCTTACGCTGCACGATATTTCATACGAGGCGCATCCGGAATGGACTAAGCCGCGCGATCAAGCATTGCTTCGCCGCGTGTCGCGGCATGCGGCCTTGCGTGCAAAAATAATAATCACCGTTTCCGAATTTTCAAAAAAAGAAATCATCCGGCTGTATGGCATTCCGGAAGACCGGATCGTTGTAACGCATCTTGCCGCCGACATGGATCTTGGCCAGCCGGTCGTTGAGGCAGACGAGAAGGAGATATTGGCAAAATGCGGCCTAGTCGGCGATTTTGTTTTATCGATGGGTACGCTGATCAATCGGCGCATGCCGCTGGAAACCTTGTACGGTTTTGCGGGCGCGGCCAAGCGCATTCCGACGCTCCAATTGCTGTTTGTGGGGTCTGATCGAACATGGCCCGCTCTGGATGTATCCGGGCATATTGACCGGGTCAATGCCGCGCTTGGAAGAGTTGCGGTCGTGCAGGTTGCCAGCGCGAACGATCGCGAGTTAAGCGTATTATACCGCAAGGCGAAAATGCTGATCTGGCTTTCATCTTATGAAGGGTTTGGGCTTCCGCCGATCGAAGCCATGGCGGCAGGGACCCCGGTACTAACGTCGAACACCTCTTCGCTTCCCGAAGTTGTCGGAGGCGCTGCCGTGCGTATCGGGCATCCGGCGGGCGCCTCAAGCGCCACCGGCGGAGTAGAACTTGATGAGGGGCCTACGATCGGCGCCGTCTCCGATGCGATTCATCGCTTATTTGCCGATGAGCCTTTTCGCCAGTGGCTGATTGCCAAAGGAAAGGAACGCGCCGCGCAATTTTCGTGGCAGAAGACGGCAGAGGCGACGCTTGCCGTATTACGCGAGTGCGGAGGAAAGTAAAATATTCTTCGAGTTATTATGGATTTGAAGGCGACTTATAACCGCATAGCCGAGGAATGGCATCGGACGCATAGAACCGATTCTTGGTGGCGCCCCGATACCGATGCGTTTATTTCCTATTTGCCAAAAGGTGCGGCCGTGTTGGATGTCGGTTGTGGAGGCGGGGTCAAATCAAAATATCTGGCGGATGCGCAGTTGAATGTTTTCGGCATAGATATTTCCGATGCCATGATAGTGATTGCAAGGCGCCAAGCGCCAAAGGCAATTTTTAACGTGCTTGACATGCGGGATGTGTCGCGTCTTGAGCGGATGTTTGATGGTGTATTCGTTCAGGCGGCACTCCTGCATATTCCAAAAAGAGAGGCTATAGAAACGCTTCAAAAACTTGTTGATGTTTTAAAGCCTGGCGGATACATCTATATCGCTGTCAAAGAGCAAAAGTCCGAAGGACCCGAAGAAGAAGTCAAGCGGGAGGAGGAGTACGGATATAGTTATGAGCGGTTTTTCAGTTATTTTACTGCCGATGAAGTTAAGCGATATTTATTATCGGTCGGCGTCGAAGTGGCGCGTGAAGACATAACGGTGGAGCCGCATGTGCGCTGGATCCAGGTAATCGGTAAAAAAATACGCAAATAGTCGAAGATATCGGCAAAAATCAAAACCCGCCTTCCGGCGGGTTTTGATTTGAATATAACGATATTGTCCTAAGCCGACTTTTCCTGCAAGGATTCGATCGGATAGGAAGGGGAGATTTTTTTGATCTTTTCTACCGTTTTTTGGCGCTCCTCATGATGCTTGGCGGCAGCGAATTGCTCCTTCAATTTTTTAAGCTTTACATGGCGCTTATGCTTGATGCGTATGGATATGGACCGTAATTTCGAATTGATTTTTGACATGGATGGGTTGTCGGTATATTAAACGGAATATTTCGACCATTGCGCCAAGTATAGCGCCTTTTGGGAATTTTGCAAAGCGAAGAACCGTATAGATCGCTTTGCCATACGGTTCGTCGGGACTTTTGATATACGGCACCGACTATCGCATTGCCAACATGACTGCGGGCATGATTGCAAGCACTAGGGCGCCCAGCGTTGTAACCAGGATGACGCGCGTTGCGGTCGCCTTCGACCGCTCCTGTGCTTTTTCGCGGTTTTCGGTCATAAGATATGGCATTTATGAATAATGATGTAATACTAAAAAGCATTCATGAATGCTTTATGAACGTACAAAATGAACTATAGAGATTTTTTTAAAACTCAATACCGACGAATTTTCGGATCACCTGTCCGAGAGTAAACGTGAGCACGGCAACTCCGAGGCTTAAAAAAAACATCTCCCCGAACCGATGCCTAAAAGACGCTCCTTGCGCTACGGCGGTATAAAATGAAAAGGATGCGATAATGGCAACCGCAATGACAAATGCCGCCGAAAGAGACGCATAAAGATTGCCAAAGAGCATATAGGGAGATATCAGGAGCAGTACAACTCCAAGGTAGGCTACTCCCGTGTAAATGGCAGCTTTCAGCGGATTGCGCTGGGCTTTCTCTGATTTTGTAGAAAGGTATTCGGATGCCGCCATGGAAAAAGAAGCGGCTACGCCCGTGATCAAACCGGCGACGGTGACCAGCGTGGCATTTTGGAGGGCGAATGTGAATCCCACCAGGGCTCCGGTGAGTTCGATTAAGGCATCGTTGAGTCCCAAGACAATGGAACCGACATATTTGAGTCGGTTGTCGTCGATGAGCTCGAATAAGGCTTTTTCATGGGTCTGTTCCTCGTGAATGATTTGCTTGATCTCGGGAACGGATGAGGCAATTTCCAGATATGCTTTTTGCGTACGTTCCTCGCCGAGTTCCATCAGTTTAAGACCGAAGGTGAGTCCGAACAAACGGGCGATGGCGGCAAAAAGCATGACGATGAAAGGATTTGGCTTTACCGATACTCCGGTATAGCGTTCCAATATCGCGCTGTGGCGCAACTCATCGCTTGCCGCATGCCGCAATATGTCGCCGTTTTTGGATTGGGCGAACGCTTCAGCAAGCCGGCTATAGACCACGAACTCGGTGATCTCATTACGTTGGAATATGAGCAGCTTCTTTTTTAATTGAGGATCGATGGGCATAGATATTTTGAGTTATGAAGCACCCGACGCTGTCATTCCCGCGGAAGCGGGAATCTATAATAAAATATGCAATCCAGATTCCCGTCTCCGCAGAAATGACACGATAAATGAGTTTCGTAATTCATGGTAGATAGGATTATTATTTATTACTTAAAAGTTTTTCAAATCGTTTTTTGGCCTTATCCAGTTTTGGATTAATGACCAGCTCGCAATAAGGCTGACGGGGATTTTTCGCATAGTAATCATGATGGTAATTTTCCGCCAGCCAGAAACGATCAAGTGCCTTCACTTCGGTAACGATCCGGTCGCCCTGGGGATGGGATGCATTCAAGTCCATAATAAAGGCTTCTGCGGCTTCCTTTTGCGATATCGTAGTGTAAAGTATTATGGATCGGTATTGGGGGCCTGTATCGCCGCCCTGGCGATTTGGGGTGGTTGGGTCATGCGTTGCAAAAAAGACCGCCAGAAGGTCATTATAAGCGATTACAGATGTGTTGAATTCGACCTGAATCACCTCGGCATGTCCCGTACCGCCTCGACAGACGTCTTCATACGTGGGCCGCTCCGTGGAACCACCTGCATATCCGGGTATTACGGAATGTACGCCTCTTAACATCTTAAAAACAGCCTCCGTACACCAGAAGCATCCTCCGCCGAATATGGCCACCCCATCCGTAACAGAATTTTTCATGTTGAAAAAGTATAGCACAATGCCGCATGATAGGCCATAAAGGTGGGGAGTTGTAGGGACAAAAAAACGGCCCTGTCCGGGCCGTCGCCCAAAATGGCTTTCTATCATTTTTCCATAACCAGTGCTCGTAAATCGACGGTCGGGTCGGCGAGTTTTTCTTTGATGCCGGAAATATCACGCTGTTCCGTGATAAGTTTTGAAATCCATGGCAGTTCCGGCGTGGTATTAAGCTGTGTGGCGCCTACAACACGGTTTTTAAGCGTGATGATCCGGGTGAATTTTCCCGATTCACGGGATCCCCGTTGGATTACTTCCTTCTCGGGCGTCACCCGAACGTCGCCCACGAAGCATATGGCAAGCCCCAATCCCTGCGTGGTGTAGGTGGAAAGCATTTTGTATTCGGTTTTTTTTGCCGTCGCAACACCCGCCGCATTTGCCATGTTGGCGGCCGCGATCCTTCCGTGCATCATGGCGTTCGCCCAATTGCCAAGCTGCACCCGCTCGTTGAGAATGATATCGAAGTATTCCGCGCAGTCTCCCGCAGCCCATACGTCCGGGAGATTTGTTTCCATATACTGATTGGTGATAATACCCTTTTTACACTCGATTCCAGATGATCTAAACGGCTCAAGTCGATCCATAATGCCGATGCCTACTGAAATAAAATGCGTAGGAATTTTCTGCCCCTTGGTAGTTTTAACGCCATCCGCATGCGCATCGCCAAAAACCTCCGTTACTTCCTCTTCATATAAAATTTCGGTTCCTCCTTTTTTTAGAGCGTCTTCAATCATCCGTCCTGAAGTCTCGTCAAGTAGATTCGCCCAATAATACGGCTCTCGCAGCATTACGGTAGGTTTAATGCCGCGATTTATCATAATATGGCAGAGTTCAAATGTTATGAACCCGCCACCGATCAAAAGTCCTTTTTTGATAGTTTCAAACTCCGCCATCATAGCGTGCGCATCATCCAGTGTTCGTAGATAGTAAATACCCTTCTTATCGCTGCCGGGGAGGTTCCATGTGCGGGGTGTACCCCCGACGGCCAAAAGTAATTTATCGTATATCAGCATATCACCGGGGGAGAGGGTGATGCTTTTAGTTTGCGGATCCAGCCACGTTGCAGTCACTCCCTTAAAGTATGCGATGTTTTTTTCGGCGTAGAATGACGGCTTTTTTAGCCAGACAACCTCCTGTTCGGTTTTACGCTTCAACATGTAATTTTCCTTGGAGAGTGCAATGCGAGAGTAGAAATCATGTTTTTCGTCGCCGATTATCGCAATAGAGCCCTCCTTATCGAGGGATCGTAGTGTTTCCGCCGCGGTGGTTCCGGCCACGCCGCCACCGATAATGACGTATTTAAATTGCTGCAAAGTGATGGAGTGACGAAGTGACGGAGTGACGGAGTGATCGGTAGAATTTTATTTAAAATAATTCTATACCTTTCACGCTGTCACTTTAGCACTCTGTCACTGGAGTACTATTGTTCCGGGTACACCTGCTTTCCCGTGTCGTCATACAGGAAGATTGCCTTTGTCGGGCAAGATTGTGCCGCCAGAAGCAGGTTGCTGTCGTCGATGGCGCTTACATCAAGCTCCGTAACGTTCAATTCATCGGATGTTTTGACCCCGCCCTTTTTAGGCATGACAGCCTTGTTTTCCGCATCCAGCGTAAATACATCGGGATAAATGGCGACGCAGCTAGCCGCGCCGATACATAGATCGCGGTCGATTTTAAGTTTGGTTATGGGCATATTCAATACAAAACATCTAACCTCAAACAACTAACATATGACCACACAATGAGCGGTCAGCTGTTAAGTGTTGGGTGTAAAATGTCATTTACGCTTATATCCATCCATTCCGCGATTTTTTCTCCCAGCTCCGGGTGCGATTCGAGAATGGCAATGCCATGTCCTCCCGTCTCGTATTCCTGATACCAAATATTCCCGCGTTGCACTCCCGGGAGCTTCAAGAGCTTCTGCGTATCCGCGTACGAAGGGTCGTCTTTCGCCGAAATGAGCGCCAGCGGATGCTTATATTGTATCATAACATCATCCGTCCGCAACCCGTAATAATTTAGTCCTGGGGAAAATACCGCGATTGCCTTCACATCGAAGTGATCGGCGGCATAGGCAAGGGCAAGATTCGCGCCGATGGAGGATCCAACGATGACCACTTCCACATCTTCCCCAACCCCTCCTCGAAGAGGAGGGGAGTCGTATCGGATAAAATCCATCGCGGCGGTCACGTCGTAGTACATCGTGTGATAGTCATCCACCTGATCGAATTTAAGATCATGCCTTTTTCCAAGGCCGTCGCTTTTGCCGTGGCCGCGCAGGTCGATTGCGAGCGTACTGAAACCCCTCGCTTCCAACGTTTTTCGTAAGCCGTCCCATATTGCATGATCCTTGCCGCGTTGGTGCAAAAAAAGCGCCGCCTTCTTCGAATCGGCAGCGCGATTCCACGAAGCACGGATCATTGCGTCGTCAATCGCCTTAAGCTGAAAGTCGGGCATGTTCCGCTAGATTAATGCTGTGTGTGGCCTGTGCCATTCTCAATGTTGCATCGCCTGTTCTTGCTGCTGCTCCAAGGCCTGCCCTTGCTGCTGTTGTTGTATGAACATTTCCGTATGCGCAACCTGTGGCGCTACGGCGGCATAAAAACCGAGCGCGATCACGATTGCAATGGTGGTAAGATACACGTACACGCCCATGTCAGCGCCCGGTTTGTCTTTGGTTAAGAAAGGAATAATGGCGAATATAGCGAACAATACGGGAGGCGCGATAACGATGGGTGTAAGCCCCCACCAGTTTTCCAGAGCGACGACCCACAGGAGCCACCACGGCGGCTTGGTCACTTCAAGCCCTCCATAGGGCTGTGACAAGAGGGGAGCGGGTAGTGTAAGCGCAAGCAGCACAATGATGCCGAACGCGATGAGCGCCAGCCATAGGATTTTTCGCACGGAAGGGGATTGCCAAAAGCCAGGTTGGGGCGTCAATTGCCCTCGTATTGCCGCATCGCTTATTTTTTTCCAGGGTGCTAAAATCGCCCTAAATGTCGGCGCAAAAAGACCGTGCATAACCACCAACCCCATGATGGTGAACGGAACAACCACCGCATGCAGGATGAAAAATCTGAAAAGTGCTGAATGCTGGGAGAAGAAGTCCGTGGCAATCGTCGCCAATGACATATATTTTGCCACGATTCCCGTGGTACCGATGAAAAAGTGCGAGTAGGCTTCCAGTGATTCTTCATCGCCCCGCAAGAATGTTCCTAAAAGCATCTCCGCCCCGATAAGAATGAGCATGCCGGTGCCGATCCACCAGGCATATCGTCGCGGCCTGCCGGATGGCTTGGTGAGCGCCACGCGCGTCATATGCATGAACATGACGAACAAAAAGAGATCGGCAGCCCAGAAATGGAAGTTACGCACGAATGCCAGGAGGGAATTTCCCATGATGCGCACCATGCTTTGATACACGCTTTCGGGCGACGGATCGTAAAAAAGCGACAGCACGATTCCCGATACGGTGAGTAATATGAAAAGCACCAAAAGAAGCCCTCCCAGTACGGTGCCGGTCTGTTGCAGTTCGGATTTTATTTTTTGAAAAGTGTTCATAAAACAGTTGGCGGCGTTTGCGATGACTGGGCGTCTGTCGCAATGGGCTGCGGGATTGGTTGCGGCCTTTTTGGGTAAAAGATCCAGAGGATTCCGCCAAGAACAACGGCGAGGACTATGAATTTAACGGCTGAACGCGCTTCTTCCTCCATTTGCACATCGTGCACGATCATGCCCACTTGGTTGCGCGTAAGACCGATTCCCGGCTCTACATTCATGACGAAGGGAATGGTCTGGACGTTCTGCCCGCGCCGCTGAAATTGCAGCCAGCCTTTGTATAATCCCGCCTCCGGAAACGACGCGTGAAATATGATCTCGGGACCGAAATTCATAGCATCGAGCTTAGCGGGATCTTCCGGAAAGTCGCCGATTGGGTGTACGTGCAAGTAGCTGAATGAGGCGGGCAGCATGACCAGGTGCGCGGGAGCACCCAAATATGCTTGTATGTCGTCGACCGGCTTTCCGGTATCCTTATGTGAGAGGGAAAATCGCATCTCGGTTATGCCGATCGTGCGTGGAGCGGCGGGGTCGGTTGCGATGTCCAGGGAAATGCCGTCGATCTTGATCGGGAAAAGAGATGGGGTAACTTCAAGCGCCGGAACAGTTCCCGCGCCTACCGTGACCGTATTTTCAAGCAATATGCCCGAGGTTCCCGCCGGTTGCAGGTCAAAAAACAACGTATAGACAATTTCGCGGGGAAACGAAAACCCCTTCAGCAGGAATGAGCCATCTACCTGCAATACGGGATGCTCGTGATAAAACTCTTCCATATCGGGGCTGACAATGATCAGGTGCATTTCCTTGGTATGCGTTTTGAGAAAGTTCTTTATCTGCATTTCGGCCAACCGTTCATGGATGGTAATGCGTAGGTCGACGGGGGTGGAAACGGCTAAAACGCCCGAGGGTTCTACCCGCGGCTCATAATTCATGCTCATGTCGGCTCCGCCGCCACCATGCTCATGGCCGGATCGGGAATCAATAAGGCCGATCTGGGTCGCTGGATGCAATTTTTCTGCGGCGGATTCTCCGTGCGCCAAAACAACGCCACTTGTCGTCAGAGCCGCACTTACCACCAAAACCATGCGTACGATGTTTTTGCGCATCGGCGTAAGTATACCTCAATATCCCGTAAAATTGAAGTTCTTTGTCCACAGTTCAAATAAAAAACCCGCACATATTGCATCATGCAAATGATGGCGGGTTAGGCAACAACGACGGGATTATGCTGGCGCAGGGCCGAGAGCCGATACTCGCGTTCCAGCAGTTCCAGGCGCCCAAGATCCCGTTCGCATAGACCTTCGTGGCTGATAAGGAATTTATACGAGAGCATCAAAAGTTCGTAGCGAAGGCGACCGAGCGTTTCTTTCAGCGCAGTCGCATGCGCGTCGAGGAATTCTCCCAGTACATCATACTGCACATACAAGGAATTCTCCCCGAAGTCTATTCTCTTCCAGAGCAAATTCAGCTCGCATTCAAATGTGCCGGAAAGTTCATGCACGATATTCTTGGAGATCAAGCCGTTATCGTTCTGCGCGATATCCTTATTGAGCGGTATGCCGGCTTCCGAGAACAACGCTATGAATACTCCCCATTCTTCCAGTTGAACGTGTTCGGCGCCTTCCGAGGATTGGTATTCCCATGCGAAACCGTCGCTGCCCGGAACCCATTCGTAGAGATACCCCATCTCGCGTTCCGGATTATTGTCCGGAGCAAACGATCCGAGCGGGCGCGAAATATGCGGATAGGTATATTGGCTTGTCCGGCAAAAGTAATCGTCGAGTTTTTTGAGCATGACATGCTTCAAGTAAGTACGGTGTCCCGCCCCGGGAAGACCCGAAAGCGTAACGCGCTTGGCTGCCCGTACCGTCTGCTGGGTTACGATCGTTCCGCCAATGCCCGGGAACTCGTTGCGAAGCTGTAAAAATACTTCCGCTTCGTCTCCGTAACCGCCGAAGGCGACATTCCGCACGATCCGTGGCCAGGTTATTGCCATGGGCGGCTTTTCGGATTGTGAGCCATCCATGGTCATACCTCCTCAAAATCCTTCAACAGGGGTCCGAAATATCGAAACATCTCCTGGCGGTATGTTTTAGGATTTCGGAAAAAGAGCGTTGCCGCAACCGATGAGAGCAGCGAATTGCCGTCTTGAGGAGTGAAGCAGGTGCCGTGGACTTCATGGCCGTCACCAATCACTTCGAGTGACGGAACGCATACGACCGTTTGGTTCAAAATCCGTCCGAAGTGCCCCCATTCGCGTCCTTGGCTGAATACCTCGTTATTGGTAGTCCAATAGGTGACGGGTGTCAGCGGATTCGCGCGGAAACAATTTTCAATATTCGATACGGTCGTTGGCCGCTCAAGCGTCAGATTGAAGTCGACGACATGCATGAAGGGATTGTTCGTTTTCGATGCGCGCGTATGAATATCCAGATACCCCGCGCCAATGGTGCGCAATACGCGAACGGCATCCTCTCCCTGGTGCGATCCGTATAGCGGATGCACCGGAGGGCTTATCTCTACGCCGACGGTCGAGCTTGTCTGTGAAATATCGCTTGCCCGCCGAAAGATGTCGAAGCGGGCCTTTACGATTTCCGCGTATCCGGCACGGGCCAATGTTTGCAGGATGCAGAGGATCTGATGCGTGTTGCAACTCACCACCTGGATGAATTGGTCGTCTGCATGATTGAGCGCGGCATCGTTGATATCGAACGCGTAGGGTTTGCCGAATCCTTTTTCGGATCCCTGCGCGATGAATCGCTTTGCGGATCCGGCGAATTTGCCGTAATACTGTTCCTTGAGCTTTCGACCGATCTTCTCCGCCGTGCAGTCGATAACAACATCCGCGCGGTCGAGTGCGTCCTCAAACGCGTAGTCCGGCATCGACATGTTGGCTTGGCGGAACAGATTCACAAAAGCTTCGTGTCGTTCCTTGAAGACCGCGATCTTGGCACCCCTGCGCTGGAAACGCTTCAAAAGGCCGACATATTCGCGTTCGGGTGAATTTTTGTGCACGATGACTTCCTCAACGCCAAGCCGATCTTTGAATTCGAGAAAAAGCTTTGCCAAAGGCTCGCCGATCGTGCCTAAGCCGACAATCAAAATTCGCATACTTGACTCCTTTCGGTGCGCGTGTTGCGCCGTCAATCCCTTTATTTTTGATAAATGACAAGGTACACTTTCGTGGGGAGTATAGGATATATAGAAAAAATAAACAATATTTCTGTGTCTATCTGCGTTACTATCCGCGTTTTTCTGCGGAATGTTTCGCGGGTCAACGCAGATAGTAACGCGGAAGAACGCCGATAAAAACGCTTCGCTACTTAAGGCAATATGGATCGTCACATCACCTTCGAACTTGGACGGATCTGCGAGAGAGCGGCACTTGCGTGCGCGCCTTTTGTCGGTCGCGGAGATCGGCACGGGGCGGATAAAGCGGCCACCGAGGCGATGCGGCAGGCGTTCGATGACCTGGGCATTCGCGGCACGATCGTCATAGGCGAGGGTGAGCGGGACGAAGCGCCTATGCTCTATATTGGAGAAGAAGTAGGCGCTCATGCCCGTCATAAGCCGCATGCCGAAGGCAGGGATTACTCCGGTTCGGCAGGCTTCAAGCTCCAGATCGCCGTAGATCCTCTTGAGGGAACGAATCTTTGCGCCAACGGCTTGCCGGGCGCCATCACTGTTATCGCCGCGACCCAAGAAGGGGAGGGAACGCTGCTTGCCGCGCCCGATGTTTATATGGAAAAGATCGCGGTTGGCGAGGCGTGTGTGGGTCGCGTAGATCTGACCGCGTCCGTCGCCGAGAATCTTCGTAATATTGCTTCGGCGCTGGAGAAGCCCGTCGAGGAAGTGACGGTGGTGGCGCTTGACCGTCCCCGACACGAAAAGCTCATTGACGACGTTCGCAAGGCGGGCGCGCGCATAAGGTTGATTACCGACGGTGACGTCGCAGGAGCTCTTGCCGCTGCCATGCCGGAAAACGATATTGATGTTCTTATGGGAATCGGCGCGGCACCCGAAGGCGTGCTTGCCGCGGCGGGTTTGCGTGCGATGCGCGGCCAGATCCAGGGACGGCTGGTATTTAAAAATGATGCGGAAAAAGAACGTGCCCGCACGATGGGGGTAAGCGATCCCGATCATATTTTCAGTACCGAAGAATTGGCTTCGGGCAATGTAATGTTCGCTGCATGCGGCGTGACCACGGGAGAGTTCCTGCGGGGCGTGCGCTACACGAAGCACGGCGCCTATACCCATTCGGTCGTCATGCGCTCGGCAACCCACACGATCCGTTGGATAGAGGCCGAGCATCACTTTGGTTCATAGAAGCGGATAAAGTACAAAAAAAATTAAATTTCGAGCAAACAATAGATTCTAAATTTTGAGCAGTGCAATATATTTACGTCTGTCATCCTGATTCTATGTTTTAAAATAAGAGAAGGATCTCGCAGTAAAGGATAAAAAAAGATTCTTCTTTTATATTAAAATTAAGTGTCAGAATGACTTTCATGTATGGATCTTAAAAAACTCCAACAAACCGCAAAAGCCATGGTCGCTCGCGGCAAGGGTATCCTCGCTATCGATGAAAGCTTTGGGAACTCCGAAAAACGCTTTGGTAAGGTCGGCGTCCCGCACACGGAAGAAAATCGACGGGCGTATCGCCAACTTCTGATCACCGCGCCCGGCATTGAACAGTATATTAGCGGCATGATTCTGTTCGACGAAACGCTCCGGCAAAAAACCGCCGACGGCGTTCCGTTCCCCGATGCGTTAAAGGAGCGCGGTATGATTCCCGGCATTAAGGTGGATAAGGGAACGAAAGATCTGGCATTGCATCCGAATGAGGTGATTACGGAAGGTCTTGATGGCTTGCGCGAACGCTTTGCCGAATATGCGGCGCTTGGCGCGCAGTTCGCCAAATGGCGCGCGGTTATTACGATTGGCGACGGCATTCCTACGGTAGCGTGTATCAGAGTCAATGCTCACGCGCTTGCCCGGTATGCGGCTTTGGCGCAAGAGGCCGGATTGGTTCCCATGGTGGAGCCGGAAATTTTGATCGATGGCGGTCATTCCATCGAGCGATGCGCCGAGGTATGCGCCGCAACATGGGACGCGCTTTTTGCGGAATTAAAGGAGCAGGGAGTTGAACTATCGGGTACGATCTTAAAGACCAGCATGGTACTTTCGGGCAATGCATGTCCCGATCAGGCCGATGTCGAAACGGTAGCCCGCATGACCATCGATGCGCTGAAAACGCATGTTCCCGCCGAAGTTGCCGGCGTGGTGTTTTTGTCCGGCGGACAAGATGACGAAAAAGCAACATTGCACTTGAATGCCATGCATATACTTGGCGAGAAACTCCCTTGGCCGCTTTCGTTTTCGTATGGCCGCGGTATCCAAAACCCGGCGCTTACATTGTGGGCACAGGACACGAAGAATAATGTTGCCAAAGCACAAGCGGCGGCGGTCGAGCGCTCGCGCGCCAATGCGTTCGCGTCGGAAGGAAAATATAAATAGCTTATAGTTGATAGCTTTTAGTTTATAGAAAATTTCCAACAATGCCATAAAAAATTTTGATGTCTACTTTGACGAACACGGGTGGATTTATAGAGGGCTTCAAAAATGCGCGATCGCGCGAAAGTGAAGCCATAGGACTTGGTGTTCTATGCACACTAAGATTCGAGACGGCATTGCAAAAATTCATCGCACAGGCTAAGGTTGGACCGGAAGGATCAAGGGTGAAAAACATAAGCATTCAATGAATATGATCCGTTAGAAGCCGCGATCGCTGTGTTAAAAACAATACCATTTACCAAATAGTCTAGTACCGTTACAAATTAATTTCGCATGATCATTGCGCTTAAGCATGTCTATTTCAAGCCCCTTTTTATCTCGCATCGGTTGCAGAATTAATTTGTAACGGTACTAGTCATTACCAATAATAACTTTGCGGAATC
>JAUYLV010000039.1 GCA_030699565.1 bacterium
TATAAGGCCCTCTCTGTTTTGCCCTATGCTTCATGCTTCAAGCTTCATGTCTCGAGAATTAGACGAATTTAATAATCAGCGCCACGACCAGCGTGTAAATGCCCAGAGCTTCGGCGAATGCAACCAAAAGCAGCGCCGTAAGCTGGATCTTGTCGGATGCGTCCGGATTACGCGAAATACCCCTCATCGCTTCCCGTCCGATAAGGCCGATGGCAAGCGCGGGGAATATCACGCCCAATGCGATGGTTAATCCCGCCGCGAATACTTTTGCGGTTTCCAGATCCATGTGCAAAAAGTGCCTGAGTGCTTGAGTGCCTTAGTGCGCGGTGGCATTAGGATCTGATCCTGATGCTTCAACGCACTTAAGCACTTGAGTACTAAGGTACTCGTTTTTGTTTTAGTGAGCGATAGCTGCCTTAATGAACATCAATGTCAAAATGGTGAATATCAGCGCTTGCACAAGGCCAACGAATAGTTCCAGGAACATAAACGGCAGCGGAATAAGATAGGGAACCAAAAATCCTATCACGATCAACAGCACGCTGCCCGCGAACATGTTTCCGAAAAGACGGAATGAGAACGACAGTACCTTCGATATTTCGCCGATCGCCTCAAATAGCCCCAAAAATAATTTGACCGGCGAAGAAAAGTTTAAAAATTTTGAAATATATTTTTTAAAACCCAAAAATCGTATCGCGAAAACCTGGGTAATGCCCACCGAGATCAATGCCAGGGCAAGCGTCGTGTTCAAATCCGTCGTCGGTGATCGCAAAAGCGGCACATTATGCCCTTCATGCTCAACACCGAACGAACCCAGAAAGAACGGAAGGATCTCAACGAAATTAGCGGTAAAAATAAATATGAAAAACGTTGCGATATACGGAAAGACCGCGCGCGCCACCGCGTCATGTTCAAGCACATTCCGCACGAAGTTCCATATCGGTTCGAACAACGTCTCCGTCCAGCGCTGCATGAATCCGGTTCCAAAGGGCCCTTTAAGCGATTTGGTAGCCGCTAGCGAAAAACACAAAATGACCAGCGTGACCAATACGGCAGTAAAAAGCGAATTGGCGACCATGAACCCGCCGATATGCATTACGTATTCAGGATGAATACCGATTTGACTTAGCACGGCACAAAGTTCCTGAGTGCTTGAGCGCCTTAGTGCACGGTGGCATCAGGATCTGATCCTGATGCTTCAACGCACTCAAGCACTTGAGGACTTAGGTACTACGGTACTACGGTACTACTTGCGTTGCACGCTCTTAATCACCTGCATGATCTCCAATACTGTAGTTGCCGTAGAAAGGAGCACGCCGATGATCGTAAAAAGTGGCAGTACGTCGAATTTCTTATCGATCCAGATCCCGACGCCGATAAACAAAACGAGCGGCATGGCGATACTGAAACCAAGTTGCAGGGCTACACCGACCGTTATAAGCGTCTTTGAGGTTGGACGATCCATACCCGCCTAAGTTTTTTCTCATTGTTTTTTTCTGCTCAAAGGCATCGGAAAAGACAAAAAACAGAATCGATACTTGAGTAAAAATTTAGGCGGGCATGCCTCGTATTCCCTGATTATACCATATCTCCACCCAACCTCACCGGGGTTATACACAACTAAAAAAACGCCCCGACTTGGATTCGGAGCGTTTTTATCCATGCGATTCGAAGAAAAGACCTATTTTGTAAAGCCATTTGACGGTGTCACGCCATCCCAAACAAGCGAACCGGCAGATACAGCGGTGATCGCCGTGACATAGCTGCCGGAAGGCGCATTTTTCAACTGGAAGGTGATGGAGCCCGCAGAACCGGTAACGCCACTGCCCGTCCAAGAACTTCCCGTCGTCATATTCGTAAGCAGCATTGAGACGGTGGCATTGCTAACCGCATTGCCAAGATCATCGACCAGCCAGGTCGTCGTACTCAAATGCTTTTTACCATCTCTGCCGCCTTCCGTACCGTAAGTAATGCTCGTGATCGTAGCGGTTGATGCGGGTACCGAAGTAGGCGTTGGCGTAGGAGTCGGTTCGGGCGTTGGTGTAGGTTCGGGCGTGGGCGTTGGTTCGGGTGTTGGCGTGGGTTCTGGGGTTGGGGTAGGTTCGGGAGTAGGAGTGGGTTCCGGTGTAGGGGTCGGTTCGGGCGTGGGAGTAGGCGCGAGACTCGCAACGGCAAGATCCGGCCTTACCAATCCGTAACCATAAAACGTATCACGTCCGGATGCGCCTAAGTCCTGTGCCGTCGCATTAAGTACCTGGCGAACCTCGTCATTCACCCGCCCATTTCCATTAGAGTCGGCGATACCGGCATTCAGCACAAGAGCCGCGCTCCCTGCAACATGCGGAGAAGCCATCGACGTTCCATTGTAAACAACATACCCACCACCGAGCTTTGTGGAATTGATGGATACGCCGGGTGCGGCAAGTTCAACCGCCTCTCCGGTGCTGGAAAAGCATGGACGCGTATCGGAAGTGTTGGTCGCGGCGACCGCAATCACCGAGATATATCTGGCCGGATACCCCACGGTGTTGCTTTTTCCGGAACAGTTTCCGGAATTTCCCGCTGCGGCGGCATGAAAAATACCGGCTGCTTCGGCGTTGGCAAATGCCGTCTCCACGGCACTGCCGGGATTCACGCCCGTTCCGTAACTGTTGTTCGTAACCTGTATATCATTGTCAGCCGCCCATTGAACTGCGGCAATCACGTCACTGAAATAACCCGAGCCGGTGCTATCGAGAACTTTAAGCGCATAAAGAGAGATTTGCGGCCCGACACCCACAACGCCCGCGTCATCATCGGTCGCGGCGATGGTTCCCGCCACATGCGTGCCATGACCTTCGTCGTCCATAGGATCGGAATCACTGTTAACGAAATCGTATCCTCCCGCGTAACGCGCGGCAAGTTCCGCATGAGTATAGTCGATACCGGTATCGATCACTGCGACTTTAATGCCTCCGGCCACGTTACCGCCCGCATGAACCGTGCCCGCGCCAATGCGCGCAACACCCCATGCGGCATCAAGCTCGGCATCGAGTTTGGAAAATATACCATCGGCCTCGATAGAAACTACATGCGGATTTTTTGAAAAACCGTAAAGCGCCCGCTCGGGCAGATCCGCGGCTATGACCGGCAACAGGTGAAAAGCATATTTAACTTTTCCACCTTGCGCGCGAATCAAGGCTGTTTCATCCGCGCCGACTTGGTGATCGAATGTGATCAACACCTTCACGGTATCACCTCCCGAAACATCGCCCGATCGGGCGATCGCAGTCATGGGATTTACAATACCCAACATGGCCAAGACGGTAAGCGTGGCTGTCGTCTTCCTGAAAATTGCCTTATACATAGACGTGATAAATTAATTTATAGTTGAATGAAGTACGTAGTGAATTTTACCCTTTACGCAAACATCGTCAAATGAGCATACTGTGAAAAACTCCGCAAAGTGCACATTGGATTACACTAGCGTTGAATAATAATCGATTTTTTGCAAAAAGTCAACCCCGCCCTAAGGCGGGGTTGAGCATTAATCGGTATGATGCAAGATCACCTTAGTAATCGTTGCGACCGTACGAACGGTCACCGTATCCACCGCGATCATCGCGGCGATACCCACCACCACCGCCGGCGCCACCACCAAACGCACGCTTGGGGCGCTCGGTCATGGGACGAGCCTCGTTCACCACGAGCTTTCGTCCGCCCTCGTCGTAGCCGTTGAACATTTCAACGGCTTTCTGCGCCTCTTCTTCGCTGGACATTTCCACGAAGCCGAAGCCCTTGGAGCGGCCCGAAAACTTATCCGTGATCACCATCGCCTGCACCACATTGCCGGCTTGCCCGAACAGTTCTTGCAAGCGAGCCTGGGTGGTGCTGTAGGGAAGGCTTCCCACGTACAATTTCGTTGCCATGGAAGCAAACACGAGATACGTGTAAACTCCTGCTGCATTTCGCCGTGCTCGCACTCGTTTCACTGGCAACAAAAAAAATCACTTACCGCACGCGAAAACACTATCAGAGTACTACGACTATCTCAATGCACTACCTAGTACTAATAAATTGTCATGCCGCAGTCCGACTTTTAAAAACTGCAACAAAACCCAGTATAGCATAGTTGTGTTTTTTGTCAAACCAAGGCCGTGCCGCTACGGCTTGACCCTGGCGGTAAATGATTATACCGTGAAGCTACGAACCTTTACATTTTGATTAGGAGAACCATCATGTTTTTGAACACTGGCAGCATGCGAAAGCTCTTGGGAGCATTACTCATTGTTGCGGTCGGTTTTTCCGCAAACGGACTTTGGGCGCAAGACGAGAACAGAACCGGAAATGAACCTTCCGCGCCGACGCTGAAGAATGGCGTTACCGAAGCGGATCGCACCCATCTGGCCTCGATCAGGGAGCGCGCCGAGAAGTTGCGCGGTGAACTTGCAAAGGTTACCGCGTCACTGCCGCCGGGCACGGATATCAATCGACTCTGGGCACCCGCGCGTCAATACGTGACGGCAACCAAAGCGCTTTTTGAGGAAATCACGGCACGATCCGATGAAGATACGCTCAAGCAGCTGCATGAGACGGAACACGCGCTCGATCGCCTAGCATTGCGCATCGAGATATCGCGTCATCTTATCAAAAAAGCGCCAAAACCCACGACCGCCAAGCAACCGAAAGATCCGGACAAGGAACGCGAAAAGATCCTCAAGCGCATCGAAGACTTAAAGCGCAAGGATCTTTCCAAGGTCCAGCAGCGGCGACTTGACCTCAAGAGCGATTTTAAGGACACGCAGGACATCGAAGATCTGCTTGAGAAGGCAATGCAAACGCTGAAAACGATCGAGGAAATAGCCGCCGGCGATGATCTGCAAGAACTGTTTACCACCTGGCCTGGCGCCGAGCGCGAATTCAAGTTATTGCTGGACGCGGCTGCTAACGCCCTCAAATCAAAGAAGCTCCCGCTGCAATTCGGTTACACTAAGGATCGCGCGGAACAGAAGATACTGGCGCAAGACGAGGCCTCGGGATGTTCCAACTTTATGCGCGATGACGACCGTTATACCACTTGCAGACGACGCGGCATGCCAAAGGCGGGCAACCGAGAATTTCATCCACACGGCCCATTCGCGCTCCAACGACGGAACCTCAATATCCGGGATGAATGTCAGGGTACTATGGGTCCGGAATGGCATCAGGCTCCCGGAGCGGAGACATGGAAATATGCCGATGAACTGAACCGCGGTTTCGTCTATTATGTATTCGTCGAGGGATGGGACCGCATGGAAAGCCTGCTCACGAAAAAAGACGTTTCCGACGAGGAAATTGAACAAGCGTTCAATGACGCATGCATACAACTTCCCTCCGGAGCGATGAAGCTGATCTATGTGGGCACCCAGCCGATCAATGCCAATATGGCGCTCGATATCGTTTTCCGGAACATTCATGTTCCGAGTGACGCATTGGGTTTCGACTATATCGAACAGCAAAGAGAGCTCGCTCCCGCAAAACCATTCACGCTTGACGCCTTTCTGTTCGACAGCGCCTTCACCCAGCTGGTACGCCGAATCAATGCGGTCATCACGCCGTTCGAAGCCTGGCAGCATGCGCTGGCCAAGCTGGTTCTTCCCGAATGGGTTGAACTGAAAAAGGCCGAAAAAACCCGCAAGCTGACACCCGATGAGAAACAGCGCATGGTCCGGCTTGAACATGATGGCGTCGCATTCCTGATAAAGTACGACCAAAAGCTGGAAGAGGGCGTTCGGCTCGGCAGAACCAACTATCGCGCCGCGGCTGACGCGCTAAAGGACGCGCTTCCCCTGCTTTACGACACGGCCAAGCGAGCGGAACTGGAAGCGTCTTTAGGCGAGATGAGTGCCATTGCCGTCGAATTCGACCAGGTGCTCGACGAACGCATCAAGCTGCTCAACTCCGGGCTCGTCATGGAAGGTGAGCGATCATTCACCCCGGGCGATGTTGTCCATGGATTCTTCAAAGTAACCGGCTCAACCCCTCCGAAGCTTGCCGTAACGCTCGAAATAACGAAGCTCGTTTGGGAGCCCGGCAAGGAAGCGCCGTCCGAATTTCCCGTCGGAACCATGAACCGCTCACACGACATGCCGTCTCAAACCACGGCCCAGCGGCTCATCACCTATGCCGTCGACGGCCAGAAGTATTGGGTCGCATATTTTGAACAGCCCTTCATGATCATCCCCGCCGGAACGATCGAGTTTCCGGATGGCACCGAGGAATTCTGGCCCGCCGGCATTCGGTTCAACAGCTTGGCGGTGCTTGAAGTGCCGGGAACCTACATGATGACCATTACCGTCAAGGATACAGCCACGAACACCGAGGCCTTGCAAAAATCGTTCAGGTTTTCGGTAACGATCCCTCCGGAGCCCTCGGATGAACCAAGTGAAGATTCTCCGGAACAAACCCCCGAATAAACACCGGGGGTTTTTTATTTTGAGTAACCTCTGAAAAATTCAAGCAAGATATGCGCATTAATGAACCTCCCTCCTTTTTAAGGAGGGAGGTTGTAATTTATAGAAAAGATATTTACTCGGTATACTATTGCCCCATTTCCTGTTCCATCATTCCCATTTCCGCATCGAGCCCCGTGAAATCCGTTGCCTCAAGATCCTGCTCAATGGAATCGACTTCGGTGGAACTGCCGACTTCGGCAAGTGCGGCGGTCTTGGCGTCTTCTTCGGTTTCTCCATCCGATTGCGAAGGTGCTTCGGATGTTATTATAACATGTTCTGTCGGCGGTATCGGTTCGCTAGCCGCTTTCCAGACCGTCCAAGCCAAGCCCGCGACAAGACCCCCGACAACGATAATAGCAGGGATGACCCAGCCCGGCCTTCCTTTTTGCGAAGACATTCCTCCCGTCATGCCGCTTGTTCCCATTGAAGGTTGTTCCATGGCTTAAAATTACAGAATCAAGAATCAAGAATCATGCATTAAGGTGACCCAAAGCCTCCGGAAAACGGAGGCGATGGAAACCTTAAGTCATGATGCGTGTCCGTGACTCATGATTACGGAATCGGCGTTGGGGTTGGGGTTGGCGACTCGCTCGGTGAAGGTGTCGGCGTTGGAGTCGGGGTAGGTGTCGGAGTCGGTGTTACGCTCGGCTCGGGGGTGGGAGTCGGAGTCGGTGTTGCGCTCGGCTCGGGGGTGGGAGTCGGAGTCGGTATTGCGCTCGGCGTAGGCGTCACCGAAGGCGCAGGCGAGGGTGAAACAGACGGTTTTGGCCGATCCGACATGCCTTTGAGACTGCGAATAATATCGACCATCATGCGATGGATCCGCTTGACCCGGTCCATAAAATTTTTAATATGCTCACGAACTTCTTTGAATGCTTCTTTGGGATTTTCGGCATTCTCCAGTATCGATCCCAGCGTGCTTGAGGCGGATGCCAAGTCGCTCTTAGCGTTGGCAATTTCTTGGTTGACGGCATCGAGCTTTGTTTGCTGATTTGCAACATCTATTCCTGCTGCGGCCATTTTATCCAACCGTTCACCGATGCGATCGGCAAGGTTTTGAAGTCTACGCAGCAGCACTTCAAGGCGATGTTGCATTTTACGAAAATGTTTTCGAATGTTGTCCTTCCGATGCTCTTGAAGTTTCTCTACCCGCTCCTGGCGTTGTTCCTGCAGCTTTTCCATTCGCACCTCGCGCTTCTCACCCGCCCGCTCTCGGGGTGTGACGGTCGTTGACGGTGATGGGCTTTGGGCAAACACGGTGCCGACAGTCAGTAAAAACGCACCCGCCGCCCCGGCAATGACTTTCGCTTTTTGCATTTTCATAAGTAATTTCATCGAAAAACGCCTTGCCTGACATTGAATACTCGCAACATGTCAAACAAAAAACGCTTGCACGATGCTTTAGGATTGATTTTAGCACAACTACATGACGGGCGCCATGGAAAACTCTTACCGATGGAATCCCAGATCGGCCGGATTATCGTCGCCCGAAATGCGAGCAATCCTGCCGCCCGCGGTTTCGAATTTGCGGCGCGCAAGCACCACCGCATCGGCAAGCTTTACGGTCTCTGCGGCAACATCCCTGCGCTTGATAATGCCGCGCGACCAATAATCGATGATGAGCTTGCTGTCACCATAGACGGTTTTAATACCCGTCTTCTCCGCAATCTCGATCGCATATTTGCACGCCAAAAGTTCTCCGTAATTATTCGTGGCATTCCAAAGTCCGTGCGTACCGAATTTCGTTATTTTACTTTTTGGCAGCGCCAGTTCAAGCAATGATTTGCCGTGATGATCCGTTACATTAATTTCGACGCCATCTCCCCTTCCCGTACCCGCGTCAAAATATATGCCGGGCTTGGCGGGCTCCTTAACCCGATACGCCGCGCCGCCCGCAAGCCAGGCTGCCGCCTCGTCGCGCGACTTGAATCCCTGAAAGCGCGAACCCTTTATGCCTTTGACATGCTTTTCGCATTCAGCCCACGTATCACAAACCCCCTTGGCGCCGGTGGAGGGAATGATATACGCATAAAATTTCTTCTTCTGATTCACGGACTATAATTTTCAATTTTCAGTCAATGTTCCAATGAATCAATATTCAAACATGAATGCGATTTGAGCATTGCGTCATTGGAAATTCAATGAAAATTAGAAATTGTAAATTGAAAATTTTTTACGCTTCTTATCGATTGCATGTCACTAAGCCAAAATGCCGAATTCTTGCAACGCTTCCTTGATTCGTTCGACCGGCAATCCCACAATGGCGTCATAATCCCCTTCGATGCGATCAATGAACTTTGCCCCCATGCCCTGTATCGCATACGCACCGGCCTTATCCAACGGCTCGCCGCTTTCAATATAACCGCTAATATCGCCGGATGAAAGGGCTTTGAAGTACACGCGAGCCTCCTCCACGCCGCCCACATCGCGCCGGTCTGCCGAATCGATCACGGCAAATCCCGTCAGTATCGTGTGGGCTTTTCCGCTCAACGCGCCAAGCATTCGGGCTGCCTCTTTGGCATCACGGGGTTTGCCGATGACGCGCCCCTCGAATACCAAAAACGTGTCGGCACCGACAACAATGGCATCATCGTGCATCCGCGCAACCGCCTCGGCCTTGCCGCGCGCAAGATGCATGGCAAGTTTGCGGGGCGGCAAAGCCAGGGTCATGTCTTCGGCATAATCACTTGCGATTATTTCAAAAGGAATATTGAGCTTTTTAAAAAGCTCCCTGCGACGGGGAGACGTTGAGGCGAGAATGACGCGACGCATATGTATACAGTATATATTTCACGGATAAAAAGAAAGAGGCGTTGCCGCATCACGACTCCTTGGCATCCCGACGCATAAGCCGCGCCAAATACACCGTAAGCAAAACCACCACGATCGTAATTGCGATCGCATACAAAAATTTAGCCACCAACGAGCCTTGTCCCGTTATCGGAAAGAAAAATTCGATAAGCCCCTTAATCGCCTCGTTCCATGCCAAACCCGCCACCAGCCCTAATGCTGCGGTAATATACCCAAGCGAGCGCTCCCGCACTTCCTTTTGCAGTTCCTCGCCTTGCTGTCTTAAGTTTTCCGAATTGAATGGCATGTGCATTGCAACGGCTCAATATGTGACAAAATGAGTCATTGTGAGTAAATGCTGTCGCGCATTCCGACATCAATACGAATTATAATGGGTTGTCAGCAGTTTAAGGCGTTACAACGGTATGCGAGCTACTGTTCTGATTGACTACAAAATAAAAAATGGTAATAAGCCAAAGCAAGCAAATAATTACATAAATATGCGGTAAAGTAATCCTTCTTGACTCCCGAATGGAATCGGCAAAACTTACAAGGCTTGCCAATAAAGTAAATAAGAATGCTATTCCGGCAATCATCTCTATAATTCCATTGCGATAGTTGCCTAATTCACTAGATAGAAAAGCGCTCGCGCCTACTATAATTGCTAGCGTATATCCAATGTAAAAACCTTTCCTTAATCCTGCCAACTTCTGAATTGCATCATATAGTAGTATTCCGCTTCCACCAATAACTATCGCGAAAAAAAGTAAGGCAAGTAATGTTTCCATAAATTTCGCTCATTAACTAATAAACTTAGGGTGAAAAATAAAGTCCATAATTCAATATAACTCCTCTTTCTTGCTCTTTACCACCGCATTAAAATTCTCCACAAAACCCACCATCGTCTGGAAGGGCACTTCGATCAGATTGACCGCGACGACCAAAAACCTGAAACGACTCATGCCGCGAATCACCATCTGTCCCAAGCTTACCAGCGGCATAAATAAAAGATCGGCAAGAAACGACTTAAAGGAGGCTTTTTGCGCCTCGAGGCTTATTTCCTTGGACCGGTTATGCGCGCGAAGCCCCGTGGCCGCGACAATGGATGTAAAAAGACCGAATACCACCAGGGACGCAACACTGAAACCCAGCGAAAGCAGTACCTGCCATAATCCCCAAAGCACCACAAGAGATACGATCCAATATCCGAGCCGTGCGACGCGCTGGAACACGGTAGACTTTTTTTCCGGGATAACCATAAGATATTCCTTGCGTCGCTCCTCGAATACCACCGCGCGGACTTCCTCCTGCACCAGCCCGAGATTGGCGCTCGTGGGCATGCGAATAAAAACCAGAATCATCAGCATCAATATCGGCGGGAAAACGATGTTGGCCGCCGCATGCCAAAAAGAAAAATCGTGCGTAAGGTATACATCGATCGGGATCTCGATAATCAATGCGGCAAGCACCTTAGTGATAAAAAGAGAAACAATCGTAAAAAACGCGAAGCGCGACATTTTTTGCCGCTGCCGCTCGAATCGCTTTTTATAGACCTGCCGAATGATCGTCTCCAGCGTCCCCTCGTCGCGAAACAGTTCCTGCGGATCCTCGAGAAAATTCCGCTTGTCGAACACGGCATCGCCCAGAAGCAGAAAGACGGTATTGTACCGATTACACAAGGCGAAAAACGCCGAACCCAGCGGATGGGCGGCATCACGGGCGATCTGACTTCGCATTGCGCCGAGCCGCATGGCGAATGCCTCCAGATCAAGTTCGTTTCCCCAAAGCCACTCTCCGTACCGAAATACCGACAGACGCCATGACAGCTGATCTTCATCGACCCGCAAGAGCGCCCGTTCGATGGCGATATAAAGCTGAATAAACCGCTCATTATCGGACAGCTGGCGGCCTTTGATCACCAATCGGTCCTTCAGGCTCATAAACATCGCTTCGGCCATCAGGCGGTCCTTATGCGGAGGATCAAGCGTCTCTTCAACGGCGGAAGCGACAATGCGAATCAGCCACTCGCGCATGCCAAGCACTTCCTGCGCATTGGCCGTGGGCACCTTATCGAACAGAAAAAGCAGATTTGTAATAATCTGCGCCACGCGATCGACTTCCGCCTCCCCTATTGAATCATTCGGCAAGTGGCCAGCCCGAATAATATCCTTCACAAGCGACTCGGCGATCTCGCGAATATTCTGGTCTTTGCGATGCAACAGGATATGCCGCCGAAGCGCCCGAATAATATGCGACGTCCTCAATAGATGCTCCTCCCGATAATCGACAACCTTACGGATCTGCTCGTAGAATTTGGCGATCTTAGAAGCGATCTCGTCTACATGCACCAAAATGTCCGCCTCATGCTTAGGGCGGGGTATTGCGCTTGCGCGATATCCTTCGAGTAAATGCTGTATTGCCCCAGAGAGCATAGCCGCCATCTATTCTAGCATTCTGGGGGGCTGTTGCCAAATGTCACTTCAGCTGCAATACCAAGCCTATTGCGACAAGATTTCGAGCGCCTTTTTCAATTGCTCGTCCTCCGGTTCCGTTCCCGCTTCGGCTTGGGGCTCTAAGACTTCAATGTCGGGTGCCAGACCCTCGTCGTTGATCGACGTGCCGTTGGGCGTGACCCATTTCGCCGTTGTCACTTTCAACACAGCCCCATCCGCAAGATACAGCAGCTCCTGCACCGATCCTTTGCCGAACGATCGTTCGCCGACAAGCTTGATCCCACGAATATCCCGCAATGCTCCGGCCAAAATCTCCGACGCGGAGGCCGATCCCCCGTTCATCAAGACAACGATTTTAAAATTCTCCAGACCAGAGTACCCATGGCTGATGAAGGGCAGGCGATTTTCCCCCGCATCGACTTCGTAAACAACCACTTCCCCCGCGGGCAGAAACCAGCTGGCGATCTCTTGGGCGGCATCCAAAAATCCCCCGGGATTGTTCCGAACGTCAATGATAAGTTTTTTTGAAGGCAATTTCCGTATATCACCCATGGTGCGGGCAAATGCCCTTGGCGCGTCGCTGTTAAAATTCAAGAGACGCACCACGCCTACGCCATCCTTCACTTCATAGGTAAGCGAAGGTACCACGATGGTCTGGCGCACGATCCGCACATCTTTTGGCTCGTCGGCACCCTTCGGCAACACGAAAAGCGTCACTTCCGTTCCGATCTCGCCGCGAATACGGCTCACCGCCTCCTCCAGCGACATATCATTGGTAAAAGTATCATCGATCTTCAGGATGCGGTCGCCCGCCTTGAGGCCGGCGCGTTCGGCGGGACTTAATGCCAAGGGGGCGATGATCACCAAACCCTCGTCGCGAATGCCGATCTCCGCTCCAATACCGCCGAAACTCCCCTGAAGATCCTCGATGAATTTTTGCTGCTCCTGCGGCTCCACATAGACGGTATATGGATCTTCGAGACTTGAGACGAATCCGGCTATTGCGCC
Organism: bacterium; assembly: GCA_030699565.1. Taxonomy (GTDB): domain Bacteria; phylum Patescibacteriota; class Minisyncoccia; order JAUYLV01; family JAUYLV01; genus JAUYLV01. The sequence continues at coordinate 12,725 of JAUYLV010000039.1, forward strand.
TTCCAAGAGCTTGGCGGTATCGGCAAGCTTCGATTGGTCGACATACCGCTCGCGCAGCGCCTGATACACGCCCCATAAAGGCGATAAATCAAAATCAGCGGGCTTATCCGCGCCCTCAGCAACAATGATTTGAACGGGCGTTGGCCGGGGAAATTGCATTTCGCCTTCGTCGAATCCCACCGAATACCCGAGCCCGTAACTTACCGCGCCCGATACCACCACCGCCAAAAAAATGAAAAGCCAGGTTTTTTTCATAAATAATTACACCTTGCTTGTTTGAAAATTGGATATTGTAAATTAAAAATTACGCGATTTTACAATTTCCCAAGGAACACAACTTAATAAACTCGAAAAGTATTGTTATTGCTGCAATGCTCCGGCGCTCAATACGTGCCGCAAAAGCGTCGCTGTATATCCCCATTCATTATCATACCACGCCAGCACCTTGACCAGGTCGCCATCGATAACTTTGGTGAATGCAAGATCGACGATCGAGGCGGTGGTGGCGCCCACGATATCAGAAGAGACCAGTTCTTCGTCCGACGCCTCCAGCAACCCCTGCCATCGCGGCTCTTTTGCCGCTTTGCAAAAAATCTCGTTGATCTCTTCGACCGATGTCTTGCGTGCGGCAAGAAATGTCAGATCAACCAAAGATCCCGTCAGTACCGGAACGCGAATCGCAATGCCGTCGAATTTTCCGGCAAGCGCGGGCAGCGCTTTGGTTACGGAGATAGCGGCACCCGTCGTCGAGGGAATGATATTTTGTGCCGCCGCCCTCCCCCGCCGCCAGTCCTTCGCATCGGGACTATCGACAAGCTTTTGTGTCGCCGTATAGCCATGCACCGTCGAGAGTACGGCCTTGAGGATTCCGGGGTTTTCAGACATGACGGCTACCACCGGACTTGTTGCGTTTGTCGTACAAGACGCATTTGAGGTTACCGTGAATTTAGGCAGGCGGTCATCATTCAATCCCATTAATACGGTGACTCCTTTGTCGCCTTCCGCGCCTTTGCCGGGCGCGGAGATCACCACGCGCTTGGCGCCGGCCCTAATATGCGCCGAAGCCTTATCATAATCCTCAAAAATGCCGGTACTTTCGACAACCACATCAACAGCCAAATCCTTCCAGGGCAGCGTCGCCGGATCTTTCACCTGCAAAAATCGGACTTCCTGACCATCTATCATGAGCTTTCCCTGGTTACTGGTTACTGGTCGCTGGTACCTATTATACGCCGTATCGTATTTCAACAGATACGCCAAGTTATCGACATCACCAAGATCATTGACGGCAACGATATCGATCTCGTTATGGCCGAACGCCTGGCGAAAGAATGCCCGCCCGATCCGCCCGAACCCGTTGATGCCTACGCGAATTTTTTTCATAGACTAAAAATTATTCTGATAATACGTTCCGATAAATGTCATGGTTTCCGCATTATTATAAAGTCCAAAATTATCCGTCGCGCTTTGATCATAAAGATTCCAATGAATAAAATATGAAACGCCCCAATCTAGTATTGTTTGATGCATTTCGTCATACATCCGCAGAATATCAGCTTCGGTGATAACTCCGGTATTCGTCCAGGATCTGGGGATTCCAACCTCGCCAATAATAACATTGCGAGAACCAAATTGGGCAGCAATTGTATCAAGATTCTGTGTCAGTATAGCCGAAATCGTGTTTCGACCATCCCAGCTTACGCTCTCATACGCCGAATATGACGCATAATCCGGTTGCACAACGGGAATAACATCATTCAGAATACTTTTTAATCCCGCGTTTTGAAGATATTTGGCTGAAACAAGTTCTATAGCATAGCGAACGGTCACACCCCCTATATCAGCGGCTTTCGCTCGCGCATTTCCGGCGGCTATGCCTCGTTTACGAGCTTGAAACCATTGTCGCATGCCCGAAAACGTATCGTCCGTCGAAGCGTTTCCATCGTAAGAACTCGGATATATACTATCACACCATTGACGCCATGTAGTAAATCCCTCAACCGGAGACGCCGCTCCGGTTGCATATGCGAACGATCCGCCGCAATAGATTTGATTATCGCCCTCCCAGTTATTAACAATGAATGTTTTCCCCGAATTTTGATACCGTTGGTGGAGCGCAAACACAAAATCACTATACTCCTGTTCAATGGCCGCAGTATTCGCAGGAGTATAAAAGGAAGGATTAACAAAATGCGGAGTTACACAATCCCCAAACGTCATTCCATCATATACCGTAAGAATTATGACATCAATGCCGGAATTTCCCAAGGCAACTTGTATATCCGTTTCCTGATCAAGAAGTTTTTTTAATGTAAAACCGGGATAACACCCACTGCTGCCTGCCCTATATTGATCATAATATGATGGACCAAAATATACCCGGGCAATGCGAGCACCCAATGCCGCGATATGATCAATGCCTTCGCTCATGGAGCGCAAAGAAGAAGCTCCCCAATGATAAACTCCGACAATGCGCGTAAATGGATTTGCAGACTGGACGGAAATACTCCCCGCACCATCTCCCGTCCGCGCCGCGCAATTCGATGCGGTGCCGCCTGCTATGGAACAGGTATTGGCATACGTGCCCGGCGCTACGGTTCCGGCGCACGTAAAGTTGGCGGCAGTGCCTGTAAATCCGGTGAATGAGCAGGCTCCGGCACCGCTTGATGCATTGATACAGTCAATATCCGCCTTGCCATAGTCGCAGGACACAGTGAAATTATTGTTCTGAATGACCGATGATGGGGATGTCGAACCGCCCACAAAAGAAAGTGGGAGCGGAGTTGGGATTGGCGTGGGAGTAGGTGTGGGAGTTGGTGTAGGGGTGAAAGATGGCAACAAATCCATCTCATAGATATCGGCATACTCCGCGCCTGACGATGAATCGTCGTAGCCGTAATTGGAGGCCCAAGCCGCTTTCGTTCCATCCCAATTTACGGAGACTCAGGGTGAATGATAATAGCCGTTGAATGTGCATGATGCGCATGGAAATGGCCGCGACCTATGATGGGCAAGGCGCTGAACTTCACGAGTAACAACATCGACCTTAACGATTTCCTGTTTGTAAGGCCTCCAAGTTCCCATGCTTGTGTAAAAGTCATCATTAGACTCCACAGAAACAATGCACGAATTCTGGCCGGGTCCCCTTGACGCACAGGAAAAATGTCCCGCGTCGGCCCAATCGGTATCGAATAATTGGGCATTCGCAGCGCGCTGCTCGGCCGGCGTCGCCCCGGATTGATCAAGCGTAATATCCACCCGATAAACCGCCGCCGAATCCCGGCATTCATAGGTTACAAGATAATTCTTGCCATCAGTGGCCGAAACCAGATCGCCATGATCACCGCAAAGATTCCAGAACATCGTTCCTGCGGCTGGAATAGTTTTTGCGATGTGATTGACCGCATAGGAATAATGATCGACACCCGATGCTGCGGAAACTATATAATTTCCGTCTGGGGTTATTCCAACCCAGCCGCTTGAGTTCCCAGCATTTGGTATCGCTCCGGCATAGATGCTGTCGGTCGTTTTATCCCACACGCGACAAAGATTGCTGTAACAGACAACGAAATATCTCCCCGTCCGATCAACCCAATCTACCGAGCCGCCACTACTTTCAAGAGTTGCAGGAAAATTTTTAAGAGTCGTCGTGACACCGCTGGAGATATTAAATTTCATCAGACTCGCACCATTAACGTAATACCAAGCATTTGAATCCACCGGATCAAACATGCCATGAGCGGCGCTTACCGAACCAATAGGGATGCTGCTTCGCACCGTAGCACCCGTTACCGGATCAATAACATTAATACCACTCGATACTCGGTGGGCAAATCTCGATCCATCGGCATTCCACCAGCCATTCTTCGCGTAAATGTCGCTGAAGCTCTGTCCTGGAAAATCATTGGTGATCCTACGGATCGTGCATCCAAAAACAGGGTCGACATACGTCTGCCCCAGCCCCGGAAATCCGGATGCGCCTGTTCTGAAAGTATTGTAAGCGTACGTTCCCACAGTAGGCGGAATATGGTTTACGGCATCTGTTATGCCACAGGAAGTTAATGGTATTTGAACGATAATTGGGACACCACCAATACGAATATAAAAATCCGGATCCATAACTTCGGCACCGTCGCTGGCAACAAGCCCAAACGGGTAATCCCCTTCTGAAGCATTGCTATTGGCCGTCACGGTAAATACGCCTACACCCCTCCACGTCTCCGGATTGGTGTTATTGAAAAGCGCTTCGCATATTTTATCATCAGCAATATTGCGTACGGCAATGCCGTTATACTCGGCATCCGCCCTGCAACTGAATGGATAATCGGGAGGCAGATACCCCAAACCCGGAACCCCCAGGCTCATTTTTGGCTCCGCCAGACCCGGCGGATACATCATTGCACCATCAACGACATAAGACTCGCCACGCGCGAGACAAATAACATCCAAACCTTCCAATGTTCCGCATTTTTTTCCGCCCACGCTCGACGTTATGGCAAAAGGCACACTGGCGATACCCGCGCCGACTCGCACCTGCTTTACCCATGTTCCCGCGTTACGCGGAGCCCATACATAACCATTACCGGTCCAGTTACCCGCCCCATCGGTCTTATGCCCGTAATAGGCGCCCGCCTCAACCTCGATGCCATCTTTCCAGCTTGACCAGAAAATGTCGGTATCGGGTGGCGCTCCATTTACGGTATAGGTGGGAAAATCTCCCGGGTTATAGATCGCCTTATTCATGCCAAGCCTTGTGGTGTTATTGCATGACGCGCCCTCATTTGCGCACCCGCTTTGATCCGCGCATACGGCGGCATTATCCTGAACGGCAGTACATGTATTATTAATGCATTCAAGGTGCATTCCCGGGGCATTGCCCCCGCCGCAGGAGCCGTCACATTGAACTCTCGCGCCGCTAATGCACGCATTAATTTCACATGGCGCCCCCGCATCGGAAACGCAACACGTAATGGCATCGCTCTGACAGATCGACTGCGGCGCGGAACACGTATTGGCGCACGTTCCCCCACAGCCGTTATCGCCTCCGCATTTATACAGGCAATTCGGCGTGCAGGCGGCATTGGAAACCGTCACGTTTACCACTGCGGATCCGCCGCCATTTCCTGCGGCGTCGTACGCGCGCGCCCGAAGCCGATATGCGCCTGCCGCGACGCTTCCCGTATTCCATGCATACCGGAACGTTTTAGGATCATCGCCTTGTATGCCGGAACCTATCAATTGTTCGTTCGCATAGAACTCGACACGCGATGTGCCGACATTGTCGTTCGTGTTCGCCCAAACCTGAATAGTTCCGCGAGCCACATCGTTTGGTCTTGGCGCGATAATATTCACGGATGGCGGCTGCGCATCGCGCGAAGGCGAGGCTCCGATGCCGATACGCGCCAAACGCTTGCGCAATAAAATCCTACTATACGGGTTAAAGTCCCAAACGCGTCCGCTTTGGGAACGCATAATGGACTCCGCCGAGGACCTGAAATAAGCCGATCCGCTACCGCCGCAACCGCTTGCGCATGTTGAAATCCCGTATTCCGGGTTATTCCACCGCGGACAGGATAATTGTGAATCGCAATTTCGCCCGCGATAGTACGCCGTCGGCCAGCGATCGTATTCGTCGATAAGACTCCCGAAGGCATGGCCGAATTCATGCAGTCCCGCCCACGCCGCATATTGAGGATTTCCGGGCGCCACCGTAACAAAGGCGTGTCCGCCGACGCCGAGGTCGAATTCTTGCAGTGTCCGCGCATACGTATTGATACTTTGATCGAATAATCCGCATCCGGCATTGTTGGTGCTGCGGATAAACGTGACGACCGTATCGAAAGATCCCTGCGTGTTTGCGATCGCCGTTACCGCGCTCCGATTGCAGGTATAACCGGGCGGTCCGCAATTGTCACGCGTATTGCATTGCAACAACGGATCACCAAGCGGTTTAAGACCAATGGGACGCACCTCGATGGACCCGGCAACAGAACTGAAGGGATCGGTGGCCAGCAACCTGTCGCGAAACGCCTGCCAATCGGCCGCAAATTCGGCATCATTCGGATACCCAACACCCAAAACACCGACTCTCAGTGTTCCTGCCGCGGCATGCGCCATGGCCAATCCGATGTGATCGCCCGCATCGCCGTTATAGGGAGCGCCATGCCGGACCGCATAGTGCCGATGCGATCGGTCAACGATCGCGGCAACGGCCTGACTGCTTAATGCATTGCCGAACGCATCGCCGATAACCAGTGTCTCCGCGCCGGGCAATGCCGGCAATACAATGCCGACGCTCGCCGATGAGAATTCCTGACTTGCCGCCGCAGTGATATTGCCATCCGTATCAAAAACTTCACCCAACGCGATGTTGGGAGAATTAAAGGTATGCACAAAGAGCACCTGCCCCGTGCCATCCAGAAGTTTTGCCGTATACTCGGAACTCGCCAGTTGCGATTCGGTATAAAAACCATCAAAGGGAGCCGCGGCGGCGGTTATGCCGCTTTCGGTACCATCACCGCTTATGGTCATGTCCACAAAAAGCATCGGCGCGGAACCGGCAACAAGCGGCGGATTGCATGTGGCAAGATCGACATCCCATGCGCATCCGGCTGCGTCACAATCAAGCTGATCAATGCAGGCGCTACAGGCGATCGAAGCACAGAATCCGCCAGCACCCCCCCCATCAACAATAGCGGGACCACCTCCGGTACCCGAGACGCCGGAAAATTCAACCACAACCAGCATAAATGCCTTGGCAAGCAGCATTACGGCAAACCCGATTACCGCCCACGTCAGAATACTTTTGGCGGTTACGATTTGCGCGGCATTGCCGAGCGCGAAAAACATGCGAATACCCGAATAGACGATGAGGAATCCGGCGGCGATGATTCCGATGAAAAGCAAAAAGTCTACGAGAATGACAAGGAACTCCCTAAGGGAATCGGCGGCAAGCAGATTGTCGATGCGCGCCCTTCCGAAAAGAATATCGGGGCCAAGTTCCTCGGGAGGTGCTCCCGCCGCAATCGCTTCGACAACGGTAAAGTTAACGGTATTCGATCGCGCGATGACCGCGCTCGAAGCATTATGTATTTCGATCCACTCCACCCATACGCCAAGATCGGCGGTCGCGAATGACCCGGTATGGGTCCAGGTGCCTGACGCGTCGGTGGTCCCGCTTGCCGGCGGCGGCGTCAGCATGGTGACCGGATTACACCGCTGATCCTGTCCTGGTGGAATGGCGCAGATCCATACGCTTTGATCCGGAAATTCCGACGTCAGGCGGAGCGACCATGTATCAGTCAGAGCGTAGGTTCCGGAGGTCGCCCCATTCAATGTATATACCGGCGCGGGTTGCGCATTTACACCATGCGCGGTAAAGAAGAGAACGGCAAAAAAACCCGCGAACAAGATCGGCCGGGCGATACGAAAATAATATATGGCGCGCAAAAAAAACATCATACCGAATATATCAATAATACTATGTCGCGAGTCAAAACCCTAGGGAAATAGCATGGTATTGACTTTTTTATTTTTTAATAGTATAATACTAAGTTAAAAATACGGAGTGCTCTTTGCCAACGCAAGAAAGGATTCGACCATGAAACGCATCACTTGTATTTTAATCGTACTCCTGGCGATTCCGCTGGGATTAGACGCTCAAACCGTACGCGCTCTGGAGCCGGGATGTGAAATTCCGTCTTTGGCCGAGGAAAAAAGCATGGGAGAGGCGTACGTAACTCGCTTCGAAAGAGAAACCCCGCTCCTTCGAAACGAAGTGATCGAGGCATATCTTCGCCACCTCGTCTCACGACTCGCGGAAACGTCTCCCATAAAAAATCCCGGCCAGACCTACACGATTCTCATTGTTGACGCATACGATGTCCAAGCCTATGCATACCCGGGAGGATTCCTTTACATCACAAGTCAGCTGCTTCGCGCGGCGGAATCCGAGGTGGAATTAGCCGGCATCGTTGCCCATGAGATCGGCCATGTATTGCTTCATCATGGCACATGCGAAATGAAACGCAGGCAGGAGATGCTCGATGCATTTTTGAATAAATTCCCCGAAGAGGAACGCCCCTACGTGAATCCCTACTGGGTTATCCATGTGATAGAAAGCCTGCATAATGTGGAGATGCAGGTCGCCAGCAGGATTCATGAACAAGAAGCGGATCTTTTTTCGATCAGAATGCTTTTACACGCGCGCTATGACGCGGACATGTACCTGCGCGGCTTTGAACGGATGCTTGATGGAGAAAAGAATGAGCGCGATCCGGAATACCTTCGAAGCCATCCGGCATCGGATCGCAGAATCGAAACCATGAAGAAGGAAGCGCGAACCTACGCGTCACTCCTTAATATTAGAAAGGGCGATCCCCGCCGCGCTCCGATCAATTCCGAATTTGCGACAATGAAAAAAACACTCGAGAACATTCTCGAGCATCCATCTCAGCCCTGATAAGGGCCGCGCAGGGAAGCAATCCCTGCGCGCATTTTTTTGATCGCGCTGCGTCACTTCTGCCCCGCGAGCCACTGATGCGCGGCAAGAGCCGCTTTTGCCGCTTCCCCCGCCGCGATCACCGTTTGCTTATAGGGAATATTCGTCACATCACCAGCCGCGAAAATGCCGGCTTGAGACGTCATGTTCGTTTTCGGATCAACGGTGATCTCGCCGAATGCATTACGGGCGACCACCCCCTCGACAACCGCCGAATTCGGCAAAAATCCAATCGCGAGAAACACGCCCTCTACGACGAGCGTTCGAACCTCTCCCGACTTGTCACTATAGCGCAACCCGTTGACCCGGTTGTTTTCGCCGATAATTTCCGTCGTGATCGCGTTATACAGCACCTCAATCTTCGATTCTTTCTCGATCTGCTCCCGGGTGATCGCGTCGGCTTTCAGCTCCGGTCCGCGATGCAATAAATATACCTTCGGAGAATACTTGGCCAACAACAAAGCCGCCTCTGTCCCGGTGTTGCCGCCGCCTACCACCGCCGTAATTTTGCCCCCGAATAGCGGCGCATCGCATGTGGCGCAATACGTTACGCCTTTATTTTCATATGCCTCCTCGCCGGGAACATTCAGTCGCCTCGGTTTGCCGCCGGTGGCGATCAGCACCGCCCGAGCCTCAAGCGCTTCATCCGTTGCGCTTGTAATGCGGAATATTCCATCTACCGGCTCGATGCGCTTGGCCGTCCACGGATCCTTAAAATCCACCGCAAGGCCCGAGACCTGCTTTTTCATGTTCTGAATCAGCTTGTAGCCGTCAACATCGACGAAGCCCGGATAATTATAAAACTCCGGCTGTAATGCCGTCTGTCCCCCGATCTCGGCCGCCACGATCGCCACGTTCAGTTTTTTACGCCCGGCATAAATGCCCGACGACATGGCGGCCGCACCGCCGCCGATAATAATTAAGTCGTACACAAAAAAGTGACGGGGCGACCGAGTAACGAAGTGAATTGAGAAACATTATGTCAAATAATGTCTACAACAATCACTCTGTCACTATGTCACACTGTCACTATTTAATATCCAGCAATTGTATCAATCTCGCTTTGTCGAATCCGATAATGATTTCGCCATCCACATCGATCACCGGAACGCCCAGCTGACCGGACTTTTGGATCATCTCGTCGCGCCTGGCTGCGTCCTGGGCCACGTTGTAATCCGCAAAGGGAATG
>JAUYLV010000051.1 GCA_030699565.1 bacterium
AACGACATGGGCGAAATAGTCTGGGAGACTATTTCGCGGGCGAGCTTTCGCTGTTTTCAGGAATAGAGATCGCCCAGGACAAGGAGTAGGTCGTCGGTTCAATTCCGACCAACGGCTCCGTTGAAAAGAACCCACACCTAAGTGCGGGATCTTTTTTCTAAATCTTCGGGGAAGGTGTTCTGTTGTGCACTCATGCCGCCGTGTTATGATGCCATTGATACTATTTTCTATGCGTGAGCGTTATTCAACCAATCAATACGAACGAGACCCAAACGAAACCTACGCCAATTTGCTTGGGAATTATCAAGATGTTGTTTGCGAGATTAAAGGATTGAAGTTGCGGCATGGCGGGGTCGAAAACGATCCGGAACTGTTGAATGCGGTTAGGACTTTCGACGAGGAGCGGCACAGAATCCACTTGGAGCTTAAACGAATCGGCGCGTCGTTGGGTAAGAGCGAGAACGATATTATTGCCGATATCCGGCTTTTAGAAAAAAGCCTGGAGGAATACGGACTGCCGGAATTCGTTCTTATGGATAGCGAATCGTTTTATAATTTACAGGAGCCTCCCTTCGCGGATGATAAGCTTGCCATCGTATATGAAACCGGAACGCAATACTGGAGCGACCCCATTTTTACGAATGATTTATGGACGGAATCAAAAGATAAACCCGTACGGCGTAAGCGCGGCGAAGCTCTGGCAAAGAAGCTTGGTGGGGAATTTATAACGATCGTGGACGGAAACACCTTCCACGATACTGATGCGTATTACGCCTCGGTTGTTATGCCCAAAGAGCGGCTTATGGATGCGGTGAACATGATTCGCAAATACCCCGACAAATATCGCATTGGCGACGAATTTTATTCTGATAAAGACCGAGAGGAGATAAAAAAATACTTGCAAAATGAAATAACCAATATTCAAAGGAGGCTGGAGGCCACGAAGGAAAATAACGAACATATAAAGAAGACCTACGGCGTAGAAAACCAGGACGGCGGCGAAATTGACGATAATAATGAAAGTGAACGGTATAATGATGACAACGATCCGGATAGGTATCTGCGCAGCGGATTGGAGCACCAGAAAATGCTTGAGATGCATTTGGAGGATCTTCAAAAACTCGCCACAGAGTAACTATAGCGCGTACGCATGCATTAAAATGCAAATAACCTCAACTAGATTGCGGTTTTTGTGTATGTGTAAAATTGACAAATTATAGTTTAGTGCTATAATTTTACATCGTTCTTTTCAAGCGTTATAGTTGCAAACTTTTAGCCAAAAAAAGAAGGGAGAAAAAGTTCGATGCTCAAAACCGATGTTTACGATCGCCATGGCGTTGGTGATCTGACCCGAAACACCTTCTATCTTGTAATGGGATGCGTGCTTGCTTGGGGCTTTACGGCAACACACATTGTTTCCCAGATGACCGCCGACTGGCGACCCGGCACACTCATGGTTCTTCTTGTCGGTCTTGGCTTGCCGATTCTCGGCATTCTCATGAGCGCAAGCGAATCTGCGTTCGTCTCATTTCTCGGGTTTAATCTCGTCGTGATCCCGTTCGGCGCAATACTGGGGCCGGTGCTCGCTGCGTACGAATTGGCGCAACCCGGGATCGTGGCGGAGGCGGCGATGCTGACCGCAATGGTGACCGGCGTGATGGCACTTTCGGGGCTTCTATTTCCCGATTTCTACCGATCCATCGGCGGAGCTCTTTTCAGTGCGCTCGTGGCGCTTCTTGTTGTGCGCATCGCCTCGCTGTTCATTCCGGCGCTCGCGGATTTCAACGCCATCAATTACCTGGCCGCAGGACTCTTTGCGCTCTACATCGGGTATGACATGTGGCGCGCGAGCGAAATCCCGGCTACCGTCGACAATGCGGTCGACGTGGCGATCAGCTTGTATCTCGATATCATTAACTTGTTTATGAACATTTTGCGGATTCTGGGACATAGCAAGCGGTGATCGTCGAATCCATGTCGTTCGTAAGCTTTCAGAGCCTTCGGCAACCCTACCGAAGGCTTTTTTTGTGCTGGCATTGCCATAAAGCAATCGGTTTATGATGCGTTTGCGTATTTTAAATATTTTTACTATTATGTGTTTCGTATGTTCTCATATCTCATTGTATTATTGGTCGGCGTTGCCATCGGCAAATACCTTTTAAAAGATGATCCAAAGGCAGATTCGCATGCCGGGTTTAAGGCTAAACATCACCATGACTCGATCGATCAGGCGGTATCTTCTTATGCAACTTCTTCCTTCGAAGATATTCCCGACCGGCAGAGCGAGGAAGGGCTGATGTCTTCCGCAAATCCTTTTGGCGCAGGTGAAGAGCCGATAGCGGAGCCTTCTTTACGGAAGCCGAAGGCGACCAAGGTACGTAAAAATCCAAAATCTCGAAAACGAAAGCCCGTTGCCTAATCGGGATTATTTTGGTACTATACTTGGCGTATGAAATACTGGTCTTGGAGGAATTTCTTCGTGGTGCTGGTGCTTTTGGGCGTTTTATGGTATGTATTTACGCACCAAACCCAGGTCGAAGGATGGATCAGGCAATTTCTGCAACAAATATTTTAATTGAACAATTAATCTAAGTACTCTAATTGACCTAAACACGCATTGAGCAACATTATTCATTAATGTTTTTCAAATTTTTGTTTAGAAATTGGGTTAATTCGCAACTGTGTCTCAAGACAATCTTCTCAAGTTAAAGTGCCAGGGCTGCAAGCGGTCGTATTACTACACCACCAAGAATAAAAAAACGGTGGAGAAAAAGCTTCAGTTAAAAAAATTCTGCCGCTGGTGCAAAAAACATACGGCGCACAAAGAAGTTAAACTGACCGCTTAACTTCAAACTTCACAAAAGCACAAATTGCACAAATCACAAACAAAAACGCGCTGTTGAATTTTTGGTTTGTGCTGTCCGTGCATGTTTGTGATTTGTGAATTTTTTTTAATTTTGGGGGATTAGTTAAGTGGCATAACAGGTGTCTCCAAAACACCGGTCGAGGGTTCGATTCCTTCATCCCCCGCAATAAAGGAGCAAATTATGCGATACGATAATGTGTGGATTTATATGGCCGGGCATTCCAAGCGCATCAAAGCGAATGAACCGAATCATTGGCGCTGTTTTGTGGGTGATGATCCGAATGAAATTCCCATTTCCGCCTGGTCAATTGAGGGCGAAATTACCGCCAAAAACTTTATTCCCGAAACGGATCCCGGGGGAAACAAATTCGGATTGACCGCATGGATTCGCGTATTCGGCGATCTTGTTCTTGAAAAAGACGGTAGTGCGCGGATCACGCTTAAAGATCCGCGCTGAGTGTCGGTATAGGATCCCGCAGGCGGGGTCTTTTTCTTTGTGAGGGCGGCATGGCGATGGTATAATGCATGCATGCCAACCGCGACCGGCGCAAAATCCGCAAACGGCAAGCGTTCACGGAACATATATGATCCGGCGGCAAAGACGCCGTTCAAGTTGAGCCGCTCGAAGCTCGAAAATTTTACGCGCTGCGCGCGGTGTTTTTATTTGGATCGCCGGCTTGGCGTGGGCGAGCCCTCGGGGCCTCCGTTTACCTTAAATACCGCGGTTGATGCGCTTTTAAAGAAGGAGTTTGATGTGCATCGCGCGATGGGCACGACGCATCCATTGATGCGAGCGTATGGAATAGACGCCGTACCGTATCAGCACAAGGATTTGAACGCGTGGCGGGAAAATTTCGTTGGTGTGCAGTATCATCACGCGCCGACGAATTTTATCATTACAGGCGCGGTCGATGATATATGGATAAACCCAAAAGGGGAGCTGCATGTCGTCGACTACAAGGCTACCAGCTCCGATCACGAGGTGACGCTTGATTCCGAATATCGCCAGGCGTATAAGCGCCAAATGGAAATTTACCAGTGGCTTTTGCGTCAGAACAGTTTTGACGTATCGGACATGGGATATTTCGTATATGCCAACGGTCGCAAGGATCTCAAGGCATTTGACGGCAAGCTGGAATTCAATGTCAAAATCCTGTCGTATGCGGGGAATGATGGCTGGGTGGAGAAGACCATTGTTGCGGCGCACCGCTGTCTGGTAGCCGATGCCATGCCTGCGCCCGCGCCGACATGCGCTTTCTGCGCGTATCGTAAAGCGGCGAGAGAGGTAGAGTAGACTTTAGGAAGTACGAAATGTGCGAATATACGAAAGCTTCTTTCTTGAAAAAGGAGTTTTTTTTCTGCGATAATTGACAATCATGTTAGGAGCGGTAGAGTACATTATGCGATCAAAGTGCATGTTTCTTAAAAACGGAGGTTGGCATGGAAAATATCGATCATGCGGCGCGGCGCAGGGAAAAAGCGCTAAATGTGGCCCAGGCGACATTGCTGGATATCCAGGATCGCCGGCAGGGCGCATGCGCGCAGGCTAAGTATGTCCGCAACGATGAGTCCGCAGAATTTTACTGGAAAGATGCCACCGGCATCTGGCGGGGTATTATGGTATACGGGTCAGTTGGTTCCGATGCGGCAAGTGTTTATGCAAACATGTGGCTCGACGATTCCGGACGTAACGGGTTGCGTCTGCTTGCCACGTTGAAGTTCGGCCAGGCCTCTGCGGCGGTCATCGGGTATCTTCCGAAGCTTATTTGGAAAGCCTATGAAGCGCTTACCGCCATCGACACGATACAGGCTTTGCGGATTAGCGATGGGGAATTGAATTCCTTGCGCAAACTGCAATAATTCCAAAGATCAGCCTGATGGCATTCTACTGTGAGATTGTAGAAGAATGTCATTGCGAGGAGTCCGTAAGCTAAGGGACGACGAAGCAATCTCTTCTCCCGATGTTCCATGATAGCCTAATAAGGAAATCGGGATCCCGACCGAAGTCGGGGCATGGTCATTTTAATGTGAATTATTTAAAAGATCGCCACGCCGATGCGGAGTACCGCATCGGCTCGCGATGACAAATACATACTTCTACAGCCTCACTATACCGGAATTTTTTCCGGTTTTTTTGTTTTTTTGCGCCTTTTCTGATTCAAAGAATATACTTTATTTTCTGTCATCCCCGCTTTCTTCTCTGTTATTCCCGCGGAGGCGGGAATCCATGTTTTCTCGATTTTTATAGATTCCCGCCTCCGCGGGGATGACAATCAGAAGCCTTGCTTGCGTTATTTACCAAACGAAATAAATATTGACAATTTATTAAGGATATGCTACCCTAGAGTTTCGTCCCCCGAGCGGGGATTTTTAGTTGGCCGAAAAGATTTTTTAAGCTATTCAATAAACATTTGCAATCATGCTATCTTCCCTTGTTTCCCTAGTAATATATGCCGTTTTTGGGGCATCGACCGCGCTGGCAGAACCTCTGCCGGCGCCTTCGCCGTTGGTCGAACAAGATATTCCCATCGGTCAGGTTGAAGAGGTGGCTAATGTACGCACCATAACCATGACGTTGACCGCTTATTCGAGTTCCCCTGACGAGACGGACAGCACCCCCTTTATTACTGCGATGGGTACGCGAACCCGCGACGGCGTGGTGGCGACCAATGATCTGCCTTTCAATACCCGCGTGCGCATACCCGCGTATTTCGGCGATAAGGAATTCGTGGTCGAAGACCGCATGAATCGCCGCTATACGGGCAGGCAGTACCTCGATTTGTGGATGCCCTCCAAGAGCCAAGCTCTGCGATTCGGATTTGTCGAGGGCGTGGAGGTGGAGATATTACAATAGCCCTCCCTCCTCTTCTGAGGAGGGATTGAGGGAGGTGTGTTTGAATTTACACTTCTCCCTGCCCCTCTCCTTGAAGAAGTGAGGGAATAAAAAAGCGATCCTATGTAGGATCGCGTATTTTTTTCGAAAAGCTTTTTTAATCGGTGTTCTTGAAGACGAACTGGACGCCTAAGGTTATGACCCGATGACCGTTTAGGCCGCCGGATGAATATTGCCGGAACGTGACGGGAAAGGTGACTTCCGAGGCCGTGTTGCCATCCCAGTCATGTGTAAGCGGTATGGCGAATGCAACAGCTAATCCACCGTAGAGTCCGGCCTTCCAGCTCGAATTACAGCCGGAACAGCGATAGCCCAATTGTTCGATATCGTACCATTGCTGGCCATGCACCTGGAACGCTTCGGTTTGGCGGGCGAGCGTGCCTCCGGCTAGTACCGAGGCTCGAATGGGACCGAGGTGTGGCGTATCATAGCGCATACCGAGATTGGTCATCCAAAGCCGATGCTGAAAGCGCGTCTCAGCCCCAAGGTAGTCGTCAATCGCATAGTCGCTGTTTCCAAGCAATGTTCTGCCGAAATCGAATGTGAGGCCGAGGCGCCTTGTTGCCCCGTTTTCACTTTGGTTCCACGGATAATACGCCAATCCGAAATTCCATGTGCGGCGCCTTCCTTCGGCGCCATCAATGCCGCCGCGAGCCGAGCCCAGGTTGGCGCCGAGCGCGAATGCATCGGGATAAGTGACCGGATCGCGCAGCTGTGCGTTGGCTGCTTGTGGAAGCGCCATTATCGTAAGGCAAAACAAAACGAACAGTGTCAATCGCATCTGAAACCTCCTTAGAGTCTATTTATGATCTTCCCCCATTCTGAAGAATGCATATTTTTGGCCGCAAAACCTCGTCTCGTCCTCAACGTACTGCCAGTACGTTTTGGACTCCGACTTGTTTTTCGCTCAAAAATCTGCATTTTCAGAACGGGTACCACGAGATCATAAACAGGCTCTGAAAAATATTGATACAGACAAAGAACCGCATTGCGATGCTACATTTATTGACAGTGGATGTCAATAAGCATAGGCTATAAACGCGAACATTTACATATTCAATATTCTGATTCGGGAGGTATGAACCATGCGCACATGGCGAAAAGTTTTGTGCATAGTGCTTTCTAACTTGATGTTGGCTTTGCCGATGACGGCCCAGGTGGCGCCGCAGGAGCCGACAACTCCGCAAACGCTCGATGAGTTGCTGAACATGAGCTATGCGGAGCTGATCCGCATTGCGCCGACCGAGCCTTTTCCGCTTGATGAGCTGAAGCGCCAATACGACGCGCGGGCGGCGGCATACAAGCTTTCGAGCAAGAACCTTGAAGAGAAGATTAAGCGGCTGCAGAAAGAAGAAGGCGTGCTTGCAAAAGAGCTTGAGAAGCTTTCCAAGGACGACAAGATGCCCGCCGACGTCAAGCGCACAAAGCGCGAGGCGCTGCACTGCCAGATTTTCGGCACGCGGACTGCCATGAAGGAATCCGCGCTTGAACTTTTCAGGTCCGGCAACGAATACTATGACCACGAAGCCAAGCTGTTGCTACTTTACAGCTGGCCGGCGGATAAAAAGGCGATCGAAAGCGATATCGCCGCAGGATCCCCGCTGGGAAACAAGCGGTCCCATGCCGACGTGGAAGACATCGGTCTGCGCACCGTCTGCTCCAAGTGCGACACCAAGGGGCAGTCGGATGACATCAAGCTAGGCGCTGAATATGTGCAGCAGCTGGAGGCGCTGAAGGAACTTCCATATTATGACGACCCCGTGGTCGAGGAATACGCCAATCGCTTGGCCCAGAATATTCGCCTCAACAGCGACGTGCGCGTTCCGGTCAAAGTGCGGGTGCTGGATAATCCCAAGATGGGGATGAACGCGTTCGCGCTACCCGGCGGCTACTTCTTCGTCAATAAAGACCTGATCTTGGGCGTAAAGACCGAGGCGCAGCTTGCCGGCGTTATCGCGCACGAAGAGGCGCACATCGCCGCTCGGCATGGCCAGCGGCTCAATAAGCGCGCAGGCATCTGGGGAATGGTCTTTCAGGCGGCGCAGGTAGCGAGTATTTTTGTTCCCGGCGGCTACGCGGTTTACCAAGGAATCAATGTGCTTCTTCAGATTGCCGGATTCGGTGTCATTGCACAAATGTCCGGCGTCAGCCGCGAATTCGAGGCGGAGGCCGATCAGCTTGCTGCACAGTGGCTTTGGAAGACCGGATACCATTGGGGTTCGTTCGCTGACGCTTTCGACGAAATTCAGAAAGCCGAGATCGAACGTGTGACCGAGATCGTTGAAAAGAAGGAAGGCATGCTGAAGGTCGATCCCAAGGAATTAGGTCCCCGCAACAGCGGATGGCTAGCGACACATCCGGCTTCGTATGACCGGATCATGGCAACCCAACAGGAAGGTCTGCGTCTTGCGGCTGTCGATGTGGCCGAAGGGCGTGTTAATCGGCAATTTTTGACCGATACCCCCGAATTCCAAGCTATTCAGCAGCGGATCCGCGATAACGACGAGAAGAAACGCATAGAAAAGGAAGCCAAGGGCGGCGACGAGAAAGCGCCAACCTTGCATCCTGACCAGGTGGTACTGATCGACTCTTCGCGGTGCGCGGCGGATGGCACGGTGCTTCCGGAGAAGCCTGTAAACGAACCTACCAAATCTTCTGAAGCTCCTGAAGCTACTGAAGCTCCTGAAGCTCCTGAAGCTACCGAAGCTACCGAAGCTACCGAACCTACCGAAGCTACCGAAGCTACCAAAGCTCCTGAAGCTACTCCTTCCCAGCCGAGCGAGGATGATCGCCCGATTTTGCGGCGGAATCCTCCATCGGATACGGAAGACGAAAAGAGTAACCAGTAACCAGTAACTAGTAACTCGTAACTAGTACATGGTATACCCGAACTTTACAAAGTTCGGGTTTTTTGTCTTTCGGGTCATTCCCGCGGATGCGGAGATCCATATTTTGCAGAATTCAATAGATTCCCGCCTTCGCGGGAATGACAATCGGAAGCATTTTTCAAGTTATTCGCCAAACACATGACGTCGTGGGTTTACAAAAAAAATACTCCGTGGTTTACCATTGTCCACACCTCGACAATAAAAAGACGCATGGTAGAGTGCGGATACTGAATCTTGAAAATAACAAATATACCGAGGTGCATGACATGTCAAAAAAGAAACTGCACAAGCGCACGAATCCGAAAACCAAATCGGCGCGCAAGCCCCGTAAAACTTCGTCACGGAGCAGGCAGGTTCGACGTAAGCCGATCGTAAAAGTGCGGAAGCGCCGCATTCCCGTTTCCAACGAGGCGAAGCCGGAGGTTTTGACTGCCGCCAAAGAGCAATCGGCCTCGTCCGTAGCGGTGGTGACGCCGCCCGCGGTCGCGCAAGAGGCTCCGAAAGCCGAATCGAAGCAGAATGAGACGCCGAAGACCGAAGCGGTCGCCAAGCCGGTCGAGCCGCAAGGTGCCGCCCCGGCATCTGTCCAGGCCGAAAAGCCCGCGATCAGGTCGAATATCGAGCGCGCGATCGTGGTGAGCAACATCCGCGTTCCGCATCAGGATGAGAAGGCGATTCAGCTCTGTATTATGCAGAGCAAGGATATCGGCGTTGATCGCGTTTTTTTCAACGGCGACATCTGGGATTATTTCAATCGGTCGCATATCGATCGCCATCCGCTGCGGGTTTTGAGTGATCGCGAACGCAAAGTGATCGCCGCCGAAATCAGGGAGCGCGTCGAGGACCAGGAAGAAAAGGCGCAGGAAGCCCTGAACGAGGAATTCGGCGAGAACGAAAAAACGGGCGAGCCCAAAAAGCTCGTAAAGCGCCTGAATGATACGCAGCTTGCCAAGCTCATCAGGAAAGAAACGATGGAGCGCGCGCTGCGCAAGGAGATGGAACAGCTGTTTGGGATTTTCCGCATGTTTCGTGAAGCGCTGCCGAATGCCGAATTTACGTGGATCTACGGTTGCGATGAGCACTATCTCGTCAATTATCTGACCAAGAACTTTCCGGAACTCCTGGATGAGCTTGGTCGGTTCTGCCGCGAAATGCGGATCGAGCAGCGATACAACGGTACGCGCAACAATACGTACCGGTACGGGCAGCTGGAGATCGGCCATTGGTTCCGCGGGGGGCTCTCAAGTCCGTCCGCGTACGTGGCGCACATGCTGCTGGATGACGAAGGCGTGTCCCTTATTCAGGGCCATACCAACCGCGGCGGCTGGGCGTGTCGCACCATCGAGGGGCAGAAGTATATTTCGGGGTACGAGAACTTCTCGCTCTGCAAGCGGCCGGTCGGCAAGAACTGGCAGTTGGGGTATTCCATTGTCTATCGCCAGCGCGGTCGCCAGCGGTTCCAGGTGTATCAGGTGCCGATCGCCGATTACGGGTTCTTCTGGGGAACAAAGGAATACCAGCTGGATTCGACCAAGATCGGCGAATGGGAACTTGCGATCGCCATCAGCGACATCCACATTCCGTTCGAGGATGAAAGCGCGCTCGGCGCGGCGTTCGAGCTCATTGCCGAGTTGCAGCCCGCGGTCGTATTCGTAAACGGCGACGCCAATGACTTCAAGGACATTTCGCGCTTCGCCAATAGTCCCCATGACGCCCTGACCGATCAGGATGTTGCCAATCTGAAGAACCTGGTGGTCACCGAGGAACGCGGCCGCAAGCGCCTCAAGTCGCGCCTGGAGCGCGAATTGGAGAAGGTGTACGCGTTCTTTCAGCGCCTGCGCAAGATCGTGCCGAATGCCAAGATCATCTGGATTTTCGGAAACCATGAATTCCGCATGCAGAGCTATATCGAGCAGAACGCTCCGCATATCGCGGGCATGCGCAGGCCCGGCGAAGCCGAGGACATCACCACGCTTGCTCACCTGTCTCGCGTCAAGGAACTCGGCGTGGAAGTGGTCTACAGCAAGCAGATCGAAAGTTACACCACATACGGTGAATTGCTGGTCGGCCATTTCTATCAGGTGAATAGTAAATCTGCCCACACCGCGCGTGCGCTGCTACAAAAGAAGTCCAAATCACTCATACAGCCGCACGTGCATCGGGTCGGGGCGCATTACAAGACGCGACTCGACGGCAAGATGTTCGTTGCGGTGGAGATGGGATGCCTCTGCAGGCTCGATCCGGAGTATATGCAGAATCCGAACTGGCAGCACGGCTTCGTGGTGATCCATAAGAAGAAGAACAGCGGCAGGTTCTACCTGCAGCCCATTCACATCGTCGACGGCGCCTACCTCTTCGGCGGCAAGCGCTATGGCCGCAAGAGCAAATCCGTTCTTGATCCGGATGCTATTGATTCCGGCGGGAACGGAGATGATGACAACGGCGATAACGCCGCTGCTGCGCCTAAAGATGCCAACAACGCCTCGGCGGATTCCGGACCCAAGGGATCCGACAAAGCAAAAACCGACTGATATTTCTTCAGCCGGTTTTTTTATTCTCCCTTTCGTAAAGGGAGTACTCCGAAGGAGGGAGGGATTTTATTCTCCCTCCTCCCCGAGGAGGGAGTAAAGAGGGAGGTGTGTTAATTCCTTAACACCTCCCCCGCGTCAAACGCGACTTCGCAAGTTCCTCCTCATAAGAGGAGGGGATCAGAAAAGGGGAGGATTTAAAAAATCCCCCTCTTAGGTAAGAGGGGGTTGCTTTGCTCCGCCGAAGCCTTTGGCAAAGGAGAGGGGGAGTTATTATGCCGCTACTGTTTGCGTTATCGGCCGCAGCCGCCATCGCAATGCCGTCTTAGGTGCAAGATCAAGGCGGCTCCATGGGCCGTACCTTCCGCAATCCATGCGGTCTTCTTTCCATGTCTTCCTGGCGATCCAATGGGCGATACGGCCCTTTCCGTAGAGGAAATACGCCGCTTCATCCGCGCGCATGGCAAATTGCATTTGCGGTCGCAGTGAATAGGTAAGGAGTTTTTGGCGCCGATACGCTTGCCGCACGCCTTCAATAGTATCGGAAACAGGAGAATAGCTTCCGGAAAACGGCGGCATGATCAGATCCACTTCAAGCGTTTCCACCGTAATATTTTTCTTCTCTCCCGTGCTTTCGGGTTTTTCATATGGCGCCTTCTCGCCGGGCGGAACCTCGATGCCGAGGCGCTCGAGACGCTTTACTTCGTCGCGGTAGAATTTGCCTTCCTCGCCAAGCCGGGCATGCAGCATTTTCAACAGAAAATATGGCGCACCGAACAAGCTTTGCCAGCGATTCGGGTGCACGTAATGGGTAAAGGCGATCGTATTGCCGTTGAAAATCTTATTCCGCTTCAAAAATGCGTTTTCTTCGGCCGATGGGTCCCATTGCACGTTTTTCCATCCGTCGTGCCAAGTTCCGTCGATGTCGACAAGCATATAATTACGATGCGCGCCGGCGCGCTCTTGTCCCGAGGCGGCATTCTGCACCATAACGCTCTCATCCCAAATGCGCGCGGAAAACGAGAACACGTCCTTGTGGGAAATAAGTCCCGTCATTTTGCCAAAGCGCGCCTGGCCGTCTCTGCGCTCGCTTGCTTTTCGCACGACTTGCCTGCGGTTCCGGTATTCCGGAAGTTCGATGATGGCGGACCTGGCGGCCATGGGCACCAAAAAAGAGAAGAGATCCAAATCCATTCCTATGAAATCGCCGTTTTCGTCGAGCGCGGCAAGCGGCGTGCGGTCTTTCCATGAAAACACCGTCTGGGCCATGACGGCGCCCACAAGCGCCTCATCGACCGGAGTTTTTCGGTCGAGAATTGCCTTGGCATACGGATGCGCGCCTATCAAAACCTCTTTGACCGATTCGGCCAATCGAATGGGAGGCTTCCCCTTGAATTGCAGATGCACAATGCACCTCCTTTTCTTTTCTCCGCACCCCCTCCTTTATGAGGAGGGGCTTGGGGAGGTGATTTAAAAGTACTTGAAATTTTCTTTAGTATGCTAGGGGTGTGTGCCCGCCTCGTCAAAGGAAAACTTCCTTTATTTTTAATTTGGTGTATAGATTTTTCTGTCATTCCGGCGGAAGCCGGAATCCAGCATTCTAAAAAATATCATACATCATGGATCCCGGCTTCTGCCGGGATGACTAAAAAGGATATTTTCCGCATTATGCGCAAGACTTTCTTTTCACTCCTCTCATGCTACAATAGACGTCGTAACGTATGGCGCTTTCACATCAAGATCTCATAGCATTACTGAAACGGGAGGGATACTTAAAATCGCATGAAATTATTGCGGCGTTCCAAGCTGTTGACCGAGCCGAATTTGTTCCGCCAGAAATAAAGGAGGAAGCGTATGCGAACGTGGCGCTCTCCATCGGATTCGGGCAGACCATTTCGCAGCCCTTGACGGTGGCTTTTATGCTTGAGATATTGGCACCGAAGAAGGGTGACAAGATTTTGGAGGTGGGTTTCGGTTCCGGCTGGCAGACGGCGTTGCTTGCGCATATCGTCGGATCGGGCGGTCATGTCTATGCCATGGAACTTGTTCCGCAGCTGTATGACTTCGGGCACCGGAATGTTGCCAAGTATCATTTTCGCAATGTCACGTTTTTTGCCCAGGATGCCTCGGAAGGTTTGGCGCACCACGCGCCGTATGACCGCGTAGTTGCCGCGGCTGCGTCCCAAAGTCACATACCCGATGCCTGGAAGGCGCAGGTCAAGATCGGAGGGCGAATCGTCTCGCCCGTCGGCTCCAGCATATGGCAATTCGATAAAGTTTCCGATTACCACTGGGAGGAGCGGGAGTACCCCGGATTTGCGTTTGTACCGCTGGTAGAAAAGGGCTAAGAAAGTGACCATGTGACGAAGTGATAAAGTGATTGGAATTAAATTTTTATTTTAAAAATATGCCCAACAAATCACTCTGTCACTCCGTCACTGTGCGTACCTAGTTTTTCACAGTTATGAATCTCTTAAACGGTCTTCAACCCCACGAACTGCCCAAGCCCACAAAGCGCAAAAAGCACGGGTGGATTTTTGCGTTTCTGGGTATTTTTATGGCGGGCATTGCCGGTGCGGGTGCGATCGCCGCATACGGATGGTGGGGAGTAACAACCCCCATGAGCGTGAAGGATGAGACGGCGATACCCTTCGTTATCGAGCGCGGCGAAGGCGCAAAGCAAATCGCCGCGCATCTTATGGAGCGCGGCCTTATCCGGAGACGGGAATTTTTTGAATACTATGTGTGGCTCAAGCAATACGGAACGCAGCTGAAGGCGGGGGAATATGCCCTGCGGCGCGATATGAATATTACCGAAATGGCCGGGGTGTTTGTTGCGGGCATGGTGGTGCCGAACGATATTGCCGTGACGTTTCCCGAAGGTTTCGGCGTAAAAGATATGGATAAGACGCTTGCGGACGCCAAGCTTGTCGAGGCCGGGGAGTTTTCGGCGATCGCAAAGGCATGGGAGGGGTATTTGTTTCCCGATACGTATCGGTTCCGGAGGGACGCGAGCGCCACATCCATACGCGATACGCTGATCGCCAACTTCAAAAAAAAGTGGACGGCCGCCATGCGGCAGGATGCCGCAATGGTGTTTGAGAAAAATGAAATTGATTGCGATGCGTTGTTTGTCATCGCGAGCGACCAGAAGGAGCGTGGCGATCTTTTTCATGGTGCGGATGAGATTGCTTCGGTACCTCGCAATGACATCTGCCAAGGCGAAGCTATTGTCATTCTTGCCTCCATCATCGAAAAAGAGGTGCGCACCCAGGACGATATGAAAACGGTTTCGGGTATTTTATGGAACCGTCTTAAAATCGATATGCCGCTGCAGGTGGACGCATCGATCGTGTATGTTACGGGCAAGAAGACGGGCGAAGTTACCTATGACGATCTGCAAATCAATTCCCCATACAATACGTATCGTAACCGAGGGCTGCCGCCCGCGCCCATCGCTAATCCTGGCTTGAATGCCATCATGGCAGCCATCTACCCCACCGAAACGGACTATTTATATTACCTTTCCAAACCAACGGGGGAGACGGTTTTTTCTCGCACGCTCCAGGAGCATAATGCGGCAAAAGAAAAATACTTAAAGTAACGAGTAACCAGTAACTAGTACATTGAGCCGCTACGCGGTTTTTTTAGTCTGTCATTGCGAGCGAAGAAGGATCGTAGCAATCCAGAAAAAGGTGTCTGACATCTTTTTCTTGACAATCGTAGTCCCTGCAGAGGCGGGGATCCAGAAATAACGTTAAATATAATATATAGATTCCCGCCTACGCGGGAATGACAACCGGACAAGTTTCGTCATTAAAAGTATTTAAGGATTATATAGTGACGTTCTAACGTTCGTAGGAACGTTAGAACGTTTTGGAAACCGGGGAATAAAAAATTAAAGGCCCGAGTGTTTACACTCGGGCCGAGATATTGGATCACCCCCTTTCAGGCAGATTGTCTTGTGGTGTGAGCGTGGATGATTCGGATGCAGCGCAGACGATCTGTAGCGGCGGGCATTGTTTCCTCCTTGGGTGGGATGTATTAATACGGACCGCGCCAATCATTTTCCCTGCGGCGCCGAACGGGCGGTTGCCGGCGTGGTCGGTAGAGATTTTCGTGAACGTGCTGCGGCATGCTGAAGGCGAACTCGTCGCCATCGGGGCGAAGAACGAATCGTATGACCTCGTTTGGCAATTGAGCCCGCGGAATATCGTTGCCGAAGAAAAATTTACTTGTTGTCCGGCTGTTTTCGTTGACGCATATCCAGCAGATTTCGGTCTGAAGCTGCTTTGCATCTTTTGCGTATTTTTCAAGAGCTTGGCGAATGGTTTCTTTTCCATCTTCCGGTATGTATTCACCCCGGACGCTGTCCAGCTTCATGCGTTTGAAGAATTCCCATCTTGAGAGGCGATATATTTCGGGCATCAGTTTCCTTTCTTCGTGGAAAAAATGTCAAAAAACAGCTAATTCGCATTAAAAATATAGCATAGTATGAAGGTATTGTCAATATTTTATGAATATGCTATAATTAGAAACAACTTATAGTTTCTAATTGATGGTTTATGGGACTATAACCGAGTAAAACTTCTCGACTTCGTTCCATTTCACTCGAAGCGTAATCATTTTGCTCTGTTTCAAGAATTAAATATCCACTCATTGTTTGTTTGGAATTTGGTGCTTGGGATTTGGAGCTTCCGGTCTTGCCCGTAATGGATCCAAACAATTTTACGCATAAGGCGCAGCAGGCCATTGAACAGGCCGCCCATGTGGCGCGCGCTCGGGGGCAACAAACCATCGATGCGCTGCATTTGTTATTCGCCTTGGCGTCCGACCAGGAAGGGTTCGTACCCCAGATCTTTTCGCGCATCAATGTGGATGCCAGGACGCTGGTGGCGCATATCGATTCGGCGCTGGCGCAGCTTCCGCGCGTGCGCTCCCTGCCGCACCAGGTTCCCAACCAAATGTATCTTACGCAGGAACTCGCGGGGGTTTTAAGCGAAGCCGAAAAGGCCCGGCAGGCCATGCGCGACGAATACGTCTCCACCGAACATTTGCTGCTCGGCCTTGTGCGGCAGCCGACGGGTGCGCTGCGCATATTGCATTCCCTTAAAGTCACGGAAGAGGCGGTGTTGAAGGCGCTCAAAGACCTGCGCGGTGCGCAGCGCGTGGAGTCGCCGGAGCCCGAAACAAAATACCAGGTGCTCGAAAAATACGCTCGCAATCTTACGAAGCTTGCGCGCGAAGGCAAGCTTGACCCGGTGATTGGGCGTGATGAGGAGATCCGCCGCGTGATGCAGGTATTGGCGCGCCGCACCAAAAACAATCCGGTACTGATCGGCGAGGCGGGCGTGGGCAAGACCGCCATCGTGGAAGGGCTTGCCGAACGCATCATTGCCGGAGACGTTCCCGAAAGCCTCAAAGACAAGGAGATTGTGGGTCTCGACTTGGGGGCATTGATCGCGGGCACCAAGTTCCGCGGCGAGTTCGAAGAGCGCCTCAAAGCCGTGCTTAAGGAGATCAACGCGGCGGGCGGCAAGATCGTGCTTTTTATCGATGAGTTGCATACGTTGGTCGGCGCGGGAGCCGCCGAAGGCTCCATAGACGCGTCGAATCTGCTGAAACCCGCGCTGGCCAGAGGCGAGCTTCACGCGATCGGCGCCACCACCATAAAAGAATACCAGCGGCACATTGAAAAGGATGCCGCGCTTGAGCGCCGGTTCCAGCCCGTCTTCGTG
The DNA here is from genome assembly GCA_030699565.1 of bacterium. Lineage (GTDB taxonomy): Bacteria > Patescibacteriota > Minisyncoccia > JAUYLV01 > JAUYLV01 > JAUYLV01. The sequence goes on from JAUYLV010000051.1 coordinate 16,914, forward strand.
CGGGAGCCGTCGGTCGAGGATACGGTTGCGATCTTGCGCGGGTTGAAGGAGCGCTACGAGGTGCATCATGGCGTGCGCATTACGGATCGCGCGCTTATTGCTGCCGCGGAACTTTCGAACCGCTATATCAGCGAACGCTTTTTGCCGGACAAGGCGGTTGACCTGATGGACGAGGCCGCCTCGTTCATACGGCTGGAGATCGATTCGATGCCGCAGGAGCTTGATTCGGCAAAGCGGCGCATCACCACGCTTGAAGTGGAACGGGAAGCGCTTAAAAAAGAGCAAAAACTGCTCGGGCGCAAAAAGGACAAGCGTATTGCCGAACGCCTTTCGAAAGTGGAAAAAGAGGCAGCCGACACCAAAGAAAAGGTGAAAACGCTCGAAGCCCAGTGGCGCAAGGAAAAGGATTTTATCTCCGAGATTCGTACGGCAAAGGAAGACCGTGAGCGCCTGCGCGCCGAGGCCGAGCGCTATGAACGCGAGGGAAACCTGGAAAAAGTCGCCGAGATCCGCTACAGCAAACTTCCGGCCGTTGAAAACGAAATGCGCGCGCTCGATAAAAAACTCGCCGAAGTGGAAAAGAAACACCGCTTCGTAAAGGAAGAAGTCGACGAGGAGGATATCGCCCGGGTTGTGGCGCGCTGGACGGGGATTCCCGTCACCAAACTCATAGAAACCGAATCAATGAAGCTTTCGCTGCTTGAGGAGATTCTGGCAAAGCGCGTGATCGGGCAGGACGACGCGGTGAAGTCCGTGGCGGATGCGATCCGCAGGAGCCGCGCGGGACTTGCCGAGACCACGCGGCCGGTCGCTTCGTTCATATTTTTGGGGCCCACGGGCGTGGGTAAGACGGAACTTGCGCGGACGCTGGCGGAATTCCTTTTCAATGACGACAAAGCGCTGGTGCGGCTGGATATGTCGGAATACATGGAGCAGCATGCGGTTTCGCGTCTTATCGGCTCGCCCCCGGGGTATGTGGGATTCGAAGAAGGCGGGCAATTGACCGAAGCGGTGCGGCGCAGGCCTTATAGCGTGGTGCTGTTTGATGAGATCGAAAAAGCGCACCCCGAAATATTCAATATCCTTTTACAAGTGCTCGATGACGGGAAGCTTACGGATGCCAAAGGGCGCACCGTCAACTTTAAGAATGCCGTCATCATCATGACGTCGAATTTGGCGCAGAATCTTTTTATGGAAGGCGTTCCCAAAGAAGAGATCGAAGTCGAAGTGCAAAGGGAACTGGCCAAGCAATTCCGGCCGGAGTTTTTGAACCGGCTCGATGAGGTTATTCTGTTCAATACGCTCGCGCCGCGCGTGATCCAAAAAATCGTCGATGTACAGGTCAAGAAGTTGAACGAGCGATTGGCGGACAAACAGATCAAACTTGAAGTTTCCGCCGAGGCGAAGAAATATCTTTCCGAACGCGGATACGATCCGAACTTCGGCGCACGCCCTCTAAAGCGCGTGCTGCAAACGCTGCTGATGGATCCTTTGGCGCGCGACATCATCGAGGGCAAGGTGGGCGAGGGCGACACGGTGATGGCCGATCTGGAAAGCGGCAAGATCGTTTTTGCCAAAAAATGATCGATGGTTTTAAGTCGTATCGAACCAAAGCCCGCAAGGGCTTTTTTGGTGCCGCCATCTTCACCAAATACGCCCCCTGTGGTATACCGAAGGTGCGTTTTTTGACATTTGTGTTTTAGAGAAGCAGGAGGCTGATATGCACGCAATGCAGGGGATTGATTTTTTACGGCTGGATCGGCATCTGACCGACGAAGAACGCTTGGTGCGCGATACGGCGGCGCGGTTCGTCGATGAACGGATCATGCCGGGCATCCGCGATAATTTCAGACGCATCGAATTTCCGATCGGGCTTGTGCGTGAAATGGGCGAATTGGGATTTTTGGGAGCGAATCTGCAAGGCTACGGCTGCGCGGAAGTAAGCAATGTCGCCTACGGGCTCATCATGCAGGAATTGGAACGGGGAGATTCGGGAATACGCAGCTTTGCCTCTGTGCAGGGGGGGCTTGTCATGTATCCGATCCATACATTCGGTAGCGACGAACAAAAAGACCGGTGGCTGCCGCTCTTGGCCCGAGGGGAAGCTATTGGCTGCTTCGGTCTTACCGATCGTAATGGCGGATCGAATCCGGGGGGCATGCTCACGTGTGCGGTCCGCGACGGCGAAGCATTCGTGCTGAACGGCGAGAAGCACTTTATCACCAATGGGGGAATTGCGGATGTCGCCGTCGTATGGGCAAAGTGTGATGGTGATTACCGGGGTTTTCTTGTCGAGCGCGGTACTCCCGGATTTACGACGCGAGATGCGCACGAAGAAAAGTGGTGTATGCGCGCTTCGGTTACGTCGGAACTTTCGTTTGCCGACTGCCGGATTCCTGCCGCAAATGCCCTACCCGGAGCCGTGGGGCTTAAGAGTGCATATCAATGTCTGACACAAGCGCGGTATGGGATAGGCTGGGGTGTTATCGGTGCGGCCGTGGACTGTTATCGAAGCGCGCTCGCCTATGTGGAAGAACGCGATCTTGCCCGGCACCAACTTATTCAAAAGCGTCTTGCTATTATGCTGGAAAAGATTTCCTTAAGCCAGCTTCTGGCTTTGCAGGTTGGGCAGCTTAAAGACGCGCAATTGGCGCGTTTCACCCATGTGTCGATGCTAAAGTTTAACAACGTGGAGGCTGCGCTTGCCGTTGCGACCGATGCGCGCGACATGACGGGTGCAACCGGTACACGCGACGACACCTATCCGATTATCCGTCATTTACTGAACTTGATGGCCGTCAGCACATACGAAGGCACGCATGACATGCATGCGCTGATATTGGGACACGACATAACCAAGGTTCAGGCATACGGAAATTAGTGATTAATCCGCCGGGCAGATTTTGCCCGGTTTTTTCATTGTTGCGATTACGTTAAAAGTGTGGTATACTTAATACAGTGAAAATTGGTTCTTTATGCCTATGAACGGCGATAAAACCGTATATTTTGCGAAAACGAACTTCCGGGACGAGAACCGGATTTTCGGCGTCAAACAGAACGACCGGCGCCAGCACACCTACGTGGTGGGAAAAACCGGTACCGGAAAATCGGTGCTTTTGAAGAATCTTGCCTACCAGGACATCATGAACGGCGACGGCGTTGCGGTAGTCGATCCCCACGGAGAACTCGTGGAGGATATTTTGGGCATGATCCCGCCGCATCGCGTCAACGATGTTATTTATTTCAATCCGTCGGATATGGATTATCCGATAGGCTTCAACGTGCTGGAAGTTCCCGATCCCAAATACAAGCACGTGGTAGCCTCGGATCTGATGGGCATCTTTACCAAGATCTGGGCGAACGTGTGGTCGGCGCGCATGGAATACATTATGCAGAATTGCATCATGGGGCTTCTGGACACTCCCGGCACGACGCTTTTGGGAATTCCGCGCCTCCTGGTGGATCGTGAGTATCGCGCAAAGATCATCGCCAATATCAAGGATCCGGTCGTGCGCGCTTTTTGGACGCAAGAATACGAGAACTATACGGACCGCCTGCGCTCGGAGGCGATCGTGCCTATTCAGAATAAAGTCGGCCAGTTCTTGAATACATCGCTGGTGCGCAACATCGTGGGGCAGCCCAAAAGCACGTTCAGCGTGCAGGAGGCGATGAATTCGCAAAAGATCCTTCTGGTCAACGTTTCCAAGGGCCGCATCGGCGAAGACAATTCAGCGCTTCTGGGGGCGATGCTTATTACCAAGCTGCAGCTGGCCGCCATGGAACGGGTACGCATTCCGGAGAAGGATCGGACGGATTTTTATCTATACGTAGACGAGTTTCAGAACTTCGCGACCGACTCGTTCGCGTCCGTGCTTTCGGAGGCTCGAAAATACCGGCTCAATCTTATCGTGGCGCACCAGTACATCAATCAGCTGGTGACGGATGTTTCCACCAAGGTCCGCGACGCCATTTTTGGCAACGTCGGCACCATGCTTTGCTTCCGGGTCGGGGCGGCCGATGCGGAATATTTGGAAACGGAATTTACGCCGGAGTTTGTGCCGGAAGATCTGGTGAATCTGCCCAACTACCACATTTATCTTAAACTGATGGTCGATGGCGTAACATCCCGCCCGTTTTCGGCCACGACATTGCCTCCTGTCTCCGGAAAATCGCTTGAGGAGACGAAGGCGAAAGTCATCAAGGTTTCGCGCGAACGGTATGCCAGGCCGCGCGATGCGATAGAAGAGCGCATCATGCGTTGGAGCGGCATGGGTGCCGGAGGCGGGGAGACGACGGATGAGGATGGCGTCGGCGACTGGATCGCTTCTTCAGGTACCGCCAATCCGGGTGCTGCGGGATCAGCCGCGAGCAAACCGGGACCGATGTCCGGCGCCTTCGGCCAGAAGGAGGAATTCGAAGCGCGGTGCACCTCGTGCGGCAAGTCGATAAAAGTTCCATTTGAACCCGACCCGCGCAGGCCGGTATACTGCCCCAACTGCTTAAAACGCGTAAAGGAAGGCGAGGTGCTGCCTGTCTCCATGCCGCGATCTGCCGCCAGCCTCTCAAATGACCGTCCGGCGAAAACGCCATCACGATCATCGCATGATCCGCTTGCCGCCTTAGGCATCGAGTTTGCCCAGACTATGGCTAAATCCTCGCCGGTCGGCCAGCAGCAACGCGGTACGGCACGGGATAGCGGGGGAGGCGTGGCGCGTACCCCGATGCGGCCGTTGGCGGCTGTTGCGGAAGCGCCGGTCAGAAAAGACCAGTTCGAAACGCAATGTTCCCGGTGTGGCAGGATCACGTCCGTGAACTTTCCGCCCGATGGGAAGCGGCCCGTCTATTGCAAACTATGCCTGCCGATCATACGATCCGAAGAAATGCGCAAGCCAAATGCACCCTTTGGGGCCGTTGTTGAACGGCGGAATCTGGAGCGGCGCCCGGTGCGGTCCGACGGCTCTGCCCGAAGAAGCATGGATCGGTTTGCGGCACCCATGCCGCATGTTCCGTTACGGGCCGCCGCAATGCCAAGGGCGATGTCGCTTAAAGACGCGCTGGCGCAGGACGGCACCAGCTTTTCCGGAAAAAAGCTGAAAAAGAAAGAAGTCGATCTTACATCGCTGCGCGAAGCGCTGCAGGAAACCGTTGCCGAGGCGGACGTTCCGGACGTACCCTCGCCCCATGACGAGTCGGATACAAGGCCGCATATCGCCGCGCATCACGATGCGGCGGAAACAAAAAAAAGCGGCATCCTTTCGCCGGGACAGAAAATAACATTCTAGGTTTAAACTTGAATCATGAAACATGAAACTTGAAGCATGAAATGGCGCACGCCGGTTGATTAACGGTGAAACCATCATGTTACATGCTTCATGCTTTATGTTTATGTGAGTTTATGACGCATAAACCGCATTCCGAACCCTATCATGTAGGAGATGTCGCACCCGAAGAAGGCAAGTATGTTTGCGTTCCCTGCGGGTATAAAAAGAAACTAGCCAAAGGCGAAGCGTTCGGCGAATGCCTCTCATGCTTCAAGGACGAAGGCTGGCATATGCCCGGCGAAGAACAGGATGAAGAGGATGCACTGGTTGATGAAACGGATGTGGAGGCGGCGGAGCATCATTTGCACAATGACGAGAATGAGGAACTGGCCGAAGGCCAAGAGTTGTGGGAGAAGGTGCAAAAGGAGGAATAGCCGCTCGGGGAATCGGTAAAAAATAATGTAAAAAACAATGGCTTCACTATATACGCTATCGCGCATTTTTGAAGCCTTTTTTATTTCCAAGAAAAATCCCGCGAGTGTGCGGGATTTATGTTTTTAGGGATTGAGCGTATTACGCTTCGGAATCCTCCTCATCGTTGCCGATGAGTATGTCTTTTCGCTTTTCAAGGATCTCCAGGACCTGTTCAAGGGGCATCGCGAGGGTAATGATGTCTTTTTTGACATAGGCAAGCAGGCGATTCTCGATCTGCTCGATGTGCAATGCTTCTTGCAGGGCGTCAACCTGTTTTTCATGCTCGGTGCGGAATAGCTCGCTTACTTTCTGCGCCGACTCCGAGTCCGTAAACTCTATCGGTGTTTTTTCGATCATGGCATGTGCCTCGATGGTTGAGATTGAAAAAGGGCTTACATCGTCACCATAGCAGCGCTTCCGTCTATGGTCAATTATCGGGTGTCATGGTAGCGTTCAAAGTAAGGTTTTTTGACACTTTGATATACGTTTTTAGAGGAGGTTTCCATGTTTCTCCGAAGTTTGCGATTTACGCTTGTGTCATTTTTTCTGATGTTTGCATCGTACGGCGCATGCTATGCGGCACCGGTCTTGGTGCAGGAAGCGTCAGCCGAGGTGCAAGCGCCACATGCCGCCGTACAAGCCGCGCAAGCGCCCTCTCAAGGCGATGTGGAACTCATTCGGCTCTACAAGACCTTGCAGGGCATCATTGAGAGTCAGGCGGTCGATGCGCTGCCGTCGGACACGGAATTCCGGTACGCCGCGGCCAAAGGGCTCTTCCGCGCGCTGAAGGATCCGTATTCGGATTTTTTTACTCCCGAAGAGACAAAATATCTGCAAGAGCAGATGCAGGGATCGTTCGCCGGAATCGGCGCCACGCTCAAGCCGGAGGGTATTGTCGGATTTACGGCGCTTACGGTTGTCGAGATCATGGCCGATTCTCCGGCCCAGAAGGCGGACTTGCGCAAAGGCGACCAGATTTACGAGATCGACGGTGTTGCGGTTAGTACGTACCCGTTTTTGGTGGCGATCATGCATATTCGCGGAGACGAAGGGTCCACCGTGGAACTTACGGTGCTTCGGGAAGGCGTTGACAAGCCTATGAAGATCAAGGTTATCCGCGAAGTGATTACGCCCGTGGATACGCATGTGACATCGCGGCTTGATGGCTCGGTCGGCATCATCACGCTGCCACAATTCGGAGACGCTCCCGTCACCGCCCAGGAATTTTATAGCCATGTCGATACGTTGCTTGCGGGCGGTGCTGATGCATTCATTATCGATGTGCGGAACAATCCGGGAGGCCTCGTCGATACCGCGGTTATTATTGCCAGTGCCTGGGCATCCGCACAGACGCCGGTGGTGACCATGGAGCGCAAAAGCGGAAATAATAGTTATGGATCTTTGACGAATCTGGCGCTCTTGGCGGGGAAGAAAACGGTAGTACTGGTGAACGGCGCCTCGGCTTCGGCTTCCGAGATTCTTGCGGGTGCGCTGCGCGACTGGGGTGAGGCGACGATTGTCGGCACGACCACGTTCGGCAAGGGCGTGGCGCAATCGGTCATAGGCTTGGCGGACGGCTCGTCCGTGCACATCACCTCCGCGTATTGGTTGACGCCGAATGGCGAGCGCATTCACAAAAAGGGCATTGAGCCCGATATAACGGTCGAATTGACACCCGAAGATGCTGAAGCAAAACGCGATCCGCAGATGGATCGCGCGATGGAATTTTTAAAAACAGGAAAGTGACGGAAGGTTTTTAAAGACCGCGAATATTCGCGGTCTTTTTGATAACGTGGAGTTTTTCTTTTGCCGTATAAAAATCGTATTGGTTTGTCATTGCGAGAAGTCTGGCCAGCCAAGGCGGATGACGAAGCAATCTCTTCCTTGTATCATTTTAAAATGATGTATTGAACGGATCGCCACGCCCCGCCCTTCCTTGCCAAATCACTGATTGGCGGGGCTCGCGATGACATAGCGTGTTTGCTGTATATCCAGAAAGCCCAACGCTTTTGCCTATGATTCGGCTTATTCCTTCATTGCCGCCATACGGGTGAATTGCTTTCGGAATATCCAGCGTAATGCATACCAGATCGCAAGCGCGCCTCCCAGAAAAATAAAGAAGAATACGACCAGCCGCGTGAAACTTTCAATGTATTGGGCGATGAGCCGGAACGAAAGGCCGAACGTATAGCCGAATCCCACGGTGATTGCGCTCCAAATACAGGACCCGGCCGCATTGTACCACGTGAATTTTTTCAGCTGCATCTTCAGGATTCCGGCAATGATCAGGGTCGCAATGGTCAGGCCGACGGTGAACTTGGTGACGACGATGGCCTTGCCGCCATGTTTTTCAAAATACGCCGTTGCCTGATCGAGCCGTTCCGGCGACAGCTTCATGCGGACGCCCCATCTCTCCAACGGCTTATACCCTCCGTAGAATCCCAAACCGTACCACATGTACCCGGACATCATGTGTCCGAGGGACATGATGATAATAAGGAAGGCGGGGTTGAGCTTTCCCAATGACGCCAAAAATCCGCCGATGATCATGGTATTCAAACCCTCGAACCATGCGGCAAAAAACAGCACCACATATCCCCATTGGCGGATCAGTTCGTCGTTTTGCTGAATGGTGATGATGAATTGCTCCATTGTATCTTGACGCGAATATACGCATACATGCGAATGACGCGAATCGAATAATTCGATTCGCATAATTTGCGAGAATATTCGCTCTTTCGCGTCACGCGGCGAGCATAAACGCAACAGAAACCCAAAACAATCCAATGCCCTGCTCGAACGTCAAAAAATAATGATCGAATAGGCCGAGAACAAGGAAAGCGGCAACGATGCAAAAAGCTGCGGCGTGCAGCAGGGGATTTTCGCTTTTAAGTCGGGATTTTCGCCACGCCCACAGGGCGGAGCCGATAAATACAAAAAATGCGAGCGCCCCCGCCAATCCGTATTCGGCGGCTACGAGCGCATAAGCGCTATGGACGGGTTGATACATCCACGATTCCGTAAGATTTACTCCGGTTTGTGTGATCTGTGTGACGAATTGCCCCGGGCCTACCCCGAATAGCTTGTTCGCATCGATCATGCGCGCCGCCCAATAAAAACCGTTTAAGCGTATTTGCACTGCCTGGTCGTGGAGCGCGGGAAGTGATGCGCGCGAGAGCATATAGGGTGAAAACAATGCGGCAGCGGCGAACCAGCAGGCGGCAAAAAGCACGCCAAGCGTCGCAAGGCGTCTGAATGCGGCCTCAGGCAGCCGGCGGACGTTGATGGCGGCATACGCAATAAGTATGGCGATGGCGATGCCGAATGCCAGCCATGCGCTTCGGGAAAAGGTAAAAAAGAGTCCGGCAAGCATCAGTGCGATGGCGGTAAGCAACATGCCCCCGCGCATCTTGCCGCCCGGCATGCTATACATGGCGATCGCAGCAAGCAAGGCCATCACCAAAAAAGCTCCCAACACGTTCGGATGGGGCAACGTGCCGTAGGCGCGGATGATCTTTTCTCCGGCGATATCCAGCTTTGCCACGCCCGTCACGGCCACGCCCAGTGTCTGCTCGCCAAGGTACATGAACCCGGCGCTGCGCTGCGCGAAAAATTGCCAGCAGGCGAGTATCGCCTGCAGGATGGCGCCGGCCAACAAAGGCATTAGGAAGTACGAAGCGCGAATTGAAGTGATGATTTCGGATAGCGCCAATGCCGCGAGTGAAAATACGGCAAGCCGCGCCAATGTTATAAAACCGAGCAGCGGCAGATCGCTTATGGACGCGGACACTATGCCGATGGCAAAAAAAACACCAAGGCTTGCCGAGATTAATGGGCGTTGCCGTATTGCCTGCCAGGGGTGTCTTCCCGCCAGCGCAACGAGCGCGATCGCGGCTAGGTCCGTCGCATACAGGTAGAGCGTGGTGTATGGCACCGCCGGCGATCCAACCTGAAAAAGCGCCACGCGGGTTCCGAGCGGCAATGCGAACGCAAACAATCCGGCAAGCAGTTTTTGAACGCCTTGTCGGTCCATTATTATATAAACGTATAGATTATTTCGTAGCCGATCCCCGCAATGAACATCGCCGCGATCAAGCCATACACCCATGCCGGCAGCATGAGCGCGTATTCCGGCGTACGCTCTCCCATTATTTTTGCCTTGCGATACATGGCGAGCATTAAAAGGCCCTCAATGCCGCCCAATACCGCGCCGACAAAACCGATGACTTTCAAAAAATCCTGCGTCGCGAAAAAGTAAAGCGCCAAAGGCACCACAAGTACCGCAAAAGCCGCCTTATGGCGCGAAATGCCCAGGTCATACCGATAGGCATGTTTCAACACAAGCCCCAAAACGATGAACGACGTGGCGGTGGTCAAAAGCCCTACCAAACCCGCCGCGATCGCCATTGCCGTTCCATACCGGTCCGCCAGGCTTATGACGGCATCCTTGGAAACGGAGGTTCCCAGGGCACCGGCGATGCCAAACGCGAAGAGCGCATAGAGGATTGCCGGTATAAGCGACCCGATAATGATGACGCGCTTCATGCGGCCGTCGCCTTCAAGGATGTCGCGCAATTCCGGTATGGCGGCACTTCCGGCCAGAGCAAAGAACACGATGCCGTACGGCAGGAATGCCTGTGAAAGATCGGTGCTTAAGGTTAGATTAGCCATTTCAACATCGGGAAGCGCTCGGATGATGATGCCGACAAAAACGGCCAATAGAACGATGTTCATGACAAGTTCTGCCGGCGCGCTGTTCTTTAGGCCTCGTATCACGTAAAAAGCCATGATGGCAAAGAATATCATGCTCCAGACAGCCGTGGGCAGCACGACGAAGGGTTGCATGAATACCTCCAAAAAAACGCCGCCGACGATAGTGTAGGCGAGTAGTCCGCCGTAAATGCCGAAGATCATGATGTGCGTTGCAATGATCCTTCCGGGCCTGCCGAGATATATTTCGGCGTAGCCGATGAGGCGGTGCTTTGCGGGCGTGCGCAAAACTATTTCGCCGTACACAAGGTGCATGGTGAGCACTACGACCGTCATGACGCCCAGATAAGCCATGCCTAAGCCGATTCCCGCGTGGGCAAATGCATAGGGGAGTCCGAAGGCGCCCAAACCCATGATGGTGCCCACAAGAATTGCCAGAGCGTAGAATGTTTGTTTTGATTCTTTCAGCACGCAATTATAATACCTTTTAAACGGAGTCTGGAAAAGGGAAATTAAATATCGTGAGTCACGAGACTCTTTTTTTTCTGTCATTCCGGAGATTTAATAACCCCTAAAACATGAATCATCCGGGATCCATGGATTCCGGCTCCCCGTATCGCAGTACGGGGCAGGCTTAGGTCAGAATGACATGCTCGTGGATATTTCATAATTCACAGTAAATAAAAAATCCGCTCGCGGGGAGCGAGCGGAAGAAATGATTAAGTCATCAAGTGCGCGGGCTTCGGGTCCCGGAACAGAATCTGGACTTGCGACCACGCCATATGCCTATTGCAAGCGCCACGGCGCCTATGCCAAGCGCTATGTTATTTGCGGCGCTATCATAGAGAAGCGCGGCACCTATAACAAGAAGTGCCCTATTCAGTAAAACATTTCCGAAAATCCGTCCAAACGAAATTTTCTCGAAAGACGGCATCGGAGCGCCTGCTTTTATCACCGCCATTTTTATCGCCGGGATTGAAAGCGTCATGCCCACGGCAAGGAAGAAGGCGAGAGGCACGATCAGGCAGCTGGTGAGGAGATACCACCAGTAGAGAAATTCCGACCAACTTTCATAAACGAATTGCGGGGCGTTTTCCGTAATCAATAGATACGCCGAAAAAAGCAGGGATAATCCGAATCCATACATATGGCACCCCTTTTAATTTCAAAGTTCTGACTTTTCCGACTTTATAATTTAGCATTAAAATATACATTTGTCAATATCCCCATGGGTTGCGATTTGGAGTAGAATCATTCTTCGACTTACTAGTTACGAGTTACTTGTTACTAGCCCCTTTCTCTTCACATGCTCCCCATCCGTCCCATTAAGCAAAAAGCGGGCTATACCTGCGGCCCAACCTGCATCGCCATGCTGGCGCGTTATTATGACATTCCCCTAAGCTGGGCGGCGATCATGCGCGCCTGCAAGATCGACCGCAACGGCATGTCGAACGAAGACCTGGTTCGGGCGCTTAGGCGGCTTCATTTTTCCGTTCGCGCCCGCAAGCGCTGGAGCTGGAACGAACTGAAGGGTTTTTATCGGGAACGTATTCCCGTGGTCATTGCCTGGATGCTGCAGGGGCATGAAGGCCATTTCAGCATCGTGGCCGAGGTCGGCAAAAATCATGTGGTGCTGGCCGACCCGGATGGCGGTAAGCATCGCAGAATGCCAAAGGATGTGTTTATGCGTCTGTGGTTCGACTATGATGATGTGTTTTTTCCCAAGCGCGCGAAAGATCTGCACTTGCGGTGGGGCGCGGTCGTGAAACTGAACGGATACTACAAGCGGTAATGTGTATAACCGCCTTTGGAGAGGCTTGCATGCCGCGTTATACTGGGTTCATGGAAGAACAGCAGGGCATGAGCCGGAAAACGGTTGCCATCGGCATTGCGGTTGCGGTATTTTTTTGCGGCATCGTTCTGGTGCTGATTTTTAATTTTATTAAGCAACGCGGCGGCGAGAATGTGGCGGCTATTGTGGCGGATGCCATAGAAGGCCAGCGCCTGACGAATGATGCGGGTACGCTGGTGGTTGCGGATAAACTTTTGGTGGTATTCCGCCAAAGCGCGACCATGGAGCAGCGGCAGGCGGCAGCGCAACATGCGGGCGTACGCATTGTGGGCGAAGTCGTGGGAAGCCGCGATACCTATGTGGTATCGTTGTCGCAAGCGATTACCGCCCGGGAACTTAAATCCGTTGTCGGGCGTCTTGCGCAATCACCCGACATACTCGAAGCGCGCATGATTATTGCGGAATAATAGAAGCGGATTGACGCGGATATCAACGTGGAAAAACGCGGATGACTTTTTGTGTCATTTCGGCTCCGTTTATGCAACGGGGTAAACTGCAGCCGGAATCTATAAATCATCATGGATCCCGACTTCCGTCGGGATGACAGAAGAATGGTGTTGTCATTCCCGCTCTCACCCTTGTCATTCCCGTTCTCACCCTTGTCATTCCCGCGGAGGCGGGAATCTATTTTTGTTTTCGGCAATATCTTGGTATAGTATGCTCTTGTATGTTGAAGCCTTCATTTTTTGCCCGTCCTACTTTGCGCGTTGCCCGCGACTTGCTGGGAAAAAAGCTCATAAGGAATTATCGGGGCAAAAAACTTTCGGGCATCATTACCGAAGTGGAGGCATATATCGGCCAAGACGACTTGGCGTGCCATGCTTCGCGGGGGCGGACACGCCGTACCGAGGGATTATATGCCGGTCCGGGAACGCTCTATATATATCTTATCTATGGCATGTATTGGTGCCTGAATATCGTCACCGAAAAGAAGGATTTTCCGGCGGCGGTATTGATTCGGGCGGTTGAGCCTTTGGAGGGGATTGAGGTAATGGCGAGGAATCGTAATGCGAGGTCATTGCGAAGATCCCGCCTTCCTGTGATACTGACGAACTGGCGGGAGACGCGGCACCCTCACATGTTAAAAAGATTGCTTCACCCTCAACATATCCGGGTTTGCAATGACATCTCGCAACTTTCCAACGGACCCGGAAAACTTTGCCAGGCCTTCGGTATCGATGGCAAACTTCATGGCAAACCCATCGGACGCGACACATTGTGGATTGAGGATGATGGCGGCAAAGTAAAATCTTCGCATTTTGTGCGCACCCCCAGGATCGGCGTCGATTACGCGAAACACTGCGCGGAATATCCTTGGAGATTCCTCTTGAAACCTGAAGCATAAAGCATGGAACATGGCACGGAAATGGATTTCATGTTTTATGTTTCAAGTTTCATGTTGTGTGATTCATGCATTATCGCATCCAAGTCGTCATACTTGCTGCCGGGCGCGGAACGCGCCTTCGGCCGCTTACGGACTTCAAGCCAAAGCCCCTGCTTTTGGTCGCGGGAATGCCCATTATTGCCCGGACACTGGAGATGATAAAGCCCATTGTTCACGAAGTGGTAGTTGTTATTGGTTATAAAGGGGAGAAGATATGGGGGTATTTCGGCGATGAGTTTCGGGGTGTGCCGATACGCTACATTGAACAGGATCGGCTGGGCGGCACGGCGCATGCCTTGGCGGCTGCACGCCATGCGCTCGATCGACGCTTCATGGTGCTGATGGGCGACGACGTATATTGCGCGGAAGACTTATATGCGCTTGCGCAATACCCATGGGCGGTTATGGGACATGAGGTGGCTAAGCCGAAAAACTTCGGCGTCATAAAAAAAGACCGCCAGTGGTTCCTAAAAGACATCGTGGAAAAGCCGGAGCGGCCGCCGTCAAACCTTGCCAATTGCGGCGCATATATGATGGGCGCCGAATACTTCGCACATGATCCGGTACGCATTCAAAAAGGGGAGATCGGCTTGCCGCAGACGCTGGTGAAGGTTGCGCAATCCGGCACGCCGATTAAAGTGGTGAAGGCATCGTTCTGGCATCCGATCGGCTACCCGCAAGATCTGAAAAAAGCCCAGCGTCTGGTTGCGTAACGCGATGAATACCGATCTTTTAAAACGAGGTGTTGTCTATGAAAGTGATCTTTCTCGACATTGACGGCGTGCTAAATAGAATAGGAGTGGCGGGACGGACCGACCAGCGGTATCGCGGGCGCATCGGCATCGATCCGGAGCTCGCGGAAAAATTTAATGCGCTGGTGAAGCGGACCGGAGCATCCGTTGTTCTTTCCTCCACGTTTCGGCTCGAAGTCGGCTGGTACTTCATCCTTAAGGATTCCGGCATAGATACGAAACCATTCATCGGTGCCACGCCGCGCCTGCCCGGATGTCCGCGAGGCGAAGAGGTTGAAAAATGGCTGGAAGATCACGATGACGTGGAGCGGTATGCGATTATTGACGACGAAAGCGACATGCTTGCGCATCAGAAGCTCTTTAAGACGCAATACGGCACTGGCCTGACCGATGAGATCTGCGACGCGGTGGCCGCATATCTGGGTGCAGGCAAATCATGATTTGCAAAAAAAGAGAAAAAGTTCTAACGTAAGGATCGGGAGGGAAAAACATGAAAGTCAAGAACTTTGAAAAAAACATCAGGCATCTGACGCAAGAAGAGCTTCTGACGGGTGGCATGAGTTCATTGCAAAAAATCCTGGTGGCTAAAGGCATTACCACGAAGGAAGAACTCCAAGCCGGCCTACTTGCATGGATGGCGGCGCGCCCCGAAGGTCGCAGGCAGCCCTCAATGCGGAGTCGGGTAAAAAGGCCCCTAAGGATTTTCAGACAAGCGGACGATTCATTCGGTGCTTCGGGCGCCTATTGATCTTTCAAGCTGTGCATGATGCACGGCTTTTTTGTTTGCGGAGAGCATGGTAAAATATTCCTCATGGAACCCCTTATGGTTATTGGTATCGTTATCGTCGCAATGGGCGCGGCCATTGCCGCAATGTTTTTTATCATGCGCCCGAAACAAGGGGGTGTGGTTGAAAATGAACTTAAGGAACTTTTGCAGCGCATGGATCAGTTCAAGGACGGCATGCAGAGCCGGTTCTCCGAAGAACTACACCGCATGCGGCAGGAGATGGCCACGCACTTGGGCGGGAACCGCGAGGCGTTGGAGCGTTCGGGACATGCCCTACAGAAGCAGATGTTGGAATTTACCTCCGGCATTACCCAAATGTCGGGGGCGCTTCAGGAAGTGCGCGGATCGGTAAAAGAGATATCATCTTTTCAGGATATTCTTAAGACGCCAAAATTGCGCGGACAGTGGGGTGAGGCAGTGCTTAAGCATCTACTTGAAGAGGCATTTCCAAAAGAATCCTTCGAAGAACAGCACTACTTCAAATCTGGAGAGGCGGTGGATGCGGTGCTGAAGACTCCGGACGGAAAACTGCTTCCCATCGATTCCAAGTTCCCGCTCGAAAACTTCCAACGGTACATGCAGGCGGGAACCGAGGCGGAGAAGAACGCGGCGAAAAAGCTATTCTTGGAAGACGCGAGGCGCGAGATAGATGCGGTTTCCGCAAAATATATTCTGCCTGCGGAAGGCACCACCGACTTCGCGCTGCTGTTTATTCCCGCCGAGAGCGTATATTACGAAATTGTGAACAATTTTAAGGACGTGGATATGAGTGAGTACGCTCGCAAAAAGAAGATCCTCCTTGTCTCGCCCAATACGCTCTATCTGCACTTGCAGATAATTCAGCGGTGGCTCAAAGACGTGCGGGTTTCACACCAAACGAAGGAAATATTAAAACGTTTGGCGCGCATCATGCAGGATTCGCAAAAATTGCAGGATGATTTTCGCAAGCTCGGGGGGCACCTCACCAATGCCCGTGGTTCGTATGATACGACCGAAAAGCGCCTGGCGCTGATCGTTGACCGGTCTGAGCGGCTGTTGGGTTCTGAAGAGAAAGAGGTGCCGGAACTGGGTGAAGCGGATAAAGTAGATTCCAATTAAATCTTGCAGAGGCAGCGGGTTGTAAAGATTGTCGGTCGGTTCTATGTTTTTTCTTGCTCTATCCGCATTTATTTTCATAGGTTTGCTCATTTGGAGCGCGACCATCGCGTGGCACCTGCACACGTATGTCGTAAAAGATGACGAAATGCACACGCGGATGCTGAAAATTTTTATTGCGGGAAATGCGGTTTTCTTGGTCGTGATTCTTTCATTGTTCGCCGCAGTTCCGTGGAAGGAACTTTCGCTCGAAGCATTGACGGTGAGTCTTTCGGGGCAGATAGAAACATTTCTGCAATGAGGTTGTAGAGGTTGTCGGTTGTAAAGGTTATTTGTTGCTTATGTCCCAACATTTCGTAGGTCAGCATATCAATGAAGAAGTGCTTGTGACGACCCGGCCGCACTGGATCGTTTTTCTGTCCGTGGTGATCACGGGCGTCATGCTGCTTGCCGTCATTCCGATCGCACTGGCGCTTGTCGAATTTTTTGCGCCAAGGCTCTTTGCGTATCCGTATGCGCCGCTTTTGTGGCTGGGTATGGGGCTATATGGGTACGCAGTATGGTCGTTCTTTTTTCTGTCGTGGCTGCGGTATTGGCTGGATGTATGGATTATCACCACCGAACGCATTATTAAGATCGAGCAGCATCATTTGTTTAGCCGCGAAATGGCCGAGTTCCGCATATCGCGCATACAAGATGTGACCGTCGAGATTAACGGGTTTTTGGCAACCATGCTCAAGTTCGGCGATCTGAAGGTGTTTACGGCGAGCGAGGAGAGCGGATTCACCTTCAAGCGCATTCCGCATCCGGAAAAAATTAAGGATATTATTCTCCACCATCAGGCGGCTCCGGCGCCGCTACCATAATACGTATATGGGACTTTATCTGCTATTGCTTATTATCGGCATTGTCGCGCTGGTTGCGGCAGGCCGTTTTGTTTCCAGAGCTTTGGTGACCATTGCGCACGTTCTTGGCGTTTCGGAGTTTGTCATCGCGTTTTTTTTGCTGGCATTTTCGACCACGATTCCGGAGTTCTTTGTTGGCATCAGCGCCGCGCTTGCCGGCGCTCCGACTTTATCGCTTGGAGACGTCATCGGTTCCAACATCATCAATCTGACGCTTATTGCGGGCTCGGTGATCCTTATTGGCCGTAAAGACATACCCATCGCCGGAGAGATCACCCGCAAGCAGGGTCTGTGGATCTTCGGCGTGGGTTCCTTGCCGGTATTCTTGATCTTCGATGGCGTTTTGTCGCGGTATGACGGCATACTGCTTCTTGTTATTTTCTTCGTATATCTGACGCGACTTGCGAAGGAAAAGCGTTTAGTGCTCGGCGCGGTAGGGGGTGAGATGACAGAAGGGATCGGCAAATCACCAAATATGTTTGCGCGTATAAAATTTTTTGGAAATAGTGAAGATGGGAAACGTTTTATGGGCGCGATACTTGTTTTTGCTCTGGGTGTAGCGCTATTGATCATTGGCGCCAAATTGGTTGTTGATTCGGCTCAACGCATAGCCGTATTGCTCGGTGTCAGTCAGTTTATTATCGGCTTATTTCTTATTGCGTTCGGGACATCTGTTCCGGAACTGGCCTTTGGCATCCGGGCGGCGTTTGCAAAGAGTCCCGAAACGAGCATCGGCGATGTGTTGGGAGCGGTTGCGCTTAATTCCTCATGGGTTTTGGGGGTAGTGGCGCTCTTGCATCCGATCGTACCCGCCGCACTCGGCATGACGGTGTTCTCCGGTATTTTCATGATCGCTGTGTTTGCGGCATTCTTTTTCCTAATGAATCGCGGGGGAGTGCTTTACCCACGCGAAGGCTTGGCGCTGATCATATTGTATATTTTGTTTTTTGCGGGCATGCTGGTATTCGGCAATGCGACCGCGCCTCTTGCGCAATAATTCTTATTGGCATTCGCGCGGATTTATGGTATACTGAATTGCAAGTATTATCATAATATTCATCATATCTTTATGGATGCATCACTAATTATACTTATCGTAATTGGCGTTGTCGGGCTTTGGTTTGTGGCGACGTATAATGGGTTTATCCGGCTGAAGCAGCGCACCGAAGAGGCGGAGTCGGATATTGAGGTGCAGCAAAAGCGCCGATACGACCTCATTCCCAATCTGCTCGAAGCCGTCAAAGGCTATGCGGCGCACGAAAAGGGCGTTTTCGAGAAAGTGACCGAGGCGCGCACGCGCGCTATGGCCACGGGTGGCACCCAATCGAAAGAGCATCAGGCGGCCGAGAATATGCTTTCGGGCGCGTTAAAAACCCTTTTTGCGGTTTCGGAAAACTATCCGGACCTGAAGGCGAACCAGAACTTTTTGGAACTGCAACGGGAGCTTACCGATACCGAAGATAAGATTCAGGCTGCGCGGCGGTTCCATAATTCGGTGGTGATGGAGTTGAATACCAAAGTGGAATCGTTCCCTTCCAATCTCGTGGCCAATATGTTCGGCTTTACCAAGCGGGAATTCTTCGATCTGGATGGGACGCCGGAACAGAAAGAACCGGTTAAAATTAAGTTCTAAATGTAAAATGCAAATCTCAAAATGGAAAATTAAGGAGTGAAAGTTTTTGAAATAAACTTTCACGATATTCCAAAATTTTGATTTTTGAGATTTAATTTTGAATTTCAGCAAGGCATATGGGCTTTTTCGATTTCAACAATCCGCCTTCGCGCATCATTACCGAACAGGAGTTCGACCGAGTGATCAATACCGTGTCGCGCAAGCATAGGGGCGTGCCAAGCGAAGAATTCGAAAAGATTCGGGCTATGGCTGCCGGGTATTTGCATGAGCATGGGCAGTTTCGCGGGATGGATGAAAAGGAACTCGGGCAGTTCTTGGGTCATCTGCCGCCTATTGTCGATAAAATCTATCATGGTTCCTTAAAGACCCTCGAAACCGAATTGCGCAAGGCTTTGGCGACCAGCAAGTATGGCGCCGTCGGGTTTTAGGAAGAGGCTTATTCTCCCTTTATAAAAGGGAGTACCGCGATAGCGGGGAGGGATTTATTCTCCCTGTCTTAAAAATCCTCCGCCCTTCCCTCCTGCGCCTAGGCTACGGACGGGCACAGCGGGCACCTCCTTTACGAAAGGAGGAATATTGAATGTTTATGCAAACGCTTTATCAGCAAGCCGATGCGAATATTCGAAAAACATGGCTTCTCATAAGCCTTTTTTTGGGTTTTATTCTGGCGATCGGATGGTTATTCTCGCGCGTGTATGGCGAGCCGGGAATACTGATCATTGCGGTATTGTTCAGTTCTGTCATGAGCTTTGTGTCGTATTGGTGGTCTGACAAGATCGTACTCGCAATGCACGGCGCCAAACTCATCGAGAAACGCGACAGTCCGGAGCTGTATCGGATCGTCGAAAACCTTTCCATTACCATGGGGTTGCCCATGCCGAAATTATACGTTATTCCGTCCAGGGCGCTTAATGCGTTCGCTACCGGCAGGGATCCCGTGCACGGAGTGGTCGCCGTCACATCGACGCTTCTGGCGACACTCGAAAAATCCGAACTGGAAGGGGTATTGGCGCAGGAGATGAGCCATATCGGCAATCGCGATACGCTGGTTGCGACCGTAGTTGCCATTTTGGTTGGTTTTGTGGTGTTACTTTCCGACTGGTTTCTAAGAATTTCGTTGTTTGGCGGAGGTCGACGCAGTCGGCGAGATGGCGGGGGAAGCGGTGCGCTTATTATGATTATCGGCTTTATTTTTATCCTCCTTGCGCCTTTGGCCGCTAAACTGATACAATTGGCGGTGTCGCGCAGAAGGGAATTTTTGGCGGACGCGACGGGGGCATTGACAACGCGGTATCCAGAAGGGCTTGCCCGCGCGCTTGAAAAAATTTCGATGGCTCCCGGGATCGAGCGGGCTTCGAACGCAACGGCGCATATGTACTTCGCTTCTCCCTTAACCGCATCCGGCGGCAAGGCGAACTGGTTTGCAAAATTGTTCATGACGCATCCGCCGGTCGACGAAAGACTGGCCGCATTACGGGGAATGAAAGGTTAAAAACCAAGCTCCAAGAAACAATAACCAAATAAATCTCAATAACCAATATTCAATAATCAAACGCGATGCTTGTTTGTGAGTTTGGTGATTGGAATTTATTTGGTGTTTGTATCTTGATTATTGGTCATTAGCATTATGGAACCACAAAAACAATTTAATGGCATGCCCCAGCCGCCCGCAGGGGACGGTACGCCCTCGATCGGGCAGATGTGGGAGAAGGTTCGCCAGAGCCGCTTTTTTCCGATCATCAGCATCGTTATCCTTGCCGTCATTATTTTGGGGCTTGGATTCGGAGTGGTCGGTTTGATACGAAAATTCGGCGGAGGCGGCGGACCGGATCTTGGGCCGGTAAAAGGACCGGAAGAGGTATCGTACCAGCTTGGCAGCGCGGAACTGAAGCTTTCGCTTTTGCGCGCGGCGTATCAAGACGAGTACGAAGACTCAAAACCGCTTGCACCCGGCCGGAAGTTCGTCGTTGTGGACTTTGAGATCGAAAATACCGGCGATGCGGCTTCAGGAGCCTTCACCAATGACGATATGCGGCTTATTACCGCCGACGGTTCCATTATGAAGCCATCTGGATGGTCGCAGGGGTTTTTGAACACGGGCGTGGGCGCAAAATCCACAAAGCGCGGCAAGGTTATTTTCGACATCGACGAGCGGAACGCCCAGCAGCCGTTGAACCTGTATCAGATCGCATTCGGAAAAAATTACGGCACTCGGCAGCATTACCAGTTGT
This sequence comes from bacterium, assembly GCA_030699565.1. Taxonomy (GTDB): domain Bacteria; phylum Patescibacteriota; class Minisyncoccia; order JAUYLV01; family JAUYLV01; genus JAUYLV01. The sequence goes on from JAUYLV010000051.1 coordinate 37,998, forward strand.
CCGAACAATCATATACGGCACCGACGCCCACGCCGCAGCCCACGCCACAGCCGACCCAGGAAACCACGCCCGAAGCCACTGCGGAAGGTACGCAGGAATAAGCGTGCGGATTTTCTCTTATCAGCAACAATGCAATAAAATCCCTCCGCAATGCGGGGGGATTTATATTTCCGTGAATGAAGAAACGCTGTATTTATATCATTCCCGCTCTCAATCCTGTCATTCCCGCTCTCAATCCTGTCATTCCCGCGGAGGCGGGAATCTATATAAACCAAAATACTTCTGGATTCCCGCCGTAGTTTACCCTCGAGCAGTCGGGGGCGGGAATGACAACCGGACGGGTTTCGTTATTCACAAATAATTAAAACTTCTTTCAATGCAAGGGCAAGGGGTCGGGCTATTTCCTTACAAACCAACTGACCCAGCCTCGATAATGCCGTATGGGTTGCAACAAGGGATGCGGCGAAAAGTATTCGGAGAGTGATTTATCGATTTTGCGATGCGTCTCGCTATCGATCGCGCAGATCAAAAGACTTTCCGATGTCAGCATATTGCCGATTGCTTCAGGGAGATCAAGAAACGATCCGTTGCCGGTGTATGAGTCGTTATCGATGCCGCCAAAAATGCATATATCGGGCTTTATGCTGCTCTGTTCGAGTTCAGTGAGGGTTTTTTGCATATCCTCACCAAGAATGATAAAGGGAAGGGAAATAGCGGATGCTTCGGCCGTATGCTGGCAGTTATACTGCGCCGATTTCGGAAAGTTCAATTCAATGCCTACATAGGCGGAAGCGCCCAGTCGCGCCGCAAGGCAAAATCCGTTCGGTTCGATGCCGCAGCCTAAATCCAGCACCAATCGGTTCTGAAATTCAATACGCAGTTGGTCGGCGAGTTGGCGGTCGCTTGCGACCGCCTTCAAAACAATGTCCGTATAGGGCGCAGCCAGCGCCTCGGCTGTTGTTGTCTCGCGATCATAGCGGTCTTTGAGCGATTTTTGCCTGCTTCGCGCCCATGCAAGCAGATTTGAGTGACTTGTGTTCATAAGCGACATTGTATGCGAATTGCCGTGCAAAAGGAACAGATACTGCGTGCCCGATTACAGTCTTGTAATCGGGTATGCTGGATAAATTTTTTAATTTTAGTATACTATCGCATATGTTCAGAGAATCAGGAATGCATAATTCGGAAGAGCGCGAAATGGGGGAATTTGTTGTTGCAGAAAACTCGCAAGAGGCTGCGCGAATGATTTCGGCGCGTTTTGAGGATATGCAGCGCGGGCGCTATGGCAAGGATGGGAAAGAACCTAAGGATTTTCACAATGAGGAGCACCCCGCGGAGGTTGCCGAAGGCTGCCTGGACATATGGGATCGCCTTACCGCGATTGATCCGGAACTTTTTCCTGCCAGCGACCGGCCGGTCATAGAAGCGCTAGGACGTGGTCATGACCTGAAACAAGAAACGAAGATCAAGGAACTTGGCGGCGTGCGGCGACTTGTTCGAGCACGGGGTTTTCGAGAGAAGAATCGCGATGCGCTCATTGCCGAAGGGTGGAGCGTCGGCAATGAAGAGGCAGGCGCGGAGGAGATCATCGCAGAGATGCGCCGGTATAAAAAACCCGATGGGACTCATATCTTTCCGGTCGAGGATGAAAACTTTTTGGAGCGGGTGCAACTGGCTGTTGCAGCCACGTATCCGGAATTACCCCCAACATTCGTGGAAAAACTTCCTCCGGAAGAGGGCGGCGCCATGGGACTTAAAATTTCGCAGCCGTATCTGAATGCGGATAGCGACCCCTGGGCGTTGGTGCTTGCGATCGAGGATCTTCGCGGGCCGGCGGGAGCGGGGGATTTTGAAACGTTTCGCAAAAGCGGGAATGCAGAATTCAGGGAGTTGAATCCCTGGGTACGCGAGGCGATCGCGGGTGGCATTGAAGGCGTTGCAGAGAATACGCGCAAAGCCATTGCTGTCGAAATTCTTAAATGGAAGCGCTCGCAGGAGGGCTTTGCCCGATGGCAGCGGGTGCTATTTGGTAAGGCGCTTGAAGAGAATAAGGCTATCAATGCCAGTGTTCAGGCAACAGAGATTAAGCAGGTCTTCCGTGACCGATACTCGCATTTCGAGGACAATATTCAGCGGACAAAGTCCACGTATGAAGAGTTGCTACAAAAATTTGGCCCGCCCGAGTCGCTCAACGAGCAGGCGACAGGAGATGCCGGTTTACGGGAGTTGCTTGAGGCGATAGGTTACGAACAATAATTATGTACAACAAAGGGGCGCATAGCCCCTTCTTTTTTCGTTATATTAGAAAAAGATTTCTTTCCAGCGTTATTCCGAAACATTGATTGAAACATGTAAGAAGAATCTCTTTACGCTATAGCCTTATTCTGAGTTTGGTGAATAATGCATAAAACAACCACGGTTGTCATTCCGGCGAAGGCCGGAATCTATTAAAATCTTAATAACCTGGATTCCGGCCGGAGTTTATCCCGTTGTCCAAACGGGACCGGAATGACAAAGAAGCGGCATTATTCACCAAACTAATAGCGGCTGGCCAAATTCTCGTTTTTTGGTATACTGGTTTCGTTGTAGGTACCCTGCTCTTATTCTTGAAACGGAGACGTGGCAGAGTGGGCTAATGCTCTTGAGAGAGCATTAGCGGGAAAAAGCCAATATTTTCTTTTTACTGCGGAGACGTGGCAGAGTGGTCGAACGCGCCGCACTCGAAATGCGGTATACCCTTACGGGTATCTGAGGTTCGAATCCTCCCGTCTCCGCAGTGAAAGGAATACTGGGTTAAATAATTTCCCAGGAACTAACGCGCCGCACTTGAAATGCGGTATACCCTTACGGGTATCGGAGGTTCGAATCCTCCCGTCTCCTCGAAATAAAAATATCCTTCCGGAACAATGCCATGAAAATCAAATTATCAGCCATACGGTTTCCCAAGATCATCGAAGTCACGGATCAGAAGATTGATATTTCTGCGATGACTGATTTGCAGAAAGAATTTTATACCGATTTGTTCCGAGAAGTTGTAAGTGTTTACGAATCTAAAAACAGGCCGCGTGTTATAGTCGGGTTGGTCGGACCTACGGGCTCGGGAAAATCCGTTATCGCAGCTCTTTTTAAGGAACTCTCGAAACAGATACCGTTGCCATTTAACTTTGAAACGATCGGGATAGACGCATTCCATTTTGCCAATGATTACTTGCGTGCGCAAAAATCAGAAAGCGGAACGCTTAAGGATAATAAAGGCAGGTTCGATACGTATGATGTTGTAAAATTATCCAAGGCGCTCGAGAGCTTTTCTGCTGGGCAAAAAGTTTCTTTTCCTGTTTATTCGCGAAAGACACATGATCCGGTAGAAAATGGCATTACAATCAACCAGGACAGGGTATTGCTGTTTGTTGAGGGGCTATGGCTCTTGTATGATAGGCATGGATGGGAGAGGATTGGGTCGTATTTAGATTTTAGCATCTTTATCGAAGCAGATGCCGATGCGGTACGGGAAAAAGTTATCAAGCGGCATGCGAAAGGCGGTAGATCATTTGAAGACGCGTTACGATACTATGATGCAGTTGACGCAAAGAACTTCAATTTCGTCATGCAGACAAAAAGTAGCGCAAACAAAATCATTTCCGCATATTATAAAATTCAATAATACTTCCCAATACGGAGGGTTCGCATAGTGGGCTAAAGCAAAAGTCTTTGCTTTAGCGGGTTCCCAAATTTGAATGTCTGTAAGGCGGAGGCGTCGCATAGTGGGCGTATCTTCCACTGGAAGATACGCGGGCAAGTACATATTTATTAGCAAAGCGGAGGGTTCGCATAGTGGTCTAGTGCACACGCTTGGAAAGCGTGCGACCCGCAAGGGTCCGAGAGTTCGAATCTCTCACCCTCCGCTTTGCTGAATA
>JAUYLV010000055.1 GCA_030699565.1 bacterium
AATTATTTTAAGAATATTTAATGTCCGATCCGCCATAATGAGCAAATACGCATCGCATAATTTGTATAGCTTCAATCACGCGCGATAGCTGAAACGGTGAAGCCATGGTTGTAATCTCTATGAAAACATTTCGCAACACAACAGATCCTGCATATAAGAAAGAGAAGCGACAATTATATGCCGCATGTATCATTAAGTTGCTTGCGGGCGCGGCCGGTATTGCGGTTGCATCATCGCTAGGTCCTGCACCGACATGGAACATGATCGCCCGGTACGCCAAAACTGCCGGTTACGAACACAAAAAACTCCGCCAGGCGCTACGAAGGCTTGAGCGCCGCGGTCTTGTACGCCGACGGCGCAAACGTGATGACGGCAATGAATATTTGCTACTCGCCAAAGCCGGCGAGCGGGAATTTTTCAGATATTATCGAAGGCCGCTTATATTGAAGGCGCCTGACAAATGGGATGGATTTTGGCGCATTATCGTATTCGATATTACCGAAGACAAAAAGCGCATACGAGATGCTGTGCGGCGACATTTAAAGCGGCTTGGATTCTATCGTCTTCAAAAGAGTGTTTTTGTCGTTCCATGTCCATGCGACGAAGAAATAAATTTTTTACGGAATTTTTATGAAGGTGAAAGCGAGATTTGCCTGGTCACCGCAATCTCGCTTGGCTCAAAGGAGATTGAGGCTCGTAAATACTTTCATATGCATGCGTAAGTTTTCATACGTACACTGCTCATACATGGCTTCAAATATGCGCGATAGCGTAGTTATTGAAGCCTATCAACCGTGTAATACTAAAAACTGCCATAAAAAATGAATAGCCTGCTAGTAATCCGCATTAGTCTTTTTTGGTCATAGCTTCAATTATGCGCGGTAGCGGAAGTAATGAAGCCCTCTAAGATACTTGGTACGCCCGCGCACCGCATTAACAAAAAACCCGCCGAATACCCAACGGCAGGCTGCAACATCGCCAAGGCTCTATTTACTGCCTATATAATCTTTCCGATCAGCTGCAAAAGGGGTTGCGGGTAGAAGCCGAAGATGATAAGCAGGATCGCGGGAACGAGCCAGGGAATTTTCCGCAAAATCCCCGGTGATATAAATACTGCGCTATCCGCAGCCGGCGCATAGGCGAACATGCGGCGCAATACGACAAAATAAAAATACGAGGAAATGACCGACGCGATAACGGCCATGATCACAAGCCACATCATACCCGCCTCCACGGTGCTCGAAAAAAGCAAAAACTTGCTTAAAAATCCGGCAAGCGGCGGAAGACCGATGAGTGATGCGAGAAACAGGGCGAACGCCATGCTAAACCAAAAATTCTTCGCCGCCATGCCGGTGTAGTCGTCGAGCCGGCGAATGCCATTGCGTTCGAGTTCCGCGATCATTATGAAAATACCCGTTGCCATCAGCGCATGGATGATCGCGTGCAGCAATACCGCGCGATAGCCGAACTGCGTTCCCGTCGCCAAACCGAGCGCTAAAAACCCGGCATGAGAGATGATGGAATAGGCGATCATGCGTTTCACGTCTTGCTGGACGGCGGCGGCGATCACGCCGAACAGCATGGTCGCAGCCGCGCAAATACCGATCAAAAGTTGCCACGAAAGCATTCCCAGGCTCAAACTCAATACGGGCAGCGTCAGCGGAATAAAGAGGCGCAAATAGGCCGCAAATCCCGCCTTCTTTGCGGCACCCGCCAATATCGCGGTGATCGATCCGGGAGCCCCCTGATACACATCGGGCAGCCAAAGGTTCAGAGGAAAGACGCTCATTTTAAACCCGATGCCCGCGAACATCAACACCAGCGAGGCGACAAGGAAGGGTGAAGCGCCTATGCCTTGTAAGGCGGTGAAATCCCCCGTTCCGGTGGCGCCATAGTAGAATGCCGCGCCAAGAAGAAAAAGCAGCGAAGAGAACACCCCCACGACGAAGAATTTTATCGCGGCTTCCATTCCGATGCGGTTCTTTTCCAGGGCGACAAGTTCGTAAAACGCGATCGCCAAAAACTCCATGGATAAAAAAAGCGCAAGAACGCTCGTTGCGGCGGCAACAAGCGTCATGGCAAAGGGAGCCAGCAGCAACAGAGTCAAGATTATTTCGGTACTCCGCTGCGTGCTTTCCGAAACCGCGGAGTATTTTTGATCTTGAATGAATGCGACGGCGCCCAGTGCCGTAACTCCGGTAAAGATCAATATAAAAAACCGCGTAAAGTCGTCAATGCGGAACATGGCGCCCGGCGTATACGTTCCCGCTCCCAAAATCATCTCTCCCAGCGCACATGCGAAAGAAATGGTGATCGCGGCAAAAAAAACGCCGACAAGCATGCGCCGCCCTACCTTTAGCAGATGCAGAAGCAACACAAGGACGGCGCCTATGGGTAATGAGAGAAAAGCAATCATGCGCAAAAGTCCAAATCACAAACCATCCAAATCACAAATAAATGTCAATATTTAAAATTCAATGGCGTAAACGAATCCGTTTTGAATTTGGGTATTGCGATTTTGGATTTATTTGCTTTTTAATGCTTGGAATTTGTTTTTTCTTAAAACAGTCCGACAGCGCGCGAAAGATTGATGAGCCATCCGGGATACAAGCCCAAAAAGAACGCGACAGCCAGCATGGCATATAAGGGCAGCGTCTCCTGCCGAACCAGATCGGAAAGGTGCTGCCATTCGGGAGCGATCTTGCCGAAAAATACCCGCTCAAGCGTCCACAAAAAGTATCCGGCCGTTACCACCACGCCGCCCAGAAGCGGTATAACAAGCAGACCCTTGTACACGGGGTATGCTCCCGCAAAAACCATGAATTCCGCGACGAACCCGGACATGGCCGGAACGCCCATCGATCCCAATGCCGCCACAACAAAGATCCACGATAACTTTGGCATTTTTTCCATAAGCCCCTTAAGGCGCGCGATGGAAAACGTACCGGTTTTATCATGCATGAATCCGGCAAGCGCGAATAAAAGTCCCGCAAGCACTCCGTGGCTTACCATTTCATACACCGCCCCCTGATAGGCAAGCGGAGTAAATGCCGCAATACCCAAGAGCGCATAGCCCATATGATTCACCGATGAATAGGCAATCAGGCGCTTGATATTGTCCTGCGCCAGCGATACCAGGGCGCCATAGACAATAGAAATGATCGCGAAAATACCCAGTCCCCATGCAATGGAGTGAAGCGCGTCGGGAAACAGCATCCCGGGAATACGCAGGATGCCATAGGCGCCCATCTTCAACAGTACGCCCGCCAAGAGTACCGACCCCGCCGTCGGAGCCTCGACATGCGCATCGGGAAGCCATGTATGGAACGGGACCGCGGGCATTTTCACGAAAAACGACAGCAGAAAAGCCCACATGAGAATATATTGCAGCTGGAACGGCAGCGGAAATTCTGCGATCTTCGTAAGATCGAATGATTGCGCGTCCGAAAACAAGTAGAGTGCGATGATCCCCAGAAGCATGATCAGCGACGCGGCCTGGGTATAGATAAAGAACTTCATACCGGCATACCTTCGATTCTCGCCGCCCCACAACATGATAAGGAAGAACATGAATACCAGCACCACTTCCCAAAAAATATAAAAAACAAAAAGATCAAGCGTCACAAACACGCCCACGATCGTACCGACCAGCGCCAGAAGCATGCCCCAATACGCGCGTTCCTTGCGCGTAATTCCCTCCGGAAGATGCGGAAACGGCAGCAACGAAACGATAACTCCCAAAAATAAGGTCAACAGTACCAGCGGATAACTTAATCCGTCCACGCCGACATGCCATGAAATGCCAAGCTGGGGAATCCACGAAACCTGATGTAAAAATTGGAATCCCGCCTCGCCAAGCCGAAAAAACGGCAGCGAGGCAAGTCCTACGGCAAATGCGGCCGCCGTAAATGCAATCGTAAGACGCCTGGCAAAACGATCCGACATCATAAATACAAGCGCGGCACCGCCAAGGGAAAAAGCGACTAAAAAGGTAAGAATGGGAAAATGCATAGTACGAATTACGAGTTAGTAAATACGGATTACTACCCTAAAATGCCGTTCAGCATCAACACCGACGCGATAACGCCCACAATAATCGCCGCGGCATACGTGATCGCGGATCCGCTCACCAAAAGGCGCATGCGCTCCCCGCCCGCCATAAGCACCGCATAAAAACCGTTTATGGCGCGATCGATAAGAGACGTATCAAGCCGATGCGATACGAAGCATGCCGCTACCGCGCCCCGCGCAATTCCATGCAACATGCCGTCAATGACTCGGCGATCGAATGCGTAGGCAATATTCGCAATACTCCTCCCGAAAGCCGCCGCGCCATGCAACACCGTATCGATGATATATCGGTCGAATACGCCGAGCGCCTCTCCGAGCGATGCTAAAAAACGAGCAAGCACGTTATAGAACCAGATGATGCCGAACTTTGCCCGCAAGACCGCATAAACCGATCCGAATATCCGGACAATGCGTTCCGCCGAAACGATGTTTTTGAACCAGACAAGATACGATACGGCAAATGCCGATGCCGCAAGCGCGACCGATGCGGCGCTGACCGAAAAATCATAATGCGGCTTATCCACGCCAAGCCAGTTGAAAAACGGACCGACCAGCCACCCCGTCAGTATAACACCCAACGCCAGCATCGCCATGGGGATTTTGGAGGAGAGGCCGAATGTGTTCTTGTGTGCGACAGTGCCACTGTGCTGAAGTGCTGTAGTGCTTGGCAGTTCCCTCGCCTCACTCGGGACTCTCTTTACCTTCTTTAAAATAAGGAATAGCCAGCGGGAAATATAGAGCGCGGATAAAAACGCGCCGAATAGCGTAAGCCCGTACAACGCCGTGTTGTGCGATGCGGCGGCTGCGTCAATAATAAGATCCTTGGAGAAAAATCCGTTGAACGGCGGCATGCCCGATATGCCGAGTACGCCGATAATACTTAGTGTAATAAATACACTTTCTTTTTTCCAATCAAGATCCTTCAATGCAAAAATATTCCGTGAGCCGCCCGCATGAATGACCACGCCGGCGCACAAGAAAAGAAGCGCCTTGTAAAACGCGTCATTGAATAGGTGAAAAAGCGATGCGCCATATGCGCCCAGGCCAAGCCCCAATGCGATAAACCCCAACTGGCTGATCGTGGAATACGCCAAAATCCGCTTTATATCCTCTTCCACGAGAGCGAAAAGCGAGGCGGCGATCACCGTGGCAAGGGCAAAGACGATCACAAACCCCGCCAGATGCGAGGCCAACACCAACGGCAAAATGCGCGCGATCAAAAATACGCCCGCCTTTACCATGGTTGCCGAATGCAGAAGAGCACTTACGGGCGTAGGGCCCTCCATGGCCCATGGCAGCCACATGCTGAATGGCAACTGCGCCGACTTGGTAAAGGCACCCAATAACACCAAAAACACCCCCGCCGCCGGCAACACAATGTGGTTGTACCCCTGGATCATTTGGCTGAACGTGAATGTGCCGAACGCCTGACCGAGCACGAGCGCCCCCAGAAGCAGGCACACGTCCCCCACAACGATCGTCGTAAACACCTTCCGCGCGGAGGAAGCGACCACCGGGTCGCGCCACCAAAATCCGATCAAAAAATACGATGACAAGCCAACAAATTCCCAAAAAACGATCATCTGCGCAAGCGACGCGCTATAGACGATGCCAAGCATGGATCCCGCAAAAAAGCACAACAACGCGAAAAATCTTCCCTTCTCGGCGTCATCGCGCATATAGTCGCGCGAATACGCGAGCACCAATGTCGTTACGAACGAGACGATACCGCCCATCAACAACGAAAGTTTATCGACGAGAAATCCGAAGTCAAAGGTGAAACCGGAAATGCGATACGTTGCGAAAATAAATTCCCGCTGCAAACCGGGAGAGAAGCATAATGCCAAAAATGACACAAAACTCACGACGGACAAGCTGAGAGCAATATAACCGCCAGCGGCGTTCTTGCGCTTCCCAACGCTTAAAATCGCCAAAAACGCCGCGAAATATGAGAAAATGGTGATAAAAATCAAAAACATATCACTGAGTTATGCTATAGCAACCTCTGAAAAACTATTTTCTATCATTCCGGCTTTTCTTCTTTGTCATTCCGGCGAAAGCCGCCCCGCCTACGGGCGGGATCCCTGCTTTCCCATGATAAAAAATGAGAAGCGGGAGAATCTATTTAAATAATCCTGGATCCCCGATCAGGTCGGGGATGACAAACATCTGTAAACTTATTTCGAAAACAACACACTAGTGCCTTAATTCCCGCAATGCATCAATGTTAACCGTGCCGTATTTTTTCCAAAGATACACCGCAAGGGCCACGAATACGACGGCATTGGCGATCGATACCGCCCACACAGCCACGATAAACACCTGTCCGAATACGGGATTTATTTTTTGATACGCGGCAAAAGCCGCAATAAGCATATTGGCTGCCGCCGTCATCACCTCGAGAAAAAGGAATATTTTAAGCAAATGCTTTGACGACAAAACCCCGTACACGCCGATGGTGAACAGTGCGAGCGATAAGATGATATAAGACATTAGATTCACGTATCTGGTATCTCGTATCTAGTATTTGGTATCTGGTATTTGGTGTGAATTCATACGAAATACGAGATACTAAATACGAAATACAAGTCACTCATCTTTCTTAAGAAAGAAAACAGCTGATAGCAGTGCCGCAAGAAACATCAGCATAAAAATCCCGATAACGGGCCAATAGGCACCGAACAGTTGCAAGGCAAGTTGTGAAGCGGGAACCTCGACGGTATCATTCGCAAAAAAGAGCTTCAACGATATCAACAACGTAAGTAAAAAAAGCAATGCCAAAATCTTGTACCCCGCATAGTTTGCGATTTGTGTTTTACCTGTCCTGAGCTGCGTTGAAGGATGATTTGTGATTTGCGGCGCAGCCGCTTCCATTCCCGAAAATGAAATACCCATCAGAAGAACCGCGATCATGCCGCCCGTGAATATCACTAATTGTCCGAGGGCCAAAAAGGGAGCTTTAAGAAGCGCGAAAAACGCGGCCATAATGATCAAAAAAACCGCGAACCAAACAATGGCACGCACGATATTGCGGGATTTTAACATCGCCAATAATGCGGCAATGGCGAAGGCGGAAAAGATGTAAAATGCTGCAGTGATCAAATTTCTAATTAACCTAATTAACCTAATTAACCTAAACACGCATTGAGATACATCTATTTAAAAATGTTACTCGAATTAGTGTTTAGAAATTAGACTAATTAGAAATTAGACTAATTTACGGAAGCGTCACTTCCGGATTATCTTCCACATACTCCGGCTTCAGATCCGTCGAGGGATGCTTCATCTTGGCATATTCGGTTTCGGCAAGTTCATAAAGCTCCTTCAACGAAATGGATTTCGGCGTCGTGGGGCAGATCTCCTCGCAATAGCCGCAAAAAATACAGCGCGACAGGTCCACGCCGGGTCTGCGCTTGCCCACCGCGCCCGCCGGGAGTTTTGCGATTTCGTCGGGCGTATTGGCGATGGCCTTCGATTCCGGATGATACATGTCGATCGCCTCAACGGGACAAACCATCATACACCGCGCGCACGATATGCACGTTTCATGATTCACCACTTCGCGACCACGATACCCGTGCGGAATCTTGGGTCGTTCCCGCGGGTATTGTATCGTCCAGGGCTTGCGCAAAGAACTGCGCACCGCCAATAAGAAGGACTTCACAAATAAAATTGGGATTTTTAGATAGGACATAAGAAGCGTCATCCTGATTCAAATATTTAAAGCGTAACAGAAGGATCTGGAAATATTGGGAATGCTTCCTTCATCGTTAAGATATGGTATCAGCATAACGATCGGCGTCATTCCCCGGCGTTAGCGAAAATTCTCGGAAAGATCCACAAGTTTTGGATTGTTCTTTTTAATCAGGGTTATCTTTTTTGCTCGCGTCCACCCTTTTATTTTTTTCTCTGCAATAATAGCATCATCTGGATCATAGAATATTTCGTAAAAAACTAGTTTCTGAATATTATATTTTTTTGTAAAGCCTTCATTGAGTTTATGTTTGTGCTCATACATTCTTCTTTGCAAATCATTTGTCACTCCTGTATAGAAAACTGTATTAAGATCGTTAGTTATAATGTATACACAGAAGTTCCTTTCCATGGAATAGTCATTCTGATTCAATAATCTTAAACATGAAAGAAGAATCTTTGAGATGCTTCTTATATCGTAAAGCTGTTGTATCAGCATGACAACACAAGGGTCATTCTGATTCAATGGTCTTGCGTTCGCTCGATCGTCATTCTGATTCAATAATCTTAAACATGAAAGAAGAATCTTTGAGATGCTTCTTGTATCGTAAAGCTGTTGTATCAGCATGACTTGCGGCGTCAGAGCGCATCATGCCGCCGCTCAAAGCGTTCCGGCGTTCCCACATCAAGCCATTTTCCCCTATGGATGTATGCCCGGAGCTTACCCCGTTGTGCCAGTCGCGGAAAACAATCGCGTTCTATGGAAAATTTGTCGTCAAACCCTTCGAAGATACCGGGAAAGAGCACATAAAATCCTTCCGACACGCGCGCGAATTCCTCCCCTCCCCGTTTTTCGTGAAACCCAATGATCCGATCATCAAGAAGTTCCACATTGCCAAAATCCTTGGCCGGAGCCGTCACCACCGAAAGCATGTGCGATCGCGTCGCAAGGGCTTTTGCGGCAAGCGCCGAAAAATCAATGTGCGTTATGATGTCGCCATTACATACAATGACGGGTTGGCGCAAGCCTCGCGTAGCAAATTTAATCCCGCCACCCGTTCCCATTGGCTCGGGTTCGTATACCCATCGCACTCCCGATCCGAATCTTCGCGCGTATGCCGCAACTTCATCCGCTTTATAATGGAGCGACAAAATGATGTCGTTGATGCCATGTGAACGCAAAAGCCCAACCTGGTGATCGAGCAAGGTTTTGCCTCCACCGATGTCGATAAGGCATTTCGGCCGCTCGTGGATTCCTCGCAAACGCGTACCGAAGCCGCCCGCCAATATGATTGCACGCATGCGTCTATCGTAGCAGAACGGGCAAAAATCGGCCAATATGTTGCAAAATTACTGATTTCAGTATGCAGTAATTTTTCGGATCGGGCAAAGGAAAATCCCGCCGCAAAGGCGGGAGTAGTCCTGTTATTATTGATCAATTTATTATCATTCCCGTCCCCTGTCATTCCCGCGTTCTTCTCTGTCATTCCCGCGAAGGCGGGAATCTATTTAAATCTTTATTCTGGATTCCCGCTTTCGCGGGAATGACAACAACCTACACCAAAAACTTCGCAATGAGGAGCGCTACGATGTTGACGATCTTGATCATGGGATTAATGGCGGGTCCGGCCGTATCCTTATAGGGATCACCAACCGTGTCACCCGTTACCGCAGCCTTATGCGCATCGGACCCTTTACCGCCGAATACGCCGCCTTCAATGTACTTTTTTGCGTTATCCCATGCAGCTCCCCCGCTGGTCATGGATATGGCCACAAACAATCCCGTTATCAATACACCGACCAAAAGCCCCCCGAGCGCCCTGGCACCCAAGGTAAAGCCGACCAGGATCGGAACCACAACGGGAAGCAGCGACGGCAGCACCATCTCGCGAATGGCGGCCTTCGTCACGATATCAACCGCAGCCGCGTAATCCGGCTTGCCTTCACCGGTCATGATACCCTTGATCTCCCTGAACTGCCGACGGACTTCTTCGACAATGGCGCCTCCGGCCTTGCCCACCGCGCGCATGGCTATGGATCCGAACAGGTACGGCAACATTGCGCCGATCAGAAGCCCGGCGAGCACTTTTACATCCGAAAGCTCGAACACCAGCGCCTCACCCATATCTTCGAACTCCTGGGTATAGGCGGCAAAAAGCACCAGCGCGGCAAGTCCGGCTGACGCGATGGCGTAGGCTTTGGTGACCGCTTTGGTAGTATTGCCAACCGCATCCAAGGGATCGGTGATATCGCGCACTTCCTTGGGAAGATTCGCCATCTCGGCGATACCACCCGCGTTATCGGTTATGGGACCGAATGCGTCAATGGCAACGATAATGCCGGTAAGCGACAGCATGGCCATTGCGGCAAGCGCCACGCCGTAAAGCCCCATGGCCGCATGAGCCGCCATCATGGCGCCCACGATCAACAGCACCGGCAATGCGGTCGCCTCAAGCGACATGGCAAGTCCCGTAATAATGTTGGTGCCGTGCCCCGTGCGGCTGGATTCGGCGATCGAACGAACCGGCCGGAATTGTTTGGACGTATAGTATTCCGTAATTACCATCATGCCTGCGGTCACCAAAATCCCGATGGCAAGCGCGCAAAAGACCGCTTCAGTCGAATATCCGGACCACTCCGCGCGACCGGCGAGCATCCAAAAAGCGCCCAACGCCAACGTTGACGCCACCGCAAGACCGATATATAACGCGCGCATAATACCCTCGCCTCTCAGGCGGATAACAAGCGATCCGATAATGGATGCAAGGATCGCATACGCTCCCACCGCAAGCGGAAAAAGCACCGCCGCCTGATTCCCCGCGAACAACAATCCGCCCAAAATCATGGCCGCAATCGTGGTAACCACATATGTTTCAAAAAGATCGGCCGCCATGCCGGCACAGTCGCCTACGTTATCGCCGACGTTATCGGCAATGACCGCAGGATTCCGCGGATCGTCTTCCGGAATACCCGCTTCAACCTTGCCGACCAGATCCGCTCCTACATCCGCCCCTTTGGTGAATATGCCGCCGCCCAACCGTGCAAATACCGAAATCAAGCTGCCGCCGAACCCCAAACCGATAAGTGCTTTCAGATCCCCCGTTACACCGTAAAAAACCGCAACGGATAATAGACCCATGCCGACCACGAAAAATCCTGTTACCGCACCGCCTTTATAACCAAGGTCAAACGCTTTGGCCATGCCGGACTTGGCGGCCTCCGCCACGCGCACATTTGCCCGAACCGCCACATGCATGCCCACAAACCCGGCCAGGGCGGATGCAATCGCTCCGACGCCGAATCCAAGAGCCGTATTTATATCTAAGAGAAGCCAGAGTAATACAAACATCGGAACGGCTACCATGGCTACCGTGCGGTATTGGCGATGCATATATGCGCGCGCGCCTTCCTGAATGGCCCGGGCTATTTGCTGCATCCGCTCGTCGCCGGCGGGAGATTTCAATACGACCGTGATAAGCCAGGCGCCATACCCGAGCGCCAATATGCTGGCAAGAATAGGAAATAAGAGTGTAGACATACCTACTAAAAAATTTCTAATTTCTAATTTCTAATTTCTAAACAATTATTGAGCGTCCTTTTTAATAAATGTGGCTCAAACCTTGTTTAGGTTAATTAGGTCAATTAGGTCAATTAAAAATTGCGGTTAGCTTTTCCTCTTTAAAATTACGCAACCGCTATGGTACACTAAATACCGACTTTGTGCAATACGATATTATCATTGCGAGCAACGTAAGAAGCGCGGCAAATCCTTTCCTTTAAATAAGGATGTGGTTGAGTTAATGAAGCGTCCCGGAGATTCTTCTTTCATAATCTTAATCTATTGAATCAGAATGACGATCGAACGAACGAAAGACCATTAAATCAACAAGACTTTAGATTTGCTGTAAAAACCCCCACAGAGGGGGGAAGGAAAAGTCATTTGACGGCGCCAGTGCCCATTGGCTGTCAAATGATCCCGATTCCTCCTCCCTCTGTGAGGGTTTTATTTTCCCAACCCTACCCGTGCGGGCACCCCAGTGCCCGAGGATGCCCGCACGAGAAAGGTTTGTTTTCCTTTTGCGTCTTTCCCATGGGCATCCTAGTGCCCGAGAACGCCCATGGGGAAGCCTCCGACATTAAAATGTCGGAGTCGCAATGAACACCGCCGTTGCGCGATAGGTGCCTGCCGCCTGGTTCGACGGCGTCGAAAGTTTCAGCTGGTATTGATGCAGAGTCGTAAATGCCGTCGTGCTCGTTGCGGTTTCATCCGCGATCGGATCCCCGTTTGCGTTGTCATCGCCATGAATAAAGCCTGCGTAACTTAACGGATTGGTGAACCGGTCGAATGTGCCGCCGGTCAGGCTCCCGTCATCCGTGGCATATCCAAACCCGCATTGGCCATTGGTGACGCAATTGCCGGTCCAGGTACTGGGCGCGGCGTTCGTTCCGGTCCAGTCGCTTATCGTGTATTGGGCGAGATTCGCATGCGTCATGCGGCTTGTCGTCCACGCGCGCACGATATAGCCAAACGAAGCATTGGTGATTACGGTGGATGTTACCGTGGTGACGCTGGTGTAATTATTGGATGGGCCAAGCAGCCCGAAGCCGATTGCGGTCTTGTCCAAACTGAAGGTGAGTTCCTCATTCACGTGTATGCGGGGATATGCGGAATAGCCGCCGTTCAAGGGGAACGGAACGCCGCTCACCGACTGCACCATGCGGAAGCAATACTCCGCCCCGCCGCGCGCGAGGTTGTTTTGCACCACGAAATCATATTCGATCTGCTGCCCGGCGCCGGCGCCATTTGGATTGAGCGGCGTGGAAGACGACGTCGGCGGGGTTTCCTCGTATGTTCCGGCAACGTCCGAATCGGACAGCCGCAGGTCGGTGGAAGATATCGTCGCGTCATCAGCCGCCGAGGCATTGTCGTATCCGCGCCATGCGGCGGCAGTCGAAGCCGTATCGCCCAGGTTCACCCAGTCGCCCGCAGGTATCGCCGAACAGCTGGATGCGGACTGGCCGCCCGAAAACCCTTCCACTCCGACCTTCGCATACTGCAGACGGAACGAGGTAGCTGATGCGGCAAGCTCCGAACCTGCAACGTCGATATTGATGCGCATGCGCACCGATGTGCCCGTGATCGGAGGCGTTCCGGTCGATCCGATCCATTCATTCTCCACAAGATCCGTAGCACCCTGCGGCCATGCATCGGTCGTAGTCACCGTATCGGTATTGGCGAAGAACCGGAACCGGTTTTGCGTAAGCGTAGTTGCGGCAGCCGGCTCTTCGACCGAGCCGAACGAAACCGAAAGCAGATCCGTACGAAGCGTAATAGGCGAAACCGCCGTCGCCGTCTGCATCTGAATGACGCGAATTTGCACCGTGCTTGTGGCAAGCGGGTCTACCCCGTTCTGATGGCGCGTAAAGTATTTTGCGGTCGAAGAGGTGTCATTGCCCGTGGGAAAGGACGCGGTCACGTCCGCCGTGAGAGTAAAGTCGGTATCAATAGTTATTGCGGTTGACGTAGCGATGGTCTTCCATGCGGTAGTGGAGGTGGCCGCACCGTCATCGACCGTAAAGTCGTAGATCTGCAACAACACCGGATTTGCAGATGATGACGTCTGCCCTTCCCAGGTAACGCGGAAGGTGGATGGTCCATTCGTGGGGTTTTTTTGCTTGAAGAGGAAGGAGGGGTAACTCGTAACTTGTAACCCGTAACTCGTAACAGAGGAGTAGATATCATCAGATGCGGCTACGCCGGAGTAATCCTTTTCATCGAAGAACAGGAGGTTGTCGGTGTGTTTGGAGAGGGAGGGGTTGAAGCGAGCGAATTTGTTACTGACGGTTGACCCAAAGAACACCAGGTGGTTGAAGGAGTCGTAGATGGAGCTCTCAAGGGTCGTGCCGTATGAGGTGGCCTTGCCCGAAAGATCCGTGAAGGTGTCAGTGGCAGGGTCGTACTTACCGAGTTTGTTAATGGTAGCACAACAACCGCTCCCGAAAAATATGAGATGGTCGAAAAAGTCATACGTGAGATACTGTACACGCACACCAAAGGAGGCAACCCTGCTTGAAAGATCCGTGAATGTATCGGTGGCGGGGTCATATTTACCCAGTTTGTTGTTTGCGCTGTCGGAGCCAAAGAAGATGA
>JAUYLV010000060.1 GCA_030699565.1 bacterium
CCACACGCAGCAAGTAATAATGCCTAGTACCGTTACAAATTAGTTTCGCATGATTAATACGCTTAAGAATGTCTATTTCAAGCCTCTTTTTATCTCACCGTGGTTGCAGAATTAATTTATAACGGCACTAGTACCGTTACAAATTAGTTTCGCATGATTAATGTGCTTAAGAATGTCTATTTCAAGCCTCTTTTTATCTCACCGTGGTTGCAGAATTAATTTATAACGGCACTAGCGTTGTTTTTTATGCGCGCCGGTTTCAATGGCCGCCGTGGTATTTTCGTCGATGATTCTGATGGTGCCTTTCCAATATGCGATCGTGGTTACCATGAAAACCACCGTCACCAGCGCCACGACGCCCCAATAGATCATGCTGCCCCTATATCCGGGACCGCCGATCGTTATACTTGTTGGCATTTGATTTCCCATAGTACTGCGTTCAAATAATTATAGCCTGCGATTCGAAGTTTTCGACGATCATTTTCTCCATCACTTCCTCGCCGCCCATGTATTCCATGAATAATTTGTTCCAAAGCGCCTCTTGTTGATGATACAGATACTTTACCATGTGCTTTTCCATTACCAGCGACATAATGTTGTCGAGAAGATCAAAGCTGATAAGCTTGGCTTGGCTATCCCCTTCACCTTTGAAAAATGACCCCACAAAATCAAGATTATACCAAAAGCCGACATTGACAAAGGGAAAACGGTCGTTCAGGCGGGCTATGTCCCGTTCGGCTTTACGCCAATGCATCGCCTCGGGATTGATATGCGGCACGAACAGCAAAGGGTGCCGTTCATCATCTTTGGCCAAATAGCGCTGCACAATGAGCCATGCGGCGCCTTTTTCCTGCCTGCTTTTGGCCACATCGGGAATATCACCGCGGAAAAGCGAAATCAGCCTGCGAGCGAAATCGGGCCGATTTGCGTACATTTTAATCAGCTGTGCGTAAAAACTGACTTCGTGCACATAATGACTCAAAAGGCCGAAGAGGCGCATGGTTTCGCCCGGCGTATCGATCCGATCGGGTATGACAAAAATGACGCCAAGTTCCTTTAAGTGGCTTACATTATGGTACTTTTTCTGCTGGAATTTTTTTGCTACATCAAGCCACTTACCACCCAACACGGTCATCGTAATTTGCCGCATCTCGAAATCCTGGGGGGTCAGATTTTCATATCCCTTAAAGAATACTTCATTAAGCCAGTCCGACCCTTCGACCACGCGAAGGGCGGCATAGACCTCGTACAACGATTCGGCGGCAAGCAATTCTTGAACGGTTCCGTATCCTAAGGCCGTAAGAATCTTTTGCGGCGGGCACCGGTACAAGAGTTCCCGGGCTTTTTCCGGCTTCATAAAAAATCCTTTCGGCGGCTCGGCGAATTCATGCGCAAAATTAAAGAGCGACCGCAAGCCTTCGATCGATGTTCCGTCGGGTTTGCGAAAAAGTTCGTAGAGCTCCGCATCCGACTGCCGAAGCGCATCGAGCAGTACGCCATACGCCTGCTCGGCTGTCGCATGCTTATAAAGACCGAACATGTTGCGAATGAGCAAAACACGCTTTTCATTCTCTGCCGCGATATCCTCGATGACCGTTCCCTTGCCGGTCGCGCGAGCCATTTTTTCATCCAAGGCATAAAGATCCCCGGCGGGGATCCGAAGTGTTGCGGCGATCATATTGAATGCATCTTCGCGCTCCACGTTACAAGTTCAAAATGTAAATCTCAAAATTGAAAATAATGGAAGCGCGAAGGTTTTGGTATTCCAAAACCTTCGCAAGAAACCAAAATTTTGCATTTTGATTTTTGACTTTTGAATTTTAATGCATTACGCAATAACTCGCGGAGCGTATTCCGCAGGGGCTTTCGCTAGCCATCCCTCTAATGCCTTGCGCGTCAACAATCCTTCTTGTGCGCCGATTTTTTGTACGACCGACATGGAATTCACCGGCGCCCATCGCATTGCCTCCTTAACCGTAAGACCAAGCGCCAATGCCGCGGCAAACGTTGATGCAAATGCATCGCCCGCTCCGGTGCGCTCGTAGGGCGGAGCCGGATCCGGATAGGGCGGCATGAAGTGGGTATGCGTTCCGTCGAAAACATAGGCACCTTTTGGTCCGTCGGTAATAACCGATATTTTAGGACCTCGCGCGGACACCAATGCGGGAAGTTTTGCCGCTTCGGACGCGGCATCCTTTAGAATAAGACGCGCTTCCTCCACATTGCAGAAAAAAAGATCCGCGCGCTCGTAAAAACCCTTCAATGCTTCGTAACCCACCTTAATTTGAAATGATCCTGGCTGGAACGCAAGCTTGATGGATGGATGCGCTTGCAGATATTCCACTATGCGCGCCTGATACGGCAGGGTGTTCTCACCTACGGAACTGACATACACCCATTTTGGTTCGCCAATATCCGGCAATACGTACTCATACGCTTCATGTTTAATAAGAATTGTTCGATCCGCCTTATACCACAACACGTAGTGATAATTCGATGTCTTGCCGGGATGTACCGTTATAAACTTCGTATCAACTCCCTCTCCTTTAAGCGCTCTGATGTCATCCACGCCATGCGGGTCATCGCCTACATTGGAAACAAAAGCGGTGGAGAGTCCAAGACGAGTCGCCGATACGGCCGCGTTTGCGCTATTGCCTACGGCCGGAATTTCCTTTGCAAATTCATACGGAATCTTGGCGCCGTTAATAACACAAAGCTGCTCCCCATCCAAGGGATTGTCCACATGCACGTTGGCTTTTTCGATGCGAATGAAGACGTCGGTGGTGACATCTCCGATGCTGATAAAATCAAATTGTTTCATAGTGTTTATAAGAATACTGCATCCCTATCCGAACTTTTTCAAGCGTTACATTTGAAAATTTTATTTTTTTCTCGCAAGCACACTCTTCACTGCTTCTTTAATGGAGCCGACCCCCATCCCAAAGTGTTCAATTAGTTGATTTGGCTCTCCCGATTCGCCAAATCGGTCATGCACACCCACAAATTCCATCGGCACCGGACATTGCTGCGCCAGAATTTCCGCAACACGCGAACCCATACCGCCCATAACCTGATGCTCCTCAACCGTAACTACGGCTCCGCA
This sequence comes from bacterium, assembly GCA_030699565.1. GTDB lineage: Bacteria > Patescibacteriota > Minisyncoccia > JAUYLV01 > JAUYLV01 > JAUYLV01. The sequence goes on from JAUYLV010000060.1 coordinate 3,104, forward strand.
TTTTTTTGCCGCCGCAATTACCACGTCTTCGTCCATCGGCTTTATGGAGGCGTTGTTGATTACCATGCAAGAGATGCCTTCGGCCTCCAAGTCCCGCGCCGCAAGCAAAGCGTTATATACCAGAGGCCCGCAAGCAACGATTGCAACTCCATCCCCTTCCCAATACACCTGCGCTTTGCCGATTTCGAAGGGTGTTTCTTCCGTGGTGAATACGGGAGTTTTTTCCCGCTGAAAACGGAAAAATGCAGGCTTGCCCGTATCGGCAATGGCCATGGTCACCTTGCGATTCTCGATCGCATCGCATGCGGCGAATACCTGCATATTGGGTATGACGCGCATGATTGCCATATCTTCTATAGCTTGGTGCGTGGCGCCGTCCGGTCCCACCGAAACGCCCGCATGGGCTCCCGCGATCTTCACCGGCTGATCGTTATAGCAAATCGTGGTACGCACCTGCTCCCAGGCTCTACCGGGACAAAACATGGTGTAGCTTGCGATATAGGGGATCTTTCCTGCTGCGGCCATGCCGGATGCGACCGTGACCAGATTCTGCTCCGCAACGCCAACCTGTATAAATCGGTTCGGATACGCGTCGGCGAATTTTTTGGTCATGGTCGAGCCGGTCAGATCCGCGCAAAGCGCCACCACATTCGGATGCGTCTCGCCCAGGCGCTTCAAACCCTCGCCGTACCCGGCGCGGGTCGGCTCCTGCTTGATATCGGGAGCGAAGAGATTTTCGACAAGTTTTGCGTTTGGATTGACTGGCATAGAACAAGCCTGAGTGGAATAATCGCTAATACGCGGATTTTTATACTCATTAACGAATCAAATGATACATTTGCATCATTCGATTCGCGTCATTCGCGAAACTATTCGCATATTCGCGTCAAGCACCGCCGTACTAATTTTGCACATATACGTTCCGATGCGTCACAGAAACAAATCCCTCCCCGTCAACGGCCAGCGCCGCGATAACGTGCTTGCCGTTGGCGACTTTTCGGGAGTCCCACGTATAGCGGTATGGTGCGGTGCCGAATACCGCGACTTCCGTCCCGTCCACCAATAGGCGGACGCTAAAGATCGGCACGCCATTTTCAACGGGATCCATCTCGATCTGCGGCGTTCCGGAGAGCGTCGTGTTCTCTTCCGGTACCGTAATATGAATCCGCGCAGTCTGGGGTTTTTCCGCCCGAATCAACACCGAAGCCGCATTGGAATTATTCAGTTCATCAAATGTCACCGTATGCATGCGGCGAGCCTTGGAAATGTCCACGATCGCTACAACAAAAGCGAAGAACACGAACAGCAAACCAACCATGGTACCGATCCAGAACGGATACCACTTCGATACCTGCCCCTCCTTGTCTCTAATAAGCTTAAATGATACTTGAGGCATAAAACCGATCGACAACTTACGACCTTTACAACTTACGACGAAAATGCGCTCACCGTTCATGCATTTTCAAAAATGTCGTAAATGTTGTTGGTCGTAAAGGTTGTTTGTTATTTATTCGTGTTCGCTTTTAATTTTACCTTTCAACGTCCGCAACTGATTCAAAAAGTCATCCGCCTGCGCGGCGTCCTTTGGCGGCATGCCATGCCAGGCGAAGTCGAATTCGATGGATTCTATGCCTTTGCCCGGAATATTGTGCGAAATAATGCACACGGGTTTCTCATAAATGCCTTTGGCCATTGCGAAACCGTTGATAATGTCGTAAAAATCATGCCCATTGATATCGATCACGTGCCAATTGAATGCCTCGAACTTCGCGCGGATCGGCTCCATTGGCATGATATCTTCGGTCATGCCGTCGATCTGAATATTGTTGCGATCGATCAGGATGGTTAAATTATCCAGTTTAAGTTTCCCGGCCAGCATGAACGCTTCCCAATTATTGCCCGCGTCCAATTCCCCGTCACCCAGTAGGGCATACACCTGCCATTTTTTCTTATCCATGCGCGCAGCGATGGCCATGCCGACCGCCTGCGAAGTTCCACAGCCCAAAGGACCGGATGATGTTTCAAGTCCCGCCAGCATCATGCGATGCGGATGCCCTTGCAGACGAGAACCGAATTTGCGTAACGTTTTTAATTCATCGGGCGCAAAATACCCCGCACGCGCCATGGTTGCATACAATACGGGACAGATGTGCCCGTTAGAAAGGATAAGACGATCGCGATCCTCCCACTGGGGATTTGCCGAATCATGCCTGAGGATATGAAAATAAAGCGCCGTAAAAACATCCACCATGCCTAACGGCCCGGCGGTATGGCCGCTTCCTGCCGCAAGCAGCATGGCGATGATGTCCTCGCGGATCTGCTGCGCCGTTGATTCGAGGAATTTTATTTTTTCATCGTCAAGATGCTGCATGATGATTTTTACGAAAAAAACCCTTTCTTTTTTTCAAAATAGGCATACAAAAAAGCCCCGCCCAGAGCGCCGAGGATCGGTCCGAGCCACCATAGCAAATGCCCACTCCATGCGCCGCTTGCCACGGCGGGCCCCAATGCGCGCGCCGGATTCATCGCGGCTCCCGTAAACGGTCCCCCAAAAAGAATGTTCATTGCGATGACAAGTCCGATGACGATTCCAGACAGATTTTTTGCGCTATGTTTCTCCGCGGTAATGGTGAAAACCACAAAAACAAGCAAGAACGTGAGCACCGCCTCAATGACCATACCCTGTAAAAACGATGTTTGAGCGGAAAGCATCGGCGTGCCGCCGAGAGAGGCGATGAATGCAGCCGGTGCCAACATGCGCAGCGCGAAAGCCGCGATGATTGCTCCCCCGAGCTGGGCTCCGATATACAAAGCGATCAGATCCCCTGCCAGCTTTTTTCGCGCCCATAGCGCAATGGTGACTGCGGGATTCATATGCGCACCGGAAATATGTCCCACCGTATATACCATCACCAGGATCGCAAACCCGTGCGCAAGCGCGATGGCAACCAGGCCTCCACCGGCAAGAACACTGCCCGCCCCGATAAAAATGAGGGTGAATGTTGCTATGAATTCAGCCAAAAATATCTGCAACATAAAATTTTTATGCCTTTTATATCTATGAAAGATTTTGAAGACGCGTTATTACCACTCCCGCCGCGGAACTTGAAAATATCTCGTTCCCGCAGCACAGCGCATTTGCGCCTGCCCGAAGGGCTTGGCGGGCGGTGTCGCGCTTCAAACTGACGCCGCCATCGACTTCTATTATACAATCCGGATGGTTGTGTCGTAAACGCATAACTTTTTGGATGATATGCGGCTGCATCACCTGCCCCGACGGACCCGGAGTGACGCCGAGTATGAGCACATACGGGGTGATTACGGCGTAGGGATCGTAAGCGTCTTCGGACGTTTCGGGGTTTAAAGCAAGACCGACCTGGCGCCCTTCCTCGCCTAGACGCTGGCTGATTTCGTTAAATCGGCGCGTGGATTCACTATGCACCAAAAACCGCTTGGCCGCGGTTTTTAGCCAGGCGTCCAGATGATCCTCGGGTTTGTCGATCATTAAGTGTAGTTCGATATTGAGCGGAGTTTTAAAATCGTAAAGCGCCGCCGGATCATTGAATATTTTTGTGGACGCAAAAATGCCGTCGGACACGTCCACGTGCACCCATTGCACATAGGGTTCCACGAGCCTGATACGGCGGCGAATTTCGTCCGGATCACTATGATTAATGGAAGGAATGATCTCAGTCAAAAATTCTAATTGACCTAATTGACCTAATTAACCTAGACACAAATTGAGAAACATTTATTAAGACAATGCTACTCAATATATTGTTTAGAAATTAGAACAATTAGAAATTAGGTTAATTCTACCCTCCAGGCAATATCCTTTTAAACGCCACAAAATCTTTCCTCAATGGATACCCTTCAAAATCGTCGGGCAAGAAAAGCCGGGTTAAGTTCGGATGCCCTTCAAAACGGATGCCAAACATGTCATATGTCTCGCGCTCCATCCAATCGGCCAAGGGAAATATCGCCGTAATCGACGGCACGGAAGGCGTCTGACTGCCCGCATCGACCGTAAGCTGTAATAACTCCGCCGCTCCATGCTTGCCGAAATGATACACCGCTTGAAGCGTTTGGCCGCGATCCACTCCCGTGACAAGCAAAAGCTGCCACGCGGCTTTTTTCAGCTCAAAGGCCTTCGCTAATAGTTCTTCTTTTTTTATGAGCAGCGACTCCATCCGTATTTAGTATTTGGTATTTAGTATCTGGTATACAGTGGATGCATACGAAATACGTGATACGAAATACTAGTTACATTTTCTTCTGCACCAGCACCTTGAATCGCTCTCCCATTGCGCTGGGTGATAGTAATTGCTTTATCTGCTGGCTGAGATTCGCCGCCTCAACCGTATCGATAACAGCCGGCATTTCATCGGCAATACCAAAATCCGTCAAAAATCTTGCCTGTGTGGTAAATAATGCATTTTTATATCCAAGCTCCTCACCCCGCCTCATTAATGCCGCAAAATTCACGTGCGCAGTGATGTCCTTTTCGCCGACCAGCGAATAATAATCCGCATCGGCACGCTGCTGTCTGTACGTCATGAGCGTTCCCTGCGGATGAGCGGAATACAGCCGCTCGGCGACATCGCCATAATCGACGGTAATAATACTCCCCTCTTCAAGAATGTTCGCCATGACATCAAACGCCTCCAAGGCCTTTAGTGAAATTTCAGCTTCCTGATTCTCCGCTAATGCGATTCCATACCGTTCCCAGAATTTGCCGATGAAATCCCAGGAAGGAACGTCAAACGATTCCCGAAACAAACCCTTCTCATCAACGTCAATATAACATTCCGCCAACACACCCCGAATGCAACGGAGCCGATGTACGGAGAAGGCGTCAAAAAATTCATTTGATATGATACAGCCGGAAACGCGTTCACCCGGGATCTCGTGGAACGAGAGGGCTCGGTACTTTTTTGTTCTCAAAAACGATTCCGGAGGCTTTATCGCCGATCGTATGCGGTAATTCTGCTCGCATACCGTATATGTCGCCGCCGAGCAGAGTTCGGGATGCCGCTCGCTCAACGCCTGCATGATCCGTGCGGCCAGGAACCCCGATCCGGCACCGAATTCCAGGATAGAAAATCGCTTGGGCCTTCCCATCGCCTCCCACGAGGCCGCAATCGCCCTGGCAAGGCACGCCCCAAACGCGGATGAAATTTCTGGAGCCGTTACAAAATCACCGCCCCGCCCGACCGGATCGAATTGGCGCCGGTAATAACCGAGTGTCGGATGATACAGCGCAAGCCGCATAAAGCGTTCAAACGTTATACGGCCTTCGTAAGCAATCAGCTCGCGGATTTCTTTTTCGAGTGGAGTCATGGGATATGCAGGTGCGTGCGTGCCAAAGTGCTTGAGTGCTGTAGTGCTTGGCATGCCGCTTCCGGCGGCCGTGATATTTGAACCAATAAAGTTTTAAGCAAAGCGAAAAATCTCTACGCACTGTGGCACTGCTGCACCATGGAACTACCTTCCTTCCCTTTGTATCTTCTCCTGCAGCTTCATCATGGCAAACATGATCGCCTCGGGTCTCGGCGGGCAGCCGGGAATATACACATCGACCGGTATGATCTGGTCGAGACGATCAATGATATTATAGCTCCCCCGGAATATGCCGCCGGTAATGGTGCAGGCGCCCATGGCAACCGCAAAACGCGGACGAGGCATCTGTTCATATACCGCGCGCACCACCTGCGCCATCTTCAGCGTCACCGGCCCTCCCGGAACGATAAGGACATCGCATTGACGAGGTGTCGCACGGTAAAAAATACCGTGCCGGTCGGCATCCGTGCGCGAAGCCCCAAAATCCATCATCTCCAGAGAGCAGCAGGCGATGCCGAATACTTGCGGCCAGAGCGATTTTTGTTGCGCCCAATCAAGAGGCCGCTCTAGCCATTCATTCAGCACCCGGGACGCATTGTCGAGAATAAGGTGTGTTAACACTGTTATGCCTTTCCGCGTTTATCTGCATAATTATCTGCGCACATCTGCTTCTATGCTAACACCCTAGAAGCGAATTGACGCGGATAGTAACGCGGAAGAACGCAGAAACCTTATAATTGTTAGATGTTGAGATATGCTCGCTTTTTGGCGCCATAAGCGACGATCAAAAGCGCGAGCGCGGCGAGTAAAAAATACGGCAATAGATACGTTGAACGATCCTGCTTTACGGCAATCGCGCCCAGCAACAAGAGCAGCGCCACGGCATCAAACAGCAAAAAAAGCACCGCATATATAAGGTATTCGAAACCCACGAGGCGGCCCGGTCCCTCTGCCGTCATTCCCGATTCATAGGGCTCGAACTCACGACTCGTTACTCGTAACTCGTAAATCACCTTCTTCTTTTTGCCATACCAAAGCAAAAAGGAAAGCAAAACCGGCACCGCTGCCATGCCAATGCCAACAAGAAAAAATATGAAGATGGATATTGCGCCGATTGTCATAGTTACGTACTATTTGGTCATTCTGATTCCTTTTTTATCATGAATAAAGAATCTCTTTTGCGTCAACACCAAAGATCCTCCTTTTGATTTTTAAATTTTGAATCAGAATGACAAATTTACTTCGCACTTAAACTGTCCCTCCGTTTCCCTGAGCCTGCAAATACCGCGCCGCTCAAAAAATCCGCATAGGTCTTTCGCTTTCGGCACTTCATTTATCTGGCTGAATGCGTCGCAAAAACTATCGCGAAAACCCCCGCCGGTGCCGAACGCCGAAACGACAATAATGGCAAATAGCGCCAGCAGAAGAAATATCGACCAGGAACGGACCGTCACAAATGCGTAACAATCAACCCGCAACATCTGACAATTGACCACGCAAAGTCAATTATTACATGTCGCGTGTCAAATGTTCATGATACCACCGTCACCACATCTTTTTCGACCTTCAACAATCCTCTGCCGGTTATGTCGTATGTTTTAATACCATCGTTCCGCATCGCATACATCTTACCAGGTTCTACGGTGGCAATCATAGGCGCGTGATGGGGAAGAATTTTTACCAGACCGCTTGCAAGATGAACTTTCACCGATTTAATATCGGCGATTTCCTGTTTCGCATCGGCGGTGATGAAGTGAAGGGTTAGCATAAAACACAAGTGCCGCAGTGCTTAAGTACCGAAGTGCTTGGCATGCTGACTATGTCAGCTTTTATCATTTGATAAATTTTGAGCGAAGCGAAAATTTCCAAGCACTGTGGCATTGGCCCACTTAAGCACTTTTTGCCACTTCCTCAATTTTCCCTACCATATAAAACTTCACCTCGGGTACATCGTCGTGTCTGCCGTTTAAAATCTGTTCTACGCCGTCAAGCGTATCCTTTAACGGCACGAACGCGCCGGGTTTGCCCGTAAACTGCTCCGTGGTAAAGAAGGGCTGTGTGAGGAATTTTTGCATTTTTCGCGCGCGATCAACGATCTTTTTATCTTCTTCCGAAAGCTCTTCGCGGCCTAAAATGGCAATGATATGCTTCAGCTCTTCATAGCGCTGCAAAACCTTAAGCGCTTTCAGCACCACATCATAGTGGCGCTTGCCGATGATTTCTTCGGAAATAAGCGATGAGGAGGATGCCAAAAGATCCACGGCGGGATACCGGCCTTCCTCGGCAACTTGCCGCGAAAGAATGACCACCGAGTCCAGGTGGGGAAATGTCGCGGTAATGCCGGGATCGGTAAAGTCGTCCGCGGGAACATAAATAGCCTGCACCGCCGTCAGCGATCCCTGGCTGGTGGAGGTGATGCGATCCTGCAGTTCGCCCATTTCGCTCGCCAAGGTCGCTTGGTATCCGCCTTCGGAGGGAATATGCCCCAGAAGTGAAGAAGTTTCCATTCCGGCAAGCACGAAGCGGTACATATTGTCGATGAAAAGCAGTACATCGCTTCCCTCCTCCCGAAACGATTCACCCATGGTGACTCCCGTCAGTCCGATACGAAAACGCGTTCCAGGTGGTTCGTTCATTTGCCCAAAGCACAGAGCGACTTTGTCGAGCATATTGAGACGCTCAAGATCAAGATAAAGCTCGTTGCCTTCACGCACGCGCTCACCAACCCCCGCAAAAATGGAAACGCCCTTGTGCTTGGTCGCAAGGTTATTGATCAGTTCCGTAACCAGCACCGTCTTGCCCACGCCCGCGCCGCCGAAAAAGCCGATCTTGCCGCCCTTAACAAACGGCGTAAACAGATCAATCACCTTCAGTCCCGTCTCAAGGATCTTGTAGTGGGTGCGTTGTTCTGAAAGCTGCGGCGGCTCCCGATGAATAGGCCAGGCGACAACTGAATCGTTACCGGAAACCATGGGTCCTTTTTTATCTATAGGATCACCAACCACGTTGATGAGCCGCCCTAAAAGCGCCTTACCCGTAGGGATCGATATGGGGGAGCCGGTGTAGTCAACGCTTTGGTTGCGGCGAAGCTTATTCGTGGGTCCCAGCGAGATCGCGCGAACCGAGCCATCCGTAAGATGCTGCATTACCTCAAGGGTGATTTTTTGATTATCCGCGTCATAGACAACGCACGCCGTTTTGATCGGCGGCAACGCCTCGCTATCGCGGAAAAGAATATCCACAACAGAACCGGAGATGCGTATGATTGTTCCTGTGTTTTGAGATTGTACCGGCATAATAACCAAACAATATTAAGAGATAATTTTCAATTTTTACTTTTCAATTTTCAATCAATGACTTAATAATCAATGTTCAGACACGCAGGGGGTCGGTTCATTGTATCATTGAAAATTCAATGAAAATTGGAAAAAAGTAAATTGAAAATTTTTCTGTTGGTTCTATTCTTAGTTGTTGGTGATTTCGGATTAGAATTGCGTTCTGACATGAATGGCCCCGCCCACACCCGGGAGCAAATGATTATGGTATGCATATTCCCCTACGTTCCAAAACACGAACGTATAAGATTCGCCGGGCGCCAGAAAACCCGAATCAAACTCAGGATGATCCGTATGCGCCGGATGCGGATCGGATGCGACTTGAATGTTTTGTATTAGGGAATCATTGCGAAACGTTACCGCCGTTCCCACCAGCACCGTTATGTCTTTGGGCGAAAACACATGATCGTATTTTTTGTACAGCACCAGCGATTCCGCAGAAGGTGAAGGAGTGGGTGTAGGAGTCGGGGTCGGGATTGGCGTGGGTGTTGGGGTTGGTGCGGAGGTTGCTTCGGGTGTGGGTGTTGGCTGCGCGGTAGGTGTTGGGGTTGCCGAAGGCGGAGCCGTAGGTCCCGAGCTTGTCGAGGGAGTAGGTGTCGGGGTTGGAGTCACCTTTGGCATTGCCTGCGGAGTCGGGGAAGGTTGTGTCGCGGGCATTGGCACCGGTGTCAGCATAAGCGTTAGCGTCGCGGAGAATGAAGGCGATGGCGATTCGGAAACAACCGCATCAACGGAAACGCTGGGCAAAGCACTTGGTGTGTTCCGCACACTATCAATCGGCGAAACCTGCACCGATCCGGAGCGCATCGAAACGAGCAATGCCACCCCTCCGCCCACGGCGGCAAGAACGATAACGGCGATGATCCAAATTGCTAGAAATCCTTTTTGCATATGGTTATTGAAAATTAGAAATTGAAATTGCAAATTTTTAAAGCACCCACTCCAGGGCCACCGCAGCCTGCTTGGACTTGACCTCGAACGCCTTGCGGCCCGTAAAGATCTCGTTAATGGCCTTGGTGGTGCGGCCGCGCACTTCGCGCAAATATTGCCGATGCAGCCCCTTCAATATCCGCTTGGCATTCTCGGTAGCGCGTGTTGCGGCTAAAAGCCGCTGCGACAACTCAACGTACCGGGCTTCCAAAAACACTTCGTACAACTCCGCGGCAAAGAGCATCTCCTCCAACCTTTGCATAATCGCCTGTATCGTAGGCTCAACGAAGTAAGTACTTTCTTTTGATACATCACCCTTCTCCTTGATTCTTGATTCTTGATTCTTGATTCTTACTTCCAGCGGCAAAAGACGCTTCTCGGCGATGTGGTAGGTGGTAATGCTCTCATACTGCGGATAGATTAATTCTACCATGTTCCATTGTCCGTTGCGCTTGCCGTCGAGAATGGCCTTTACGTGACCCGAAAGTTCCTCGCGCGTCGGCCTATCTGAAAGCGCCGGATACGGCTTAAAATCGATATCCATGGAAGCATCCAAAAATCCGCATATTCGCCGACCCGCCACAAACACCTGTGGATAGGACCTCCAAGCAAGACGTCTCTCTAAAGCATAGGCAAGTTCCCGATGCAAATCCCCCACGAGTCCCCGCTCCGGCCCCACTACCATCAAAAGCGGCTTTCGATCCACTTCGGGTATTTCCGGATGCGTAATCTCAAGAGGCAGCCCCTCACCCGCAAACGTCAGAAGCGATTCACTGAAACGTTTAACACCTTCGGTTTGCGCTTCAATCTTGATGCGATGGATGGCGGAAATTTTTTGGATCGTCTCTCCCACGTCGCGCAGAATGGCGGTTTGTTCCTGCTGGTCTTTGAGTTTTTTTAATGATGTGGACATGGAGTAATCGCGAATATACAAATTTGATCAAATATACAAATCGGCAATCAACATACGAATCCGGAGTCCTCATCCCCTCCTCTCCGAGGAGGGGCTTGGGGGGGGTGTGTTACTGTTTACTACTTAAATCGAACTAGCGCATCGAGAAGTATTCCTATGAAATTGTCATCCCGGACATTCATTATTTTTTATTTAAATGATCCGGGATCCAGAGTCATGGATTCCGGCTTCCGCCGGAATGACGCCATACTACTCCAAAAATCTAAACGTGGAGAGGATTTGATTGAATATTTGAAGATTATACCCACCCGGCGCATTAAAAATTATCGCTATCTTTTCTCTCAAGTCTTCATCTCTAAATTGAACATGAATACGATCTCGATTATTGCCGCCTTTAAAAACAATCTTCGTTGCTGGATTACCACCTACAAGAATCGGCCCAGATGTTACAACGTTATCTATGCCATAACCTGCGGGCGGAATCTCAACAATAAACATCGCACCAATATTATCTTGAAGGAAGAAAAAACTGTCACTGTAATTTTCAGACCAGCCAACCGGATATTTCACCTCAAATCCGTACTCCTCGTTGCGGTAGGTTTTCCAGTCTGCGCTAGGATCGGACTCGATGAATTTGAATGTGGAGAGGATTTTCCGAAATATTTCCTTTAAACGCAGATCCCTTAACGCAATATGAAGCTCCCCGCCGAGTTCATCTTTGAGGGTGGGTATCTCAATTCGCGCTAACGGAGTATCTATTCTCCATTCAATTAAGCTATTATGGCCAGCGAAATTAATTTTTTCGGCAAGGCAATTTTCATTTTGGGTACAGGGTGCAGGCCTGCCCATAAGGGTGCGCTGAGCCGCGGATACATATGTAATAGTAATAGTATCATCGCTACCCCCGGCTATCCTGAAGCCAATACCACCAGGAGTTTCGCCCGAAGACCATTCCGCAGGATGCTGTACCTCAAATCCATATCCTTCATTCGGATAGATCTGACTGCGATAGATTTTCCAACCAGAGATGTCTATATCCGACACCCCTCCCCGCTTCTCCTCACCAGTGAGAAGAGAATTTTCTACTCCCACCAACTCTTCCTCGGGCAGGAGGGAATTTTGCCCCGATTCCTGCTTCGGTAATGCGGCAATGCCGCCCGCTACAAGGCTTATGGCCAAAAGAACGATAAGCCAGAGTGGGAGGAAACCGTTTCGATATCCAGTATCTGGTATTTGGTATTTGGTATTTTGAGTTTTCATACGAGATACAAGATACGAAATACGAAATACTATCCCGCAAATTCCTTAATAATCCCGATCAGTTCCTGCTTTAAGGCTTCGGTAAATTCCTGCGCCTGCCAAAGCTTCTGGCCAAGATGCGGGTGCTGCGTATCGATGAACGTATAAAATTCATCCTCCCATGCATCGAGGGGCTTTCCGGAAAACTTTTTAAAGAGCCTTTCCTGCGCCCCCAGGATCAGCAATACCTCTTTTTCGAGTGAAACCGGCCGACGCTCGCGCTGCAATAAAATATCGACCAGCGCCTTCCCCTCCTCCATTTGCTTTGCCGTCTCTTTTTCGAGTTTCGTCTCCAGCCCTCCGAACCGCACCAGCTCATGGTATTGAGCAAGCTTCAGGCGCATACCCTTCGACACCGCGCGCAATACCGGCGGCTGCGCTTTGCCGCCCACGCGGGATACGGACAAGCCCACATTGATTGCGGGACGCACTCCATTGCGAAAAAGTTCCGGCTCAAGATAAATCTGTCCGTCGGTAATGGAGATGACGTTGGTGGGAATGTAACCCGAGATCTCCCCTTCCTGGGTCTGCACGATGGGTAGCGCGGTGATCGAGCCGCCTCCCAGTTCTTTTTTGCGGCGCCCCGCGCGCTCCAGAAGCCGCGAGTGCAAATAGAAAACGTCTCCCGGATATCCCTCCCGTCCGGGAATGCGTTCCAAAAGCGAAGATAACTCGCGCCAGCTCCAGGCATGTTTAGTCAGGTCGTCAAAAATAATCAGCACATCCTGCCCTCGATCTCGAAAGTATTCCGCATGCGCCATAGCCGCATAGGGCGCTATGTATTGCAGCGAAGTCGGATCGGATGCGGAGGCGATCACGCCGATCGTGTAAGGCATGGCTCCCTCGGCCCGCAGCACCTCGAATATATGCGCGACCTCGATCTTTTTTTGGCCAACGGAACAATAAATGCACACAACATCCGACTTGAGGCCTTTGGCCACTGACCGCTGATTGATAATCGCATCCAGCGCGATCGACGTCTTACCCAGTTTGCGATCGCCGATGATAAGTTCCCGCTGGCCCCGACCGACGGGAATCATCGCGTCGATGGTTTTGATACCGGTCAACATCGGCTCTTCGACCGGATCTCGATCAACGATGCCCAGCGCCTCGCGTTCGACCGGGGATTGTTCCATGGTGTCGGCAATGGCGGGCTTGCCATCCAGCGCATCGCCAAGCGGACCCACCACGCGTCCCAAAAATCCATCGCCAACCGGAATTTGGAGCGTGTGCCCGCCGGTATGCACCTCGTCACCCCGATGCAAGCGCGTGAAATCGCCGAAAATAATGGCTTTAACGACTTGTTCGTCGAAGCCAAGCGCCATGCCATAAAGCGGTTTCTCCGAGTGGCTCGATTTCGTGCTAAATACCAAAAACTCCTCGGTGAGTACTTCGGGGAGTCCTTCGATAAGCGCGATGCCATCGCGAATTTCTTTTATCGTACCTACTTGCTGAACCTTCATAGAAAGTTGATCTAGGTGCCTATTTTCTGCTCCAGAGCGGCCGCAAGCGATCCATCCAGCCGCCAGCCGCCCCAGCTTAAAATGATGCCCGCGCCCAGATCCGGATTCGTTTCTGATTCAATCCGAATGCGCTTGCCGAATTTTTTTGCGGAAATTTTTTGAAGGCGCTTTTCATCGGTTCGCGAAATCGGATATGCTATCTCAATGGTAAGCGCTCCTTTGAACGCAATATCCTCTTCGCGCGAACCCATGTCGTCGAAATGATCCATTGCCTGGGCCAGAAGCGTCTCATGAAGTTCCCTTCGCAGCTTTTCGGATAAAAATTCCCGCAGCATGCGATGCGCCTCGGCGCTCACCGCTCGCTTATTCAGTTTGGCAAGCTCCCCTTTTGCGCCCTCGACGCGCTGGCGCGCCTCCTGCAGCATGTCATCAATGTAGTCGCGGGTCTTGTCAAGCGAAGTATCAGTGAATGCATCGACCGATTTGCGCGCCTTGAGGATGATTTCGTTTGCCCTGCCTTCGGCATCCAATAATTTTGCGCGATAGGCTGCCTCCGATTCGTTTTTCTTCTTTTCGATTTCGGCAAGCTCCTTTTGCAATTTTTCGGTTGCGGCTTTTCGCTTATCGAGAACCGCTATAAGAGGCTTATACAAGAGCAGGCGCAAAATCGTAGCCAGGATCAAAAAATTCACCGCCTGCGCAGCGACCGTTTTCAGGTCTATGCCGATGTGACCGAGAAATTCCATATAGAGTAATCGCAAATATACAAATAACCTCAATATACAAATCAGCAATCATACATACAAATTATCTTATGGTCGCTCTTCAACTATTCGTATGGCTGATTTTTAATTCGTATATTACCTTCTTTGATTCATATATTCGCGAATACTAGACGAACTTAATAATC
>JAUYLV010000026.1 GCA_030699565.1 bacterium
GAATCCAGAATTATCATGGTTTATATAGATTCCCGCCTCCGCGGGAATGACAGGGTTGGGAGTGGGAATGACGCAAACACAGCGTTTTATAGTGCACGATATTTTGTTAATTTTTTGCATCCAGCACCATCAGTGATTCCATATGCGGCGTATTCGGATAAAAATCGAATCCCTCGCATGAGGCGATCGCATAGTGTTCTTTTAGCAGCCCATAATCGCGGGCCTGCGTTGCGGGATTGCACGAAAGATAGAGTATGCGCCCGGGCTTATGGTGTACCAAAGCCGTGATGACATTTTTATGAAGCCCCACCCTCGGCGGATCGCATACGACAACTTCAGCCCCGTCGAGTACCCCCTCCGGAATGGTGCGGTCATCGCAGGCGATGCCCCGAAAATGCTTAACGCCATTGGCTTGGGCATTGTGCCGCGCGCATTCGATCGCTTCGGATGCCTGTTCGATGCCTACGACTTCTGCGGCGCGATCCGCAAGAGAAATGCCGATCGTACCGACGCCGCAATACAGATCCACGAGTTTATGAATGAGCGGCGCCTGCGCGCGCATTCGGCCAAGTGCGGCCGAAAAGAGCGGAATATGATTCTGGAAAAATCCGTCGAACGCATACCGAAACGATTTTTCTCCGACTTTTTCTTCAAGCGCCGCCGATCCTGATTGGTGCAGCGTCTCCGTGGCAATGCTTGCCGGACTCTCCGGATCCGAATAGATAACACGAAAGCCCCTCAAACCTTCGTCCTCGGTGAGGGATTGATGAAGGCGCGCCGTCGCCTCCGCCACGCTCCGATCCGTAACATAGAGCGCGGCGACTCTCGCATCGGGCGATTTGCTTTCCCGTATGATCAGTGTCTTCAGTTGATGGGCACTAATACCAGCCGCCCGCATCCCGTCACGAATCGCACGCGCGGCCCGGTTCATGCCGTCGCTCGCCAGTGCGCAGCCGTCGGGCAAAGCCACTTTACGCCTCGACCCGCGAGCAAAAAACGCCAGGCAGAGCTCGTTATTTTCTTCCGTAAAACTGAATTCGATCTTCGTGCGGTATCCGAATGTCTGCGTTTTAGTTCCCTCCTCTCCGAGGAGAGATTGAGGGAGGTGTGATTCTACGGAATGTACATCGTAAAACCGTTCCGGCATACGCTGCCCTCCCTCCGCCGAAGAAATCATTTCGCCGAGCAACTTTCTTTTTTCGCTTACCTGCCTGTCGTATCGCATCACCTGCCAGGGAGAACACGAAGTAAAGTGCGCCTCGGCGGGATCGACGCGATCGGGTGACGCCCTTAATATTTCGACGACCTCCCCGAAGCGAATGCCGCGCCGCTTTTTAAATATGCGTACGCGCGCCGTATCGCCGGGTAAGGCGCCGAATGCGCAGACGGGTTTGGCATCCAAAAACCCGCAGGCGCTGCCGTCGGGCAGCAACGAATCAAAATGAATTTCCGCTTCAAACATACTCCGCACTATACGCTAATCTCTTTGAAATAAAAACCGGAAAACTTCTATGATTATGCCTTTAGCACAGATTTAGCGGTCATTGCGAGGAGGAACGACGAAGCAATCTTTTCAATACTTACTTTATAATGGAATATTGAAGGGATTGCCACGCTCCTTCGTCGCTCGCAATGACCATTTGCGAGGTTGCCTGACTTAAAGGCATAATCATAAAAATTTCGCGCTTAGGCTCTTTGCTTTCTTTAACTCAAAGTTGATTAATTTAGTCAACTTTAAACAGAAGAAATTTCGCGTATAAAAAACCGTCCTTGTGGACGGTAGTTCGGTTTAAATCGCTTCCGCGTCCGCCCCGGCAACACACGGCCCCCAGCGATGCAGATCATGTTGCTCCACGGGGCAGTTCAAATGGCTGCGCCAAAAGGACGGGCAACCTGCGCCGGGCGCTTTATTCTCACCGAGAAAATCTTCGGGCGGCGGCAGGCGGAAATCGGCGGGTAATTTTTCCGGCAGAACGGCGTAAAGCAGCCGGTCGTCATCGACCGTGCGGGGCCGATCGCCGATATCGCGATGCCACCGAATGGCCTGCTGCATGCGCGCAAGCTCTTCGACAAGCCATACCGCGTCCGTGGTGGCAAGATCATCGTCCCAATGCGCGGGGTCTGTGATCGCATCGGCAGGCACAAGATCGGCAGCATTCGCATTGCGGCACAGGTGAAAACGCCTGCAGAGCCGCATGGCGCGCTCGAGTGACGGAAGATAGGTCGGCGGATCGGAGGTGTCATCCAGCATCACCCACACCGTCCAGTCATCGATCCAGCAGCGATCATCGCCTTTTGCGTCGCGATGCCTGCGAATGACGCCTCTTCGTTCCAAAATCGCCTTTTTAAGGTCCGTAATACTTAAGTAGGAGAGCAGGGTTTTATCACAAGGAAGCTGCATGGAATCTCCTTTACGCTTCATTCGCGCAGCATCATAGCATCGGCAGGGGCGCCCGGCAATACATTTGCGGTCATTATTCATATTCGATCGTCGCCGGGGGTTTTTGCGTCACGTCATAGAGTACACGATTAACACCGCGCACCGAGCCAATAATGCGGCCGGCTATTTTTTCCAAAAGTTCGTTCGGCATCTTGTGCCAGTCGGCGCTCATGCCGTCGATCGAATCGACCGCCCGCAGACTTACGACATATTCATACGTGCGCGCGTCCCCCATTACCCCGACCACCTTAACCGGAAACAGCGCGGCAAACGCCTGCCAGATCTTTTCGTATTCGCCGGATGTTCTAAGTTCGTTGATAAAAACCGCATCCGCTTCCCGCAAGATCGCAAGCCGCTCATTCGTAACCTCGCCTATGACGCGCACCGCAAGCCCCGGCCCCGGAAACGGATGCCGCCATAAAAGTTCGCGAGGAAGCCCGAGCGCAAGCCCCACCCTTCGCACCTCATCTTTATAAAGATCCTTTATGGGCTCAAGAATTTTAAGGCCGAGTTTTTCGGGCAGGGTAAGGTTATGATGGCTTTTTATTTTCGCGGCGGCCGTTGAGGTCGATGCGGATTCGATCCGATCGGGATAGATCGTTCCTTGGGCAAGATACGCGATGGGGTATTTTTTAAGCTCGCCGCGAACGGTCCGCTCGAATACCCGTATGAATAAGTGGCCGATGATCTTGCGTTTCTGTTCCGGATCGGCGATCCCTTTAAGTTTTTTAAGGAATAATGCGCCCGCATCGATTACGTGCAGACGGGCAAATCCGTGTTTTTTTAAGTATGAAGCGACCTGCAGAACCTCGCCCTTTCGCAGAAGCCCCGTATCCACAAATACCGGATGCAGGCGATTGCCGATGGAGCGATGCAAAAGCGTTGCGGCAACCAGCGAATCAACACCCCCGGATATGCCCACCACCACATGGGCATTGCCGACTTCGCTTTTGACATCCGCAATAATGCCTTCCGCAACGGAATCCATGGCCCAGTCTTTGCGCGCACGGCAGACGGAAAACAGAAAATTTTTGAGTATTTTTTTGCCGCATTCGGTATGCGTCACTTCCGGGTGGAACTGGATGCCGAAAAACTTTCGCTTCTCATCCGCAAAAGCGGCATACCGGCAGGAGCCTGTTTTGGCGGTGCCAAAAAACCCCACCGGGAGTTTTACCACTTGATCGCCATGCGAAAACCATACGGTCTGGCGCCTGGGCAGGCCTTTGAAAATATTTTTTCCCGCTGTAACCGCGAGCGCTTCCTTGCCGAATTCCCGATGCCTCCCCTTCGCCACTTGCCCACCGAGCATATGCGCCATCACCTGATGCCCGTAGCAGATACCGAGCACCGGAATGCCCAGCGTAAAAATATTTTTATCCGGGCGGGGGCTGCCTTTTTCGCGCACCGACGCGGGGCCGCCGGAGAGGATGATTCCCGCGGGGTTAAACTTTTTTATTTCATCCGCCGTGGCACCAAAACGCAAAATCTCGGCCTTGATGCCGAGATCACGTACCCGCCGCGCAATCAAATGCGCAAACTGACTGCCGAAGTTGAGAATGATTACCATGATTTAGTATAGCATCGGATTCCCCGCTATACAAACCATGCGAACCGCGTCACTTCTCGATCCACTTAATCGAACACCCCAGCGACGGATCGAACCATTTTTCGATTTTTTCGCCCGCAAGCATTTTTTCGATTGCTGTTTTCATGGTCTCTTCCGTCGCTTTGTCACCCGGATTCATCGCATCGGTTATTTTACCGTGAAAAACCAGTCTGCGGTCTTTGTCGAACAGGAATGGATCGGGCGTACAGGTTGCGCCGTATGCACGAGCGGTTTGCTGCGTGTCATCAAGCAAATAGGGAAAACGTATGCCGCGCTCTTCGGCAAATGCTTTCATTAACTCCATGCCCTCACCCGGATAGTCCGGATCGTTGCTGTTGATACCCACGACAGCCAGGCGATCACCGAACTTCGCATGAAGTTTTACAAGATCATCGGTTTTCGCCTGCACATACGGACAATGGTTGCACATGAAAACAATCAAAAGCCCCTCATACGCCCCGAAATCCGCCAGAGCATGTATCTTATCGTCGGTCCCCGCAAGTTTAAAATCCGGCGCGGAGTCACCCGCAACAAGTTTTTTTGATTCGGAGGCGGTACGGACCATAGGAGTGTGGCTTCGTTGCAATATGACCTAGCCGACTGCGACGATGCCAGAAACGGTTCAAAGTTGCCAATCTGGCGGGGACGATACACGGAACTTTGAACCGAAAACATGGCTCGAATTCAAGGATATTGATAAAAGCATACGTGAATTAAGGGCTATCTACAAAGCTCATCCGGAATGGTTTGAAATACCGCAGCCAAAGTCGAATAAAGGTAAGAATGAGGTCGATTATTCGATAAGCAGTATGGGAACTAGTTAATTTCTTTAGATTCAAGATCTTGAATAGTCGATAGGTAGCCCTTAAGCTTGTTTTTAAGTTCGGCTAATTTCCTATATCTCTCCACAAGCTTTTCCTGCTCCTTAATTTCAGGTAATTCAAATAGCTGCTTCTCGAGTAATCCTATAGAAAGCGTTTTTGAACCATCGCTTACGGCAAGAGATTTTAAATAATTCTCAAATTTATATTTGAAATACTCAAGATTAAGTTTTAAAGCGTCTTTACACTTTAAAACACCTGCATGGTGATTGAGTGCAAACTTCTCACCCTTTTTCTTGTAGGTCATACTCCCAGCAGAACCATCTAGACTGATTATCAGGCAGGGTCCTTCAAAAATACGTATCGGCTCGTTATCCTTATTCTTTGCATTAACTGAAACGTATTGATTAATAGTTTCGTGTTCTTGGTTTCCTCCCCACATTGGGACAAGTTCTCCATCGTACGCAAGGGAGCGATAAATCGCATACTCAGTA
>JAUYLV010000068.1 GCA_030699565.1 bacterium
TTCGTTATTCAGAGTAATTTGTAACGGTACTAGCGGCGTCCGAGTCGGTCGGCAAGAAATCCCATGGAGAAGACAAGCGCTGCCGCCGCCAGAAAGATCCAGCCGGCGATGAATATGACCGCGTCACCCGCCGCAAAGCCCACGCCGGCAACCACAATTCCCGCCGCGGCAACGCCGACCGCCCAAAGAATAAAAAGCTTGAGCGGATTGTAATGAATGATCACCTCGGTCATGATCTGAAGCGTGCGAAGCGCGTCGCGCACATGGCGAACTTTGGTATGCCCAATACGTACATGGTAGGCGATCGGTAGGTAGTGTACGAATTTTCCCTGCAACATAAAAATAAGCGTCAGCGACGTGGTGAACGAAAAGCCCTGACAGGTCAATGAAAGATGCTGAACGGCGATATCACGCCGAAACATGCGAAGCCCCGAATTGATATCGGGAATTTTTCTGCCCGCCGTATATTCCGCCAGCCATCGGAATATTTTCCGCGAAAAGCTTTTTATGAGGCTGCCTTCGTACATGCTTCCCTGACGCGCACCCACAACCATGTCAAAGCCTTTTTGCATCTCCGCATAAAGGCGGGGTAGATCTTCAATAGGATACGTTCCGTCTGAATCCGTAATGGCAATCGTATCGTATTTCGCCGCCTGTATGCCCCGCTGCAGAGAAAGCCCATAGCCGCCATTTGCCGGATTTCGCAGAACTGCCGCACCGGCCTGTTCGGCAAGCTCCCCGGTTCCGTCGCCTGAACCGTCGTCCACAACAATGACCTCAAACGGCTTGCCGATCATGCGACATATCGCAAATACGCGCCGAATCGTATCGGCGATCGCATGGGCTTCGTTATAGGCCGGAATGACCACAGAGATGCCTTCGGACATAAAAAGTATGATATGTAAAAGGATTAAATATTATCGCCTTGCGCTTTGGACATGTGATATTCGAGTGAGATGGTAAGATTGCACGAGATGAGGGGTAAAAGCGGCAATGGGAAGAATGTTCTTCGCGCGGAGCTAAAGTGCGCGGCGCATCGATCAATGACCTTTTTTGCGGTATTGCAGTGCTCGATCTGCATAACGCGCCCATAATCGAATCCATATCGTTTTTTATACATGCGTTCAGTGCTGATTTTTCTCCCAAGGGTCCATGCGAGCCCTCCTTCGGCCGGCAACCCCACATAAAAACTTCCGTCCGACAAAAGAATTCGTTGAACTTCTTTAAGCGCATCGTCCAAAAACCACAAATGCTCAAGATTATATATGGAAAATGCCGCATCGAACGCGCTTTGCCGGAAGGGTAGCGTATAGGCATCTCCTTGCACGACACACGCCGAAGGAAATTTACGCAATAACACCCTAAGCGATCCGATGCTTGAATCGACACCAATGATCTTTTTAAGATCGTTTGCGTATAAAAAGTGGTCGCCCGTTCCGCAGCCGATATCGATCGCGTATCCCTGCCGATGCCGCCCCCGAAACCACGCGTCGAGCGTGCGATGCGCGGAATGGTGGATGCTGCGGAAAAGCCAATTTTTTTCCGAATAATAGAGGTCCGCAGCGTCTTTTTCCGTAAGGGCGTGATATGCCACGTAGTCAGGATCCGCGTATTGCGCAGGCAATACACGCGATGCGCGGGGCATGAGACAGGGAATCCCCTCTTCGGTTATCGGAAAATCCCTGCCGCAACCGCTGCAATGAAGCGGCGGCACTATATCGGATCGACAATCGGGACACGCAAGCAGCGAAAGCAGTTCCGAGTTTATCGCAGATACGGAATTTGTCATATAATCTCGTGATGGGCGCAAATACCTAGTGTTTCGGTTCCAAGCGGTAAAAACGCACCGTAGTCAGATCCGGCCTGGTTTCCATCAGCTGGCGCACTTGCACATGCGTAAGGCTCGGAAAGTTATCGAGTAGAAACGGATAACTGGTGCCGAGATTATTGGGCATTTCAATCAGCGGCTGCTGGGCGGCTTCAAGGGCGAGCGCCGCCGGATCATTAAAACGAAGGTGATCGATTGCATACACCACCGACCGCCCTTCGGCAAGAGCCTTATCTACTGCGTCAAGCCGCATTGTGCCATAATATTGGTACATTGTGTAGGGGGTCGCGGAAACTGCATAGTCCTGTGAAAATTCCTTAAGTTGCGCAGCAGCTTCCGAATACGTCGAACGGATATGTGTCGCATCAAGCGCTTTCGGGAGCCATGTATACATAACCAACAATATCAAACCCGCATATATCGGCATAACCATCCGCTTGGGCAGCCATCGCGCTATTGCCGTTGCCAGCAATACCGCCACCATTATAAAAGTTAAAGGGAGAAAAATAGCGAGGATGCGAGAAACCTGATACCGCAACAAGCTGAAATAAACCGCGGGCATCCATACGAGCAGTGCCACAGCCCCCATTGCCATGTTGCGCCGGCGCCACGCTATCCAAAGCAATAACGGCGTGGCAAAAAATGCGGCCAAAAATAATGCCCCATGCTGATCTTGTACTATGCTGGCATAAAAAAATGGATCAAGCGGCCTACCCTCTCGTATGGCATCCGCATCGGAATTAACTATGGCCAATGCCATGCCGTACACTTCCCCGAAATAGGAGGTAACCTTTCCGCGGTCGAATCCCGCATGCCACAAGACTTGCGCGCGCGCCCACAACACTGCCTGCCAAAAAAGAAGCGGTGCCAATACGCCGAAAGCCATGACACCCCATCGCCCCCAATACATATCCCGAAAAACCCGCAGCCCCATGTACAACTCGCATAGACCGAACAGCGCAAGCACCGGCAATGTGCCGTAGTGGGAAGATACCATAGCCCCAAGCGCAAGCCCGACACCGAACAAATACCGATAGCGCACCCGCTCATCGCAAAAAAAACTTTCCACATACAGATACACCGCAAGGGTGAAAAAAAATCCCGCAGGAAATTGAGCGAATCCCATGCGCGAATACAGCACGTGATAAGGTGATAAGGCGACAAATACCGCGCCCAACAATCCCGCGTATGCATTACCGGAAAGCCTCCGCGCCAACAGATACACAATGAAAATGGTAAGCACGCCGAGCGTGGCGTTCATCGCGGGCAGTATCCAGTCGTAATCTCCCACAATTGCCGCAAAAATCGATGCGGGAATAAGAAATGTCGGCAACGCGCTTGTGGAAGGAAAAAATCCGGATGCGAACACGTCATAACTCCACGAACGCAAATCAGTCACGTTGCCGGCAATAATTTGAGGAAGCGCCTGAAACAACGTAGCATAACTTCGTACACGCAGCATAAAATCAGCCTCGTCATGCTGATAAAGGCCTTTATCCGCTATCCCCCGAAAACGCAAAAACGCGCCCATTACAACAATGACAATAAGGCACGCGGTGTATAGCTTCATGCGGCGGTTCTCGTAACCGGGTTTATCGGCTTGGTCGGACATAGCGATTTCAACGATGCTGTTTGAGACGGAAAAGGATGTCGTCTTGCGTTTCACGAACACGTTTTACCATATCCGCAAGAAACGCAAAAATTACCAAAATGAGCCCGATACCGATCAAAACCGTACCCACAAAAAAAAGCATGCGAATGGGCGTTGTGACATGCGTATAGAGCCAGAAAAAAAATGCGTACGCATCGGCAATAAGCCCAAGCGCCAGAAGAAAAACGCCGGGAATGCCGAAAAACTTAAGCGGCTCCTTGTCCCGAAGTGTCTGAAAAATAACCGCAAACGCCCGCCACATATACCTGAAAAGCGATGAGGAAATTTTTGCTTTGCGGTCTTTGAAGTAGCGTACCGAGATCGGCACCTCCATAATGCGCATGCCCTTATAAAAGAGGTCCACGAATACTTCCTGTGTATAGGTAAAATCACCGAAGAGATTTAACCGCATTGCGGCCTGCCGGTTATATGCCCTGAAGCCGCACTGCGTGTCGGAAAATCTGGTACCTAATATACTATTGACGAGTTTCGTAAATCCATAGTTTCCGATGCGGCGCATCAAGGGAACCGCCGCACGTGATGCCGGTTCCAAAAAACGGCTGCCGCTAACCATGTCGGCCTCGCCACCGACGATGGGAGCGGTAATTTTTGAAATCTCCCGCGCGTCAAATTGCCCGTCCGCGTCAATACTCACAATAATGTCGGCGCCATCGCCAAGCGCCGCCTGGATGCCGGTTGCGAACGCATTCCCAAGCCCCCGGTTTCTCCCATGAGAAACAACACGGGCGCCGGCGCGTTCCGACTCAAGAACCGTTCCGTCCCCCGAGCCATCATTAACCACAATGATGGCTCTTTCGGAAAAACCCGGGATAATCCCCGGGATGGATCTTACCACCTCTCCGACGGTTTTTTCCTCGTTGTACGCAGGAATGATAACGACAAGTTTCATGCGCTGGTTTATTATAACCACCGATCGTGCCAAAGCTGGAACATGAGCAACGACCAAAGGATCCTATGATGATCGCGGGCTCCGCTGCGATGTTCGGTGAGCAATCTTTGGATCGCAGTATAACGGAAAATGCCCTGTTGCGCAATCCGATCGCGCGCAAACAATTCATCGCAAAGCGGCACAAGTTCCTTTTTAAGCCAGGGGCCTACCGGAGCCCAAAATCCCCTTTTCGGACGATCAAGGATATCATCCGGAAGCTTGCCGCGCATCAATTTTTTAAGCAAATATTTATTTTGCCAAAATCGCAAGCGTAACGATGTCGGAATGCGATGCGCGTATTCTACAAGCCGGACATCGAGAAAGGGAGCGCGCACTTCAATCGAAGCTGCCATTGATGCGCGATCAACCTTGGCAAGAACCTGATCACCGAGAAAGTATCGCTCATAAAGAAACATTGCAGCTTCATCCACATGATGCGGAGCAAGTACCTGGAGCTTTTTATCGATATCTTCATGGATAGTTCCATCCGGCAGATCCGCAAGAAATTCCTCTGAAAAAATATTTTGAGCGATGCCGGGGTCAAACATAGAGATCCAGGCTTGCTGTCGAATGCCGACCGGATGCGGCGCGCCAAATAGAAACGCCTTAATTTTATAGTCAAACGATAATCCGGCGTGCCGAACCGGCAGCACATGCGCAAGCGCGGGCAGAAGCCTCTCTTGTATGATGCCGGGCAAAACCCGATACCACTCCGCAATGCGATGCGCCTGAAATGTCGGATAGCCCAAAAAAAGCTCGTCGCCGCCATCGCCCCCCAGAGCGACCGTTACATGCTTGCGAGTAAATTTCGACAATAAATACGTAGGGAGGATCGAGGAATCCGAGAATGGCTCATCAAGAAAAGCAGCTATTTTCGGCAAAAGGGCAAGTAATGTCGCCGGATCGAAGAGTTCGACATGATGCTCGGATCCGATCAGTTCGCTGACGCGTCGCGCATAGGGCGATTCATCGAATTTTGGAACATTGAAGCCAATCGAAAATGTCTTAATCGAATCCCGCGCCGCGCGAGCGGCATAGTATGCAACAATACTTGAATCGATGCCCCCAGAAAGAAAAATACCCAAAGGAACGTCGGAAACAAGCCGGATGCGAGTTGCATCTTCAAGGAGACGATCGACTTCCTGCAGGGCATCATGAAGCGTTATGGACGGATCGGTATCGTAGCGCGCTTGCCAGTAAAATGACTTACTAATGCTCCCACCCCCCCAAGCCCCCCCTCCGGCAGGAGGGGATTTTAATTGATACACCAACATTTGTCCGGGCTCCAGCTTGTACATTCCTTCGAATATCGTCCAGGGACTTGGAACGTTCAGAAAGAAAAAATATTTCAATAATGCCTTTTTTGAAAGTTTTCGCGCTGCGGCAGGATGCGCAAGAATCGCCTTTAACTCGGAACCGAACGCAAGTGCATTGCCAAGATGCGCCCAATACAATGGCTTCTTACCCATGCGATCGCGCGCCAAAACGAGACGCTCTTTTTTCGCATCCCAAATGGCGATCGCGAACATACCGTTGAATTTTTCGAAACACCGCTCCCCTATCTCCTCATATAAATGAACGATCACCTCCGTATCGGTCTGGGTCTTGAATGTGTGGCGTTTTTCAAGATCCCGGCGAAGTTCCTTGTAATTGTAAATTTCGCCATTAAACACCGCGGCGAGGGTTCCATCCTCGTTAAAGATGGGCTGCGATCCGGTGGAAAGATCAATGATCGAAAGCCGGCGAAATCCGAGGTGAACTCCCCTTTTATCATCAACAAAAAACCCCTCCTCGTCGGGGCCGCGATGGCGCAGGGTATCGGCCATCTTGCGAATGGTATCTTGATTACCTGAACCTATGAAGCCGGTGATGCCACACACAGCGTAGAAAATTAGCCTAATTTCTAATTAATCTAATTTCTAAAACAATATTTGAATAACATAATTTAAATAAATGCTATTCAATATATGTTTAGGTCAATTAGTTCAATTAGGTCAATTAGGCTTACTACTGCTCAAGTTCCTTTAAAAATGCATAAATCTCTTCCGGATTTTCCGGATTCATCGCAAGCAGTTTTTCGGCAAGTTCCCGGGCTTTTTGTTTCTCGCCAAGCTCCATATAGGTTGCGGCAAGCTTTGCCATAAGCTCCGGATCATTAACCAGATGCGTCAATTCATGTTCGTAGAGTCGGGCGATGCGGTCATAGTGTCCGTCTTTCATGAGGATTTCGACCAGTCGATCCAGGTTGCGATACATATTCGCATCGTAAGCGATGGCCCGCTCCATCTGCTTCCAGGCGTCTTCATTGCGGCCGGCGTTATAAAGCGTTCCGGCATAATCAAAATAAAAAGTTCCCGGAGCGAATTCCAGCGGATGATCCTCGAAAACGACAACCGCCTCGTCTACGCGGCCCTGTTGCATATAGAACCTCGCCAACCCCTGGATCATTTGGGATTTTTTTGGGTACTCAACAAGCGCCTGCTCCATAGTGGCGATGGCTTTTTCGTTCCAAGTCGCGTCATATTTGGCCAGCATCTGGGCTACGCGCGCATATTGCTGATGCGAGAGAAAATCTTTTATATCGGGATGATGCTCCGTTAAATTCTTCTCGAACTGGCCGGCAAGATACTCCAGCGCTTCGCGCCCGTATTTTTCCGCGTCTCCCCCCTGATCGATCATCGTCTGCGCTCCGCCTACGGCAAAGCCCGAAAGCGCAAGCCGCATATCTACGTTCAGGTAGGTATTAAGATCGAATGACTTGCGCAGCGCATCAAACGCCTTATCAAACTCTCGTCCCTGCGATGTATAATTCGTGTTTGAGGCAACCTGCGCCCAATAACTCGCCTCCCCCGGCACGATATTGGCCACCCACCCGAACCATAGCATGCCTATCCCCGCCGCGATAACCACAGCGGTCTTCGCCGGCCCATAGTTCATTGCTACCGTTTCAGTATCCGCTACTTGATCAATGATGTTATTTTTCTGATTACTGGTTACGAGTTGCGAGTTACGAGTTACTGAATCCGCCTGCCACACCGCCGCAAA
>JAUYLV010000070.1 GCA_030699565.1 bacterium
TGTCGCTTTGCCATTTGTCCATTGCTTCCTTGAAGCTTATGCGAGGAAACGGCACTTTATGGATCTTCTTTTTTTGATCGACATGCCGGACGATATCGATATACAAGTCTTCAACGAGCCGCAGGATCTCCTCGGCGGTAATGAAGCTCATTTCGATATCGAGCTGCGTAAACTCCGGCTGCCGGTCGCCCCGGGTGTCTTCGTCGCGGAAGCATCGGGCGATCTGAAAATACCGGTCAAAACCCGAGACCATAAGCAGCTGCTTATATTGCTGGGGCGACTGCGGCAGGGCATAAAACGAACCGGGATGCACGCGGGATGGCACCACATAATCGCGCGCTCCTTCCGGAGTCGATTTGGTTAAAATGGGCGTCTCGATCTCCACGAATCCCTCGCGGCCCAGGAACCGCCGCATCATCTGAATGATATTGTTCCGCATGACCAGATTCCGCTTCATGCGTTCACGCCGCAGATCGAGGTATCGGTACTTCATGCGAATCTCCTCACTCACCTCGTAGCCGTCGGTATCGAGCGCAAAGGGTGGGGTTTCGGCGCTATTGAAGACGTGGAGCTCGGTTGCCTCAACCTCTATTTTACCGGTCAGCAATTTTGGGTTGATCAACTTCTCCGGCCGCTCCTTGACCGTGCCAGTCACTCGAATAACCCACTCCGGGCGGAGTGTTTCGGCGATGGCATACAAATCTTTATTGGCGGGAGTGCAGACCACCTGCAAAAAACCCCATCGATCGCGCAGATCGATGAAAATGATCTTGCCGTGATCGCGCCGCGCATGTACCCAGCCGCAGAGCGTCACCTCCTGGCCGATATTCTGCAATGCGTCGAATGTCCGAGTACGTTCCATAAAAAACCTTTACAACCTTTACCACCAACAACCTTTACAACTTTTTTGTAGAGGTCGCCGGTTAATTGTTGTCGAGGCTACGCTAGAGGTAATTCTATTATGAACGTTGAACCCTTGCCCTCGCCCTCCGATTCTGCCCATACTTTGCCGCCGTGCCCTATGACAATTTGCCTGGCGATGTAAAGGCCCAGACCCCTGCCCTCGCGGTAAAGTTCCCGCATATCCTCGCCGCGCATAAATTTATCAAACAGTTTTGGCAGATCGCTTTTGACAATGCCCCGGCCGGTGTCTTTTATGGAGATACGATTGGTCATGTCGGAACACTCGAGCGTAACCGTAATGGAGCCCGCCGACGTATACTTGATGGCATTATCCAATATATTCGCGAACGCCTGCGTAAGATTGTCGCGATCGCCATTGATGACGCATGGTGCTTCGGGTGATGCCTCCCAAACAATCGGTATTTTTTTTATATCCGCTTGCAGGCGGGCTTCGGCGATCACATGGGTCAGCACGGTAAACAGTGAAAGTTGCTCGCGATTCAAGGGCATCAGCCCAACATGGATGCGCGGCAGATCGAGAAAGTTATTCACCAGCCGCACCATGCGCTCCGTTGCGGTATATGTTTTTTCCAGAATGACTTTTTGCTCCTGTGAGACGTTTCCGAACGTTCCATCCAGCAGCATGGCGATATATCCTTTAATGAGCGACAACGGCGTGCGCAACTGGTGCGAAGCGAGCGCCAAAAAATCAAGCAATTCCTCCGATAGCAGGTTGTCGTGATGATCGTGCGATGCGGCGGATTGTTCTTCCACGACGGGATTTTCCGTCTGAAGTTTTTGCGGCATAACGCCGTTCAGTATAACAACACCTTTTTAGTCTGTAAATGCAAAATATAGGCATTCCCTGAATAAAAATTGCCCTTGACCCCGTTAAAGATCAGAAGCAACAAAACGTGGGAATAATTGGTTACATATACAATCCGTCAAAAAATCAATATTTTTCGCAACTCATTGTATCCATCTCTAACGGGGTTGACAAATTTTTCATGGGGTATATACTGAAATTGTAGCCTGGAAAGAAAAGGGCTCAGACCGACGTAATCCTCCTTCGCCATAGGCTTCGGAGGACAATACCGGGAACTGTCGACTCTATTCCTACGGCCAGCGTTCTTTAACGCGGCTTTATAGGAATGGAATCGAGAGTTTCCGGTTTTTTCTTTGCGAGAATACGGATTCGACAGAAAAGGAGTACTGCCATGAAAACGAAACTGTTTGCTCTGGTTTTGGCGCTGTCGGCTTTTTCCGCGCAAACGGCTATTGCCGAAAGTGCGGTGGCCATGGACGCAGGCACCGTGACGGCACAGAAACGGTTTGTGACGATTACCTTCGAAGGATTGGAAGGCGTGGAAGGATTGGAAAGCTCCATTCCCGGTTTCGTAGTCATGCAATACTCCGAACCGAATGGCGCCGAAAGTATGATCTTGGCTCCGATACCCTTGCATATACCGGAAAACGCAGCGCAGCAGGCCGTTAAGGTGATAAGTTCCCGTGATGGCAGGCGGCTTGCTGCGACCGACAATCAGTTTGTCGTGCTGCAATCCAGCAGCGGCGTAAGCTATGTCACGTTGAACGTGCCCGCGCTCTTGATCGATGCCGCCGAACTCGAAGTGGCCAAGGATTTTGATCCGGAAGCGGCGCTCTTGGTCATCACGGCGGAGAAGGCGGTCACCGCATCGGCCAAAGATCTTCAGTTCATGCTCGAGTATGACGTTGAAGCAAGTTTTGCCGGAGCGGTCATCCTGCAGAACGGAAAATTCTTCGGCGTCGTGGGATATGTCAATAATTCGGGTGCAATTTCCCTCGACGTTGCGACCTATCCGGCGATCCGCGCCAGCATGCGGCGATATTTTGAGAGATTACTGCAACGGCAAGAAGAAGAGGATCGGATAGAAAAGGAATTTATGAGCCGTCAGATCCGAATCTGAATGCCCTCCTACGCTAAAGCTTTGGAGGACAATGCCAAAACCAATACAAAAGCGCTCCGCTACGGCGAAGCGCTTTTTGCTTAGCGTTCAGTTTTCGAAACAAGTTTACAGACGCTCGTCATTCCCGACCCCGTATCGCGGTACGGGGCGGGCCGGATCGGGGATCCAGAATGATTAAATAGATTCCGGCTTTCTCCGGAATGACAGAATGAGACTGTAGAAGAATGTCATTGCGAGGAGTCCGGCCAGCCCGGGCGGACGATGCGGCAATCTTTTCCTTGGTTATTTTGAAGTGAAGTTAAGGAAAGGATTGCCACGCTCCTTCTGGTAGCTCGCAATGACTGCATGTATGCATAAAAAGAAAATACCCGCATTCGCTTGCGCTACGTGCGGGGTTGCAGCAATAGTCTGCTGCGTTCACTGTTTAAGGATACCGGCTTCAGCCAGTTCCTGATTCACCAGATCGATTATCTCTGGACGTGCCGGATAGGTTTCCATCGAGCCGAAGTTGCGTCGCAGATGTGCGATCAATAATGCATTAGCCACCTCTTCTCCTATCAGACGGGTGGCCGTACGATAACCGTCAACGCCATCTTCTTCGATTATGCCAGCGACTTTGTTGAGCAAAGCTGCTTCATGCTGAAGCATCTAGTTTCTCCTCTCCTTGAGCTTCTCTTGGCGGATCCGGGTGAGGATACCGCAGAACACCCGTTCGGGAAGTGACGTGTGGGGCGACTCGGTGTAACCCAAGTCATGCGTCAGAATCATGCCTTCGGTGGCCAGAAGCGACTTCATCGCGTTGGGGTTCTGTTCGAACTTGGCACGAATCGCCCGTTCGATCAGATAATGATGTTCGCGCGACCCGTAGACGATCTTCTTATCCTTCCACCAGACGAATTTCCGCTCCGCGTGCCTGCCGAGGCGCTTTGCTTCCTTGCCGAAGGAACAAAACGCCAGCTCTCGCATGGGATCTCCCACGGGGCGCTTTATGCCCTGGATGAATCCTTCGACGGACGCAAGCGTGATCCCATCCAGAATAAACGGGAACGGAGTAAAATTACTCAAGTCTCTGGCGCGTGGATCATGTGATCCACTGCAAATGTTCAAGGGCATAGTGCCCTCCTTTCTCAAGAACGGATCACGAGTACCAGCGTGATAATGGCGATGCTGATGCCCGCAGCCAATCCCATGCTAATCTGAAATACCTTGTCACGCTCGAAAAATCCTTTCAAAAAGAACGCGATCTGAATGAAAAGGATCGTTGAAAACATGCCGAGCGAAAGTCCTTCAACATTCCGGGTCGCAATGATCGAATACAATTGCGGAACCATCGCCATCACGTTGGCAATGCCCGCCAGCCAAATGATGAGTGGCCAGCGGATCCTTGCGGCAATTTCTTCTCTGGACAAAGTTAACTCCTTGTAAAGTTGCTGTTTCTGATATATTTTAGCATGTCTAATTTGTCATGTCAAGTATTGTAGGTAATATGTACACATTACCCGACTATATTGACACTTAATCTTTTTTTATGGTATTGTAAATTGAAGTTCTTTACGAGGTGCATACCATGAAAGCATACGAACCGTTCATATTGAAACGCAGGAAAATGTTTCGGCCATTCGGCATTTCGGCAGCGTGTCACGTCACGATGGTCATAGCGGCGATCTGGTTCGGCGGGTCCGTCCCGGCTCCGCTACCAATAAAAAGAGACGTGATGACCTTGCTTGCCCCTTCAGATCTGCATGCCTATTTACCCAAACTGCCACCCGCGCAGAAGGCGGGTGGAGGCGGGGGTGGAGGCGGCGATCGATCGCCGATTAACGCAAGCATCGGCAGACTGCCGAAACTCGCCAAAGTACAGATCGCTCCCCCGTCGGTTATTATAAGGAACCGGAAACCGAAATTGGCCGTGGAGCCTTCCATTATTGTTCCGCCACAGATCCAATTGCCCGATGTCGATATGTCGCAACTGGGCGATCCATGGGGCCAGATCGGGCCACCTTCAAATGGTCCGGGGATCGGCGGCGGCATAGGCTCCGGTTCGGGCGGCGGCGTGGGTTCCGGAGATGGTGAGGGATTTGGTCCCGGATCGAACGGAGGAGCCGGAGGCGGAGTTTATCGCATCGGAGGCGACGTTACCGCACCGCAGATCATTCATAAGGTCGAGCCGGAATACGCCGATGAGGCGCGGAGAGCCAAGCATCAGGGCACGGTTGAGCTTCGCGTTCAGATCGGCTCCGACGGCAACGTGCATCATGTCACGGTCATCAAGGGCCTTGGTCTCGGCCTCGATGAGAAAGCGATCGAAGCCGTACGGCAATGGAAGTTCAGGCCGGCCATGCGGAATGGTATGGCGGTCACGGTGAACGCAACGGTGCTGGTGACCTATCGCCTGCTGTGAAGAGTATTTAAGGGGGCTCTCTACTCCGGGGCCCCATTTTAACTTCAAGGAACCACCGACGTCATGACTTAAATTATTGACTTTGACGCAAAGGAACGCTAAAATATTTTTACATTATAGTATCCGCCCCAAGCTCAATTGGGCCAGTCCCCTGGGAGGGGACCGACGGGCAGTTCAATATGATATGATATCGACTGCCCCGGAAGAGCAGCGGTAGAGCTGCGATTGCAAATAAAATATATCCGCCCGTAGCTCAGTTGGTAGAGCAGCTCCCTTTTAAGGAGACGGTCCGAGGTTCGATCCCTCGCGGGCGGACAAAGTTATAAAAAAGAAAAAGTTGCTGCGAATTTTTGCAGCAACTTTTTTTGAATGTGGATATTTATTCCAAGGCTTTTTTGAAAGATTCGAAAAATTAATTACTTGACGTCGAGGACGATGCAAGCGGAGCTGTAAATTGCCTCTCTGCGTTTTCGCGAGCGCTGCGCCGAATAAGATCCACTAAAACCTGATGAGTTTGGCCAGCCCGCTGTTGGATGTCTGGCAATT
Organism: bacterium; assembly: GCA_030699565.1. GTDB lineage: Bacteria > Patescibacteriota > Minisyncoccia > JAUYLV01 > JAUYLV01 > JAUYLV01. Next base: position 5,797 of record JAUYLV010000070.1, read on the forward strand.
TCTTTTGAACATGGGCGCGAAGATTCTTTCGCAAATCCCATGCCTGGTCTATATGAGCGATAAGTTCGCCAGCGTTCACATCGTTCAACGGCGGCATCTCAAGCCCCATTTGTTCAATGAATCCTCGCACCTTCGACGCATAAGGAAGCGGTACAAATGGAACACTTGCGAGGGAGGCAAGTATAAGAAAATGGAGGCGCATGCCCACGGCAAATTCAAAATGACCAAAAAGCGAGATGAGTTGGGAGGGGCTGTACTCACCTTTAAGCACATGAGCATATTGGGCACAATGCATTTTTGCAACAACCGCATGACTTTGCTGCATATCCATTACTCTCCGCTCCATGGGAACGAATACGATATGCGCCCCGAACCGACGAACCATAAAATCTGCTGAGTTGGCAATCACATTATGATAGTGGGCAGCGTCAATATCGGGCGCGGCCAAGCCCGGCTCACGCACTGAAAACCCTACAAGCGGCTGAAGCATTTCCAGGCCTTCTCTTTTCAGTGTATCAATCGGCAACACATCGCCCTTCAATAGCAGAGCCGGATCCGCGGTAATAATAATCTCGCCTTCGACACCAATCTCCTCAAGCAACTGTTTTCCCTGGCGGTCCCTCACGGTGATGCAGCTTGCCTTGCTCAGCGTTTCGCGCACGAGCTTTCTCGACGAAGGCCGATCCAGAGGACCGGCGCTTACGGCATATATCATCGTTGGTATATTAAGCTCTTGCGCTAAAACGACTTCGCGAAGGAAGTTTTCCACTTCTCCATCAAAGAGTATGCCGCCACCGCCAAGCACGAAAACGTCCAGCTGCTCAATCTGGCGGGCGGCCTCCTCTTTTGCGAGCGAACGGATTTCAACGACACGATCCGCATCATGACGCATCTTAGTATCTTCTGCGTTCCGCGTAAAAACGGTTATCTGCGCAGATAATGTTCCGCGGATCTGATATATCATTGACTGAAGGATCGCCTCGTCACCCAAATTAAGCCCGCCATACGAACCGGAGATGCCAATGCGAATTGATTGTTCAAGATTCTCCATATTCATCTGGTGCGTCTAGAAAAACTGCCTACACTGTACCTTGCCAGATTCGTCCGTCAAGTAAGAGGATCCTTCCCGCGAGTCTATTAAAATGAATCAGCATGATGTTTTGCAATTTAAATATTATTTATGGCACTTCAGAAGTATCATTCCAATTCCTTCCGTAGCTGTTCCAAAAGCTCCCTTGCCTTACGCGATAGGCGCTTGGGAGTCTCCACGTCGATGGTAATGAACATATCTCCCCTTCCCTTCCCGTGGAGGCGCCGCATACCCTTCTCATGCAGGCGTAAGACCGTACCCGCATCCGTTCCGGGTGCTATTTTTATTTTCGCCTTCCCGTCGATCGTCGGTATGACGATCTGGTCGTTTCCGAGTGCGGCATCGATCACGGATATGCGCAGCGCAAAATGCAGATCATCCCCTTCCCGCGATAAGTTCTGATGGGCTTTTACATGGACGGTTGCATACAGATCTCCGCTGTGCCGTCCGTAGAGGCCCGATTCACCTTCGCCGGTCAGCTTGATGACTTCGCCATTCTTAATACCCGCCGGCACATGCAATGTAACGCGCTGGGTTTTCGGAAGACGGCCCTGCCCGCGGCATTGGCCGCAAGCCTTCTCGGGTATTTTACCTTCGCCCTTGCACTGGGCGCATACGGATTCGGTTGCGAACGTTCCCAGGAACATTCTTCGCACTTCACGCACGTATCCGGACCCTTTGCAGGTGGGGCATGTTTTTATGGGCGTTCCGGGTTCCGCCCCGGTTCCGGTGCAGTGGTCGCACCGCATCTGGCGTTTTAAGTCGAAAGTGCGTTCAACGCCATTGAACGCCTCCTCGAGCGAAATCTCGATATCGATGGCGATGTCTTGGCCGCGGTCATGCGCAGTAGCTTTGCGTCCGCGCGTACCGCCGCCGAACATGCCGCCAAAAATATCGCCCAGATCGAACTCACCGAAATCGCTTCCTCCGCCGCCCTGGGATCTGCGCATAAAATCGGAAAAATCAAAACCGCCAAAGCCGCCTTGGGCCTGGGATCCGTCGAATGTTTGGCCGAACTGGTCGTACTGGGCGCGCTTCTGGCCGTTCGAGAGCACCTGATATGCCTCATTCACTTCTTTGAACTTCTTCTCGTCCCCTCCCTGCTTGTCGGGATGGAATTGGTGCGCCAGTTTTCGATATGCTTTTTTAATTTCCTCGTCGGAGGCGTTTTTGGCCACGCCAAGGATTTGATAATAGTCTTTGGGCATAAAATTAACCTCTACAACTAACAACCTTTCCAACTAACAACCTCAATTATTCTAACGAATTCACCCGCCACAGGCGGGGAAGAGTAGCCAGCTTGTCCGAAATGATTACCGTCATGGGTGATGCACTACAACTCAATCGTCTCCTTATCAACCTGAACGGTGCCAATCTTAACGAACCCCACGTAGGTAAGTACGTTGAAAATGATCATCGAAAAAATCATCACCAGCCATCCGACGGGAATGGTCAGAATCCGGATACTGGCGAAGAGCGCTGCCGAAAGCGAAAACGCGATTAATTCGCGCGTATCGGCGCCGAATGAGCCGATATTGGCGATGCGACTATTTACCATGCGGTACAGCGCCTCCGAAAACTCCGAATACGGACTGCGTGTTCCGCCGGTGTCGCCTCCTCCCGTCATAAGGGGAATTTTCGTCGTGGCGCGGCGAAGCATCTCTGCCTCGTCGGGGGTCAGCGGCCTTGGCATATCAAGCGGTTTGGCGCCTTGGGGTGAAGCGGCATCGGTGATGAAGCTTTGCACCGTTGCCTGCGCTTGCTCCTTGAAAAGGTTTTCCAGCGGCGCCACGAATCGTTGAAAAACTTCGCGGGGAATCTGGATGCCCTGCAACTGCCCGATCGCGGGCGAGATATAAAAGGCCACGGTCACCGCAAGGGAAATGGCGGTCATCAGCCACGGCAGGTTCGGACCCACAGAACGGTCGGCCGCCACATCGATCCGGCTTCGCGTTTCTTTGGCGATCCATTCGCGTACGAAAAATCCCACCGCCCACAATGCCACGAAAGCGCCCATAAGTTCGTATCCCTTCATGGGTGCCGCCAAAAATATCGGTAATACGCCTAAAAGCAGCACGCCCTGTCCCCATGCACGCTCCGTAAGCAAAAACGCAGCCATGGCGAGCGCGGTCGCATACAGCGTAAGCAAGGCAGAAAAGATGCTGATATTCTGCAACGACCAAAAATTCTTTTCCACCGTGTTCGGATCCTGAAAAAAGATCGTATGCACGAAGAGCCAAAACAATACCGAAAGGCCAACGACAAAAAATGCGATAAATGATTTTTTGAGGATGGGATGCATGGGCTTAACCTTTACAACTAATAACCTTTACGACCTCTACAACTAAGAAAATTATAGCATAAGAAGCATAAATAAACATGCGGGAATGCGCCACTACTACTGTTCATGATGGCATTCCCGCGTGCGTTGTAAAGGTTGTGGGTCGCAAAGGTCTTTGGTTGCTATTTCACATCCTCGAAATTCGCATCCTGCGGCCCCTTTTCCTTTTTTCCGTCATCACTTTTATCGTCTTGCGGTTGGTTACCGGTTTCTGGCCCCTTGTCACTTGATTGCTGGTTTCCGGCTTGGCCTTGCGGCGAGCCCGCGCCACCGTATAACTTCGATCCGATCGCCTGAATGGCCTTGGAAAGTTCCTCCGTAGTATTTTTAATGTCATCCACACTCTCCCCTTCCCGGGCCTTCTTTAGCGCCGCGATCTTTTCTTCAACGGGTTTTTTCTCGTCGGCAGTCACTTTGTCGCCGGCATCCTTTAAGGCCTTCTCCGACGTATAGATGATCTGATCGGCGAGATTCCGTTTCTCTATCAAATCCCGTTTTTTGGCATCCTCCCCGGCATGCGCTTCGGCATCCTTACGCATGCGTTCTATCTCATCCTTCGAAAGGCCACTGGAGGCCTCAATGCGAACCGATTGCTCCTTGTTCGTGGCTTTGTCCTTCGCCTTCACGTTCAAAATGCCGTTGGCGTCGATGTCGAAGGTGACTTCGACCTGTGGCACGCCTCTGGGCGCGGGCATAATGCCATCGAGAATAAAACGCGCAAGCGTCTTGTTATCGGCAGCCATGGGGCGCTCGCCTTGCAACACATGGATTTCCACCGATGGCTGGCTATCGGCGGCGGTAGAGAATACCTGGGACTTCGATGTCGGCACCGTGGTATTTTTTTCGGTCAGGCGGGTCATCACGCCCCCCAAGGTTTCAATGCCCAAGGAGAGCGGTGTTACATCCAATAACAGCACGTCCTTTACATCACCCTGCATAATGCCTCCCTGCACCGCCGCACCCACCGCAACCACTTCGTCGGGATTTACGTCTTTATGCGGCTCCTTGCCAAAAAGCTTCTTTACGGCCTCTTGCATGGCGGGCATGCGGGTTTGCCCTCCCACCAGAATAATTTCATTGATCTGCGCAAGCTCAAATCCCGCCTCCTTTACCGTCTTGTGGGTCAATTCCACCGAACGAGCGATCATATCCTCGACAAGCGATTCAAGTTTTGCACGCGACATTTTCATGTCGAAGTGCTTGGGGCCCGATGCGTCCGAGGTGATAAAAGGAATGTTCACATCCGTTTCCATGGCGCTTGAAAGCTCGTGCTTGGCTCGTTCGGCGGCATCTTTCAGCCGTTGCAGCGCCAGTTGATCTTTGGCCAAATCAATGCCTTCGCGCTTTTTAAATTCCTCGATCAGATAGTGAATGATCCGCTGGTCGAAGTCGTCTCCCCCAAGATGCGTGTCGCCACCGGTCGCTTTGACTTCAATGGTGTTGTCGCCGATCTCAAGCACCGAAATATCGAACGTGCCGCCGCCGAAATCATAGACGACGATCTTTTCTTCCTTCTGCTTATCCAAGCCATACGCAAGCGCGGCCGCCGTGGGCTCGTTGATGATGCGCTTTACGTTGAATCCGGCGATGGTACCCGCATCCTTGGTGGCCTGCCTCTGTGAATCGTCGAAATACGCCGGCACCGTGATGATGGCCTCGGTGATCTTCTCACCCAGGCGGTCTTCGGCGTCGGCTTTGAGTTTTTGCAAAATCATCGCCGATATTTCCTGCGGCGTCTTCCACTCCTCGCCAAGCTTTACCTCGACTCCTCCGTTGGACGATTCGCGGATCTGATAGGTTAATAGCGCCTTGTCGCGCTGGACTTCGGCATCGCTAAATCTTCGCCCAATGAGGCGTTTTACCGAATAGATAGTATTTGCGGAATTGGTAACCGCCTGCCGTTTGGCGAGCAGCCCCGCGGGGCGCTCCCCCGACTTGGCCAACGCCACCACCGATGGCGTGGTGCGGTTGCCCTCCTTATTTTCGATTATTCTCGGCTTGCCGCCTTCAACAACGGCCATGGCCGAATTGGTTGTTCCCAAATCAATTCCTAAAATTTTTGCCATAGTGATTTTGGTTAATGTTTATCATTACGACTTCTATATGTTTTAAAATTTTGACCGATTTAAGTCGTCTGGGAATCAGTAATCTTCTTCGCCACCCTTACCCGCGCCGGGCGGATCACGCGGCCGTTGATCGCATAACCCTTCTGCATCACCGCAAGCACCGTGCCCTCGGGCTTTTCGCTTTCGGCTTCTTCCATGGCTTCGTGAAACTGTGGGTCGAATACGGTCT
>JAUYLV010000073.1 GCA_030699565.1 bacterium
ACCGGTACCGACGGCTACTTCCGTATGCGTTCCGGCTCCCTGGTCGTGACCAAGCACACCGCCTCCCCCTCGGGTCAAGTCTCCGCGGGCGGATCGGACGTGCTCTTGGCCAAGTTCACCCTGCGCGCATCGGGCGAAGACATGGAAGTCCGCAAGTTGGACCTCTATGTGCTTAACTCGGGCGCAGGACCCATGAAGGCCTTCACCGGTAATGTATCGGTCAGAAGCGAGGACGGAAACTCCACCTACATGACCATCTCGGCTGCCACCGGAACCGCCCTCTACGTCGACGACACCTCGACCCGGAACGATCTGTCCACCTACATTCAACTCAAATCGAATGTGGACAAGATCATCCATGTCTACGGCAACGTCGACTCTTCCTCGACCGCCGACACCTACCAGGTGGGCGTAGCAAACTTCTACGTCAAGCGCCTGTCGTCGATCGACTTTACCGATCTGGCGACAACGCGCGTGACGGCCAACCAGCTTTCCACCATCACCACCAGCGCCACGGTTGCCAAGAACTCGGCGTTCGGGGACACCACGATCGGCACATCCTCCGCAGGATCGAAGATTGGTTCGTTTGTCGTGCAAGGGGGCACCTCGGAAGATGCGCGCATTTCCCATATTCAGGTGGATTTTGCCAATGCGGATGATGCCACCTCCGTGCAGAACATGGTGCTGAAAGTGGGCGATGCGCAACAAGGCATCCTTATTGGTACGCCTGCAAGTTCCGGCAATGCGTACGCGGTGAGTATTACTATACCCAAGTCAACTCCAGTCACGATCGATATATACGCGGATATCCTTTCAACCGCGGCAGGGACATTCCAGATACGGATACCGACAGACGGTCTTTTGATGGTGGGGCTCGATACTTCCAACAGCATTTCCAAGCCCGCAAGTCCCCTTGACTTGCAAGTGATCACGATCGGAGCCAAGTCGCTGCAGATAACGAAGGAATCCTCCAGTCCGACCGAGCGGATTCTTACGCCCGCGGGCGGTGTGCTTATGGGCAATTGGAAGTTCGCCGCGCAGGTGAAAAGCATCACCATGAAAAAAATCACCTTTACGTTACGGAGTGGTGACGGAGATTTGGCGAGTGCTCCGGTAGAAAACTTCGGCATGATGTATCTTAAGAGCGGAGATACGCTTCTTGCTACAAGCTTTTTGGTGGGTAACAACGTGGTCTTTACCGGGTTTAGCGCCAAAGCTCCGGCAGGCGATTCAATCATCCTCTCGCTGTACGGGGATTTGACCGGTTCGGGTACGCTGATTCCAAATTCTGTCGCCGTCTGGACAATCACATCCGATTCGTCAACGGACATGGATACGGGAGGAACAAGTTCCGCAAGCATCAATACGTCCGGATCCGACACGTACTTCGCCACCTCCACGCGCGTCCTGTATCACAACTCCAAGCCCGTGCTGGCAGCCGCATCCAACACCCCCTCCGGAACAAAGTCCGGATCAAGCAACCAGGACATCTTCATCTTCACGATTACCAACACCGGTACGCGTGACATGAGGATCGGCGGTTTGTCGGTTACCGTAACCATCTCCGGCGGCTCTTCCTCCGGATCGGTTACGACCTTCGACCTCTACGACGGCACTCAGAAGATCGCCACCAACAACGGCGACAACACCTTCTTGAGCACAAACAACGTCACGGAGGAACTCGAATTCGACGCCACAACCGACCTGTCCGGTTACTTCGACAACTTCAACATCTCGGCGGGCGCGTCAAAGACCCTGACCTTAAAGGCGGATACGTCTGCCATTAGGACAGGCTTGACCTCCGGTCAGACGGCGACCTTGTCGACCAAGATCAACGGTTCCACGGGTGCCGATACAACCGGCAATGCCTGGAACATGGGTGACCTGTCGTTCTACTACACCCCGGTCAACGAATCGGAATCTGCGGTATTCGAAGTTTCCGACTCCTTCCCGGTCACGGGTGGAACGATTACGTACTAAGGTAGGTGTGACTGGCTAAGTTTGATATAATTTCTGTGTTAATTCGCGTTACTATCCGCGTTAATCCGCTTCTCGTAGCTTCATTCGAAGCAACTATATGCGGATATCTACGTGGATAAAACGCCGAACGGTATGGCTTTTAATATTTATAATCCGCCGCTTGCCCGGCACATGTTCGAAGAGACGGGAAAATGGACATGGGTTTGGGTCGCCGTGCGGCTTTATATCGGTTGGCAGTGGGTCGAAGCCGGATGGCATAAGCTCGGTGATCCGAAATGGATGGATGGCGGTACCGCGCTCAAAGGGTTTTGGGAGCGGGCGATCGCCGTACCGGCGGCGCCCGTCAAACCCCTTATTACCTATGGATGGTATCGGGATTTTTTGGAAGTGCTGCTTTCCGGAGAACACTATACGTGGTTCGCTAAGCTTGTGGCCTGTGGAGAATTTGCCATCGGCATCGCATTGATCGTCGGCGCATTCGTCGGCATTGCGGCATTCTTCGGGGCGACCATGAACTTTAACTTTATGCTGGCGGGAAGTTCCTCATCCAATCCCGTCATGTTCTTGGGCGCGGTGCTCCTTATATTGGCATGGAAGACCGCCGGACACTGGGGCCTTGACCGCTGGCTCTTGCCGCGGCTCGGCACGCCGTGGAATCGCGAAGATCCGCCATCGACGCAGCAGTAGGTGTGCCGTTCAGAAAAAACCCGCAGTAGAAGCTGCGGGTTTTACCTATGCGATTTGTAGAAATTTCGCTATACTTGATGTAAAAGTTTCCTCCTAAAGCGCAGCAGTCCAATAGAAAGAGGTATTTAATTTTCGAAGCATTGCGCATGCGATTTGTCGATTTGGTGCACGGCTTGCGAAAATTAAATACTGAGCGATTTCATGAAAAAAATCGATCGCATTCATGCGCGCGAGATCCTCGATTCGCGCGGATACCCGACCCTCGAAGTCGAAATGCACTCGGGCGATCTGATCGCCTGGGCAGGCGTGCCATCGGGGCGGAGCACGGGAAAATTCGAAGCCCAGGAATTGCGCGATGGAGGCCCGCGGTTTGACGGGATGGGCGTGACCAAAGCGGCCGCGAACGTCAACGGCCTTATCACCGAAACGTTCAAAAGATTCCCGCTCGGCAGACAGCAGGAATTCGACGAGATGCTTCGGGGGATGGATGGGACCGGAAACTTCTCCGCGCTGGGAGCGAATGCCGTTGTCGGCGCGAGCATCGCCTATGCCAAATTATCCGCGCTCGCCAAGGGCGTATATCTTTGCGATTATATTGCCGGACTTTCCGGCCAAGGCCGCCGTATGCCGAAATTGTTTATGAATGTGCTTAACGGGGGATGGCACGCGGGGAACAACCTTGCCGTGCAGGAATTCCATATCATTCCCGAAGCGAACGATGTGGACGAAGCCATCGAAGTGGGTACGGCGCTTTACCATGCGCTGCAGCGCGTGGTAAAGGGGCATTATAACGCAACCGCCATCGGTCTTGGCGAGGAAGGGGGATTTAATCCGCCCGCCGCCAATACGCGGGAGGCGCTGGACCTTTTGAAGGAGGCCGCCAAGCAGAGCGGTTTTGAGGATCAGGTGCGCATGGGACTCGATGTGGCCGCGTCCACGTTTCTCGCCGAAGGCCTTTATGTTATTGACGGCAAAAAACTATCATCCGAAGAACTGTTGAAGCATTTGGCCGCTATCGCAAAAGCTTATGATCTGTTTGCGGTAGAGGATCCGTTCGCGGAAGACGACAAGCTGCCGTTCGCGGAGCTGAAAAAACTGTTCGGTCCCTCGCGGCATCTGATCGGTGACGATCTTACGGCAACGAATCCCGACCGGATCCACGCCGCCTACAGCGATGACGCGGTCAATGGAGTCATTATCAAGCCGAACCAGATCGGCACGCTTACCCAGGCTATCGAGGCGGCGAATTTGGCGCGTTCGTACGGATGGCTCGTGGTCGCTTCTCACCGGTCGGGTGAGACGGAAGACGCGTTCATCGCCGATTTCGCCGTCGGCATCGGAGCCGATGCGGTGAAGTTCGGCGCTCCCGCCCGTGGAGAGCGGACGGCCAAATATAATCAGCTGATGAAGATTTTCTCCTAAAGCGTTGAGGGGCGCGTAATGTGCGGCCAAACGGATTCGTAAGGATTGTTTTCTGTAAGGAAGGTGATGTTTCGTAATTCCGTACATTCCGTACTTCGTAAAAAATATCGTGCGCATTCTTTTCACCGAACTTGAAGATTGGGAAAAAGATTATTTTACGACTCATCTTGGAGAGTTCGAGATTCAATTCTCCGATGCCATGAACGACGAGCACCTTCCGCAATCCTCTGACGCGGAAGTGCTTTCTATTTTCGTAGGATCGCGCATTACCCCGAAAGTCCTGGAGCGTTTCAATTGTTTGCGACTCATTACGACGCGATCGACCGGATTCGATCATATCGATCTTGCCGCCTGCCGCCAGCGGGGTATTACGGTCGCGAACGTTCCCGCCTATGGGTCGCGGACGGTTGCCGAATTCACCTTTGCCCTTTTATTGACGTTGTCGCGCAAAACGTATCAGGCCATCGATCGCATTCGGGAATCGGGCAGTTTTTCGTTAGATGGATTGCGGGGATTCGAGTTGGCCGGAAAGACCCTTGGTGTGGTTGGTGTCGGCAATATCGGCAGGGAGGTCGTGCATATCGCCAAAGGATTTTCGATGGAGGTGGTTGCGTATGACGCGCATATCGACGAGGCATTTGCCGAAAAAAACGGCATCCGTTTTGCGTCGCTGGATCAGTTGCTTTCCGAATCACATGTCGTCACGCTGCACCTGCCCTATAACGCCCAAACACACCATATACTTAATGCCCAGCGTCTTGAAGCAATGCGGCCGGGAGCGTTTCTTATCAATACAGCTCGCGGAGGTCTGGTCGATACCGGAGCGCTCATGGAGGCGCTTATCGCCGGGCATCTCGGAGGGGCCGCGCTCGATGTGCTGGAGGAGGAGGGCGCGATCAAGGACGAGCGGGAACTGTTGATTCGGGGCAAGGCCGAGGCGCACAACCTGAAGACCATGTTGCAAAATCACGTGTTGATCGGCATGCCGAACGTTATTGTCACGCCCCATGCCGCGTTCAACACCGAAGAAGCCTTGGAGGAAATTCTGCGGGTTACCGCGGAAAACATCATGACGTATGCGCAGCATGGCGCGCCCCGCTGCCCGGTGCGGATGTGACATGCGTCCGCCTCCGCAGCGTATGCAAAATCGCCACCGTGCGCGGAGGGCGATTTTTTAGCGAAAAAAAGACGGCATCCTGGGCGCACGGGAACGCGGTCGTCAGGATTACGGAACGGGTATCCGTGCATTTTTCCCGCTGTCTCAGTCACAAAAATATTGTTCCCGTGCGCCAACGGTGCCGTCTTGGAGCGGCATGCTACCAGCCAACACCCCGATACCATTCCAGCGATGGCGAATGATTCCGGCTTTTGCGGATCCGTCCCAGATAATCGGCAAGGTCGTAGCCGGTCAGTTTTAGCGTCCATTCTTCCAGCAAGTAGCGGGCGATACGCAATGCTTCCTCGTGCGACAGGCGGGTATCGATGCTCGAGAAGTCGTCATCATAAAAATATTCAATGGACTCGACCAGATTTGCGAGGGTTCGTGAAAGCTCCTGCTCCGCGATCGCAGTTCGATTCCGATCCGTCAGCGTATCGGTCTGTTGATTTGGTTTGTTTGCGTGCGGCTCCATAAGTAAATAAGTGATTATGGTATGGATTATGTGCGTATCGCGACAATGCCGTGTGCGGATTCTGCGTGGGTTTCGCCGTTGTCCGATTCTTCTCGCGCTGCGCGATACGATCTTTCCGGCGCCGAAGTCCGGAAAAACCGCACATACGCTTCAAGCGCCAAGGGGGAGGCGATATGCGTAATAAGGGTTTTAGCCCCCAGGCTCTTGATCGACCGGATAAATTCTTCAAGGAGGAGTCGTACAATGCCCTGTTCCATGCCGGGGGGCGCGATAAAGGTCCGAATGTATCCTTGAGCGTCCCTTGAGGTGCCCATGATTATTGCCCGGTCGCGCGGCGCTGTCACCGAGATGGCTGATGCCACAATATGATAGGCACCATCAGGCAGGTCATCGATGATAATTTTTATATTTGCAGGCGCTTGAGTTTTTGCAATGTTTGCGCGAGATAACTTCCCGGTGTCTTCTGTTAAACGCGGACGCTCTTCTGTTACATGAAAACTTATATTGCCGTAATTTCTACCGAATCGATTCGGCGCATGAGAACCTTTACCATTGCCCAGGGTATCGCTTTTTTGCATTACCCTTTTCATACACGTTTAGTCTAAGCTTGCAGCGTGAACTTCTCATGAATTTCTGTCGTGTCATTGTAAAATCAAAGCCTTTCTAAAAGCCAAAAACAGCCCAAGGAGGCAAAGGCTGTTTTTAGCTTAACGGTTTTCGCGCTAAGGTTCGTTGACCTACGCGATCGGAAGCCGTCAATGCGAGTCCCCGCCAAACCTGAAAGCGGCGACGACCCGATCATCAACGGAGTTCTTCCGAACATATAAAAGAACTTTGTATGCCCTCATCTTATACCAACCCGGATGAAGGCTTTATGAATTTATACCTCCTTTACTGACTAATGGGCATGGTGAGCGTTACTGTTGTGCCGGCGCCAAGCATCGAGTCGATGTGCGCTATGCCGCCATGTTTTTCGATGATTTCTTTGACAATAGCCAATCCCAAACCGGAGCCCTTTATATGAGCGTATGAGGTCGGCTTTTCCGCTTTATAGAATCGCTCGAAAATATGCGGCAAATCCTCCGCGGAGATGCCGATACCCGTATCGGCGACACGAATGATGATGCGTTTTTCGGTTCGCTCCACATCCACAGTGATCGAACCGCCGGATGGCGTATACGTTATGGCATTGGAGATGACATTGGCCACCATGCGTTCGATGGCCGACTCATCTCCCAGAAGGGTTCCCACTTCGTGCCGCCGCAATGAGATGTGTACGTTTTTTTTCAAAGCCCTCTGCTGCATCGATCCTGCAACGCGTTCTACAACCCGGCGAATATCGACTGGATTTTTCGGCATTTGGCTGGCATAGCGCACGTTATCGTATCGGGTAAGGGCCAGTAAATCCTCGATCATGGATGTCATGCGATCAACCTCTTCAAGATTGCTCCGGAGCGTTTTTACGAGCATGTCGGGTTCCGGTGTCTTTTCGCGCAAGGCCAGCTCAAGTTCCGTTTTCATGATCGCAAGCGGGGTGCGCATGTCGTGCGCGGCATCCGCCGTGAATCGCTTGCGCGCCCACATGGTCTGGCGGATGGGTTTTAATACGAAGCCGGACGCGATATACGCGGTAACGCTCATAATAAGCAGCGCGGCCACCTGCATCTCCATTTCGGCTTTTGACCGCAAGGCCTTAGCCTCGCTAATCAGTTGTTCCTGCGTGGCCGGGTCGTGATAGTTTTCAACGACATGTTCGATGAGCAGCTGGTCGTGGCGGTAATTGAATAACAGGGGGAACGCAATAAGAAACAGCGCTACCGCGATGATCGCATATATGGTCAACTTGTATCGGGCGACCGCGAAAAGATCACTCCTCGATGCGGTACCCGACGCCCCGAACTGTTTCAATAAATTTTTCATGGGCGTTTTCTGCTAATTTTTTACGGAGATTTTTTATGTGGACGTCGACAACGTTGCTGAATGAATCGGTCGCAAAATCCCATACGTGGCTAAAGAGCTGTTCGCGGGATACCGCGCGATTTTTATTGCGCATCAGGTATTCCAGCAATTCGAACTCCTTCAGTGTGAGGGGAATTTCCTTGCCATTCTTGAGAACCTTGCGGGTCGCCGGATTCAAGAGCACATTCCGCACCAGCAATTGCGCGGGCAGCGCCTCGCGCGGCCTGCGCAAGAGCGCTCGTATGCGCGCGGACAGCTCGTCAAATGAGAAGGGCTTGATCAGATAATCGTCCGCTCCGCATTCAAGGCCGCCCACCCGGTCTTCCAGGCCGTCCCGTGCGGTGAGGATGAGTACGGGAATCGTTATATTCTGACTCCGGATCGATCGGCAAATATCCAGACCGTTGCGTTTTGGCAGCATCAGGTCAAGGATGACCAGATCGTAATCCTCGTGATGCAGTTCGATGCGTTTTTGGGCGGTTTCTCCGTCAAATACGCAGTCGACGGTATAGCCGTCCTGTTCAAGTCCGCGCTGCAGGGACTTTGCGAGTTTCTCCTCATCCTCGACGAGAAGTATTTTCATAAATGATCTTGTTCACTGCCGCGGTTTGTTAATTGCCGCATGTCCATGAACATTAATTATGTTAGAAATTCAGCATAATAGAGCAAAATGAATACTTCATGAAGTTATTATATATTCTACAATAAAAATTAAAGAAAGTCAATATTTTATGTACCTTACCGGCGCTTCCCGCTGCTTCTATCCAGAAAATATCAGAAACCGCCTTTTCCAAGCCAATAAATGAGAATTTGCCCTGTCATCCGACTTTGTATGGGTTCGGAGGATGCGACAATGCGCGATTTAGCTCTTCTGATGGGTTGGGATCGCAACAAAGAATGTGCTGCCTTCGTTTTCCGCAGAATCTAGCCATATCCGGCCGCCGAGCTTCTCGATGATTATGCGCGAAAGATAGAGCCCCAGTCCCATGCCTTCGCGTTCGATTTCTTTGGCCTTCTCTGTCCGATAAAGTTTTTGAAAAATTCGCCCCTGCTGATCCTGCGGTATGCCGATCCCGGTATCTTTGACGCTGATAATGATCTCGTGGGGATCATGGGTCGCGCCGATGGTGACGCTGCCACCCGTCATATTGTACTTGACCGCGTTGGTGAGCAGATTTTGCAGAACGATACCGAGTAATTTTTTATCCGCTGTCACCGAAGGCATGTCGTCGGGAATGGCTGTTTTAAAGCGCACGTTCTTAAGCTTGCTTCGAGGCGCAATTTCGGCAAGAAGCCCGGCAACCAGATCCTGCAGGGCGATAGGTTCGTGTTCAATGACCGCAAGTCCGCTTTCGATGCGCGAAATATTTAGGAGCGTTTCGATGATCTCGCTCATGCGCAGGGATGCCTCATAGGTTTCCCGGATGCATTCATGCTGTTCCGACGGCTGCAACGGATGCTTCGCGGACAGCAGCAACTGCGCATTGAGTGCGATCAGTGACAACGGCGTGCGTAACTCGTGCGACGCGAATGAAATATATTCGTTCTTCGCGCGGTCGATCGCCCGCCCCTTGGTGATGTCGCGGAAAACGATGAGTGCGCCGGTGATCACGCCCGCCAGCCGTATAGGCGAGACCGTCAGGGCGATCGGAAATATCGATCCGTCCTTGCGATGCCATGCGAAGGAACTTGGCGGTGTTGTCGATGTGGGGATGCCCTCGGCGATGGCTTTTTGAATTGGCGCGGCGGGATGCGGCGCATTTTCCGGGGTAACCAGCTCGACAGCCTCATCAAGCGGCCGGCCCTTGCACGTGATTGGATCAAGTCGAAGCATATTGGCCGCAGCCTCATTTATGAACGTGATGCGGCGATGCCTATCTATTTCGATGACGCCGTCGAGAATACTTTCAAGAATCGCGTCGGCCTTGGCTTTTTCCTGCTCCACGGTCGCAAGCGACTTAGCGAGAGCCGCCGCCGTGTTTTCAAGATCGCAGGTTCGCTCGACGACTTTTGTTTCGAGTGTTGCGGCATACTGCGCGCGTTCCGCTTCGATCTTTTTCCGCTCGCCGATACTGCGCGCGATCACTATCTGGCCGGAGTCGGCATTCACCAGGTTAATGGGACGGGATAATGCCTCAATATCGAGCCATGAACCGTCTTTTCTTAGCACGCGATATTCGGTTGGGGGGATTAATGCGCGACCGTTATGTGCCCGGGTCTCGTGTGCCACGACGGCGCGCATTTCATCGGGGTGCATCAATCTGGAAAAATGCTTTCCGATCCATGCCGTACGCGGCCAGTCGGTCAGTTTTTCGAATGCCGTATTGAGCGATTTGATGATGCCGTTGGCATCGATGATGGCGATGATGTCGGGCGCCGATTCGATGAGAATGCCGTATTGGTATTCACGCTCCTGTAAGGCGACCAGCCGCGCTTGCGCCATAGCTTCCAATGTATGGTTGAATGTTTTAAGATCCGCGTTTTGGTGTCGACGCTCGGTTTCGGTTGCGGTAAGAATAAGTCCCGTGCCGGAAAGCGTGGCAATGAAAAGATTGAGAAAAAACAGGCTTTCAAATTGTGTCTCGCGTGCGAATGGCCCGGCTCCCGCCAAGGCACCGGCAACGGCAAAAAAAGATATTACGGTCACCGTGGCAACGACGCCGTGTCGGCCGAATCTGAACGTGGCCCACACAAGCGGAATAAACGCCAGATGCGCAAGAGGCAGATGCATATGCGTGTTGCTGCCTATGCGTCCTGTAAAAACATTCACGGCAATGACCGTAACGATCCACGCGAACCATATCAGTTCAATGGCGGCAAGCGGGCGTTTTAACGGGTGCCATCGAGGCCGCACGGTCCATATCAGGATAAGCGGTGCGAATATCATCATGCCCAGCGCATCACCGATCCACCATGCGTACCACGCCTCCCACCACGCCACCGGCGAAAGATTATGCGCGATAGAAAGCGCAAGCGGTCCCATTGTTGCGGCGATGATGGGCGAGATTGCTGCGGTTGCGATGAACCATGTTGCGTCTCGGGTACGTTCAAATGCATGGTTGAACTTAAACCGGCGCAATATCGCAAAGGCAGCAATGGCTTCCAGGGTATTGCCGAACGCGATGCCGATTGCCGCCGGAACGGCAGCCCCTGTAATCCAGTTCGCCACGAAGGCTCCCAAAAAAATGCCCGGCCAGACGCGGATGCCCCAGAGGAGCACCGCTGCCAAGGCTATACCGCTTGGCGGCCATATGAATGTTGCAAATCCGCCCACCGGCTCGAACTGTAATCCGAATAGCGCCGCCAGAATATAGACAATGGCAATCGAGGTAATTTTTGCCGTCAATGCGGCTGCCTTCCAATAGGGAAGGGGTAGTTCGGCGAAATGCGCTATTCGTGTTTGCAGATTTCCCGCAAGTTTTATGGTCATAAAAAAAATAAAATCCAAAGCATGACTGCCTTGGCGGGCCATATCGCTTATAACTTTAGGGTTTCATTGTGCCCCCATACGGCAACTCTATCGCGCGATTTTGAAGCGTTAATGAAGTGTTCATGGATGAAAATTGTATAGAAGTTAAAATCAGCATGAAGGACGGAATAAAGATTTATGTTTTAGGGAGTTACAGGAATTAATATTATCATGTAAAAAGATAAATGTCAAGCACATACTAAACAATAATTGTCAAAATTTAAAAAAAAAGCCAAAAAAAGCCAAAAAATAGCTATAATAAACCATACCTAGGACACAATTTTTGTATTAACAAAAACAACGCATACGAATGCGATGTTTTTGAGAAAGTTTCAGGGATGGTGTATTGTGCTCGGGACTATCCATGTCGCATCTTTGTAGTCTGTAAGAAAAATTCATTGAGCGGGATACGGGAATCGAACCCGCATCTCATGCTTGGGAAGCATGTATACTGCCACTGTACTAATCCCGCGATTTAGCATGTTCGTGTATAGCGCAAGATTACCAAATAGGTCAATTTTCATCAATATTCGCCTTTGTTTCGGTGCGTGTTGACCTGCTCAAAAGCTTTCGCAGAAAATCCGCTACGGTATCGAAAGAAAACTTCGACTTGGTTTCCATAACGATCGGTGAGGGCGTGGGGTCGGGCAGCGGGGCCGGCGAAGGGATTACCAGTACCTCCTCGTCCGGCTTTTTTAAATTAAAGCGCGCGCGAGCTTCTTTTTCGAGATGATCCGGTGTCGAAAAATATTCAACAAGTTTGGAGAGTTGCCGATTCTGCTCTTCCGCCTCCCGAATATCTTGCTCCAAAAGGGCGATCTTTTCGGAGAGCGCCTGATCCGTATGGTAAAGCCGCCATGTCAGCGTTCCGAATGCGCCGGCGAGCAGCAGGGCGGCAACGAGGACAAGTTTTGATCTGAAAAACACCATTGTTTTGGAGATTATTCCGTGTTATGCTGGTGAAGTTCAAAATTTCATCACCACACGCATATGCGGAAAAAGAAAAAAATCATTCAAATTATCTGGACATTTGCGGTTGCGGTCGTGTCACTTTCTATGGTGATATCGCTGATTTATCCGCTTTTCTACTAGTGCCGTTACAAATTAATTCTGTAACCATTTCAAGGTAAAAATGGCTTGAAATAGACATATATGAGCGCGATGATTATGCGAAACCAATTTGTAACGGTACTAGTATCCTACCAATTGTAGGGCGTTTTGTGGAGCCCTCTTTGAGGGGAAACTACATGCTTACCAAAAGCCCAGCTTTGGCAACGAAGCTCTCTCGCCTCGGCATTCATTGCGTCGAGGATCTTTTATATTATCTGCCGTACCGTTACGATGACTTTACAAGGGTGGTGCCGATCAAGGATCTTGTCGGGGGGGAGACGGTCGCGGTTGAGGGGGTTATCGAACGCATTCAATCGGTGCGCGCGTGGCGGCGGCAGATGCAATTAATAGAAATGGTGTTGCGCGACGGGACGGGATCGATTCGCATCGTATGGTTCAATCAGTTTTATTTATTGAAGGCGTTTCATAAAAACATGTCCATCGCCGTAGCGGGAAAGGTTTACGCGAACAAGAAGGGTCTCTACTTCGCAAATCCCGCATATGAAACACTAACCGACAACCAACAACCTTTACGACCAATAACCGAAGCCGCAAACCGCAATGAAGCCATCCACACCAGACGTTTGGTGCCGGTATATCGTGAAACAAGAGGCATCACCTCGCGCGCCATCCGGATCCTTGTAGCTAGGCACCTGCCGGCTGCCGCGCGAATGTCCGACGCGCTTCCCCTGTTCGTGCGCGAGCGCGAAGGATTTTTACCGCTTATGGAGGCGTTGCGCGCCGCGCATTTTCCGGCGAATGCGCAAGAGGCGGAGGAGGCGCGGCGACGATTCCGGTTCGAAGAATTGTTCATTCATCAGGTCCGGATGCTTCAGCTTCGCCGCATACGCGCGCGTCAGTCCGCACATGCCGTTCCGTTCGATCAGTCGCTCGTAAAATCATTCGTCGACGGGTTGCCGTTTACGCTTACCGACGATCAACGCAAAGCGGCTTGGCACATCTTGCAGGATATCGCCAAGCCCTATCCGATGCAACGGCTGCTTGAAGGGGATGTGGGTAGCGGTAAGACGATCGTGGCTTTTTTGGCGGCGTATGAAACCGCAAAAGCGGGATATCAGGCATTGATCATGGCACCCACCGAGGTGCTTGCGCGGCAGCATTTCGCCGGCGCCCGGCGCCTGCTGTCATCCCGAAACATTTCGGTTGGTCTGGCGACGGCATCGGAGCATAGGATTTTTATCCGGCAGGGCGGCGTCGCCGTGGAGAAAAAAATATCCGCAAAGCTGTTTTCCGCGCGTGCCGCATCGGGCGAGATCCAGGTCATAATCGGAACGCATGCGCTTATTTCCGGCAAAATCGCGTATAACGATCTGGCGCTTGCCGTGGTTGATGAGCAGCACCGCTTCGGCGTTGACCAGCGCGCCGCACTTTTGAAGAAATCCGGAGATGGTGTGGCTCCGCATTTTTTGTCGATGTCGGCAACGCCCATTCCGCGTACGCTTGCGCTTGCGGTGTACGGTGATTTGGATCTTTCCCGTATCATAACCAAGCCCGCCGGACGCCAGCATATCGAAACGCGTATTATTCCCCCGCACAAGCGGAATGAGGCGTATGCGTTCATGCGGTCGCAGGCACAGGAAGGGCGGCAGGTATTCGTCATTTGCCCCCGGATCGAATCTTCGGAAACTGGCGAGGCGCGCGTGGCGGCAATCGGCGCGCCCGAACGCGGAAAAAGCTCGGCATGGTCGGACGTGAAGGCGGTGAAGGACGAGTACGAAAAACTGTCCAAAAGCATTTTTCCCGATCTTAAGATCGCCATGCTGCATGGCCGCATGAAGCCCAAGGAAAAAGAAGCGGTGATGGAAAAATTCATCGCGCACGAATACGATCTGTTGGTTTCGACGTCGGTGATCGAGGTCGGCATCGATGTGCCGAATGCGACGGTCATCGCCATTGAGGGCGCGGATCGCTTCGGATTGGCGCAATTGCATCAATTCCGCGGGCGCGTGGGCAGGGGCGAGCACAAGTCGTATTGCCTGCTCTTATCCGATTCCGCCGCAGCCGCAACCGCAAGTCGCTTAAAAGCGCTTACGGAAGCCAAAGACGGCTTTGCGCTTGCCGAGATCGATTTGGACCTGCGCGGTCCGGGTGAATTGTTGGGGGGCGAGCAATCCGGCATGCCGGACATTGCCATGGAAGCCCTGCGCAATCCCGCGCTTATCGAGGCGGCGCGCGAAGCCGCAAGTCAAACGCTTGCAAAAGACCCAAATCTCGCGATATTTCCGTCATTACAGGATCGCGTGGGCAAGCTTGGTGAGCGACTTCATGCCGAGTAGGGTGTAAAGCAATATTTTAGCTAAAGTGTCAATATAAAATGTACACATTGTAAGCTTTGACGGGGTTTTTTGATGTTGTATACTGGTGTCATAACTATGTAGCGCGCCTCCGGGGTTACCGAGGTCGAGGGAGAGCGCGGTCATCTGTGATATTAGCCGTAACTTCTTTTTTTATGGCAAAAATGACAAAAGCGCAGGTTATCGCATCGCTTGCCGAAAAAATCGGCATGTCGAAAGCCGACACCAAACGGTATCTGGATTCGCTGTATGATCTGGCGATTAGCGAGGTTAAAAAGAACGGCCAGTTCGTGGTCGGCAATCTCGGAAAACTGGTGAAGGTGAACCGCGCAGAGCGAATGGGCCGGAATCCCGCGACGGGCGAGTCGATCAAGATCCCGGCAAAGACGGTGGTGAAGTTTCGCGTTGCCAAGGCAGTCAAGGAAGCCGTCATGTAGGATCAATTCGATTTCTAAAAAAACCGCTCCGATTTGGGGCGGTTTTTTTTGCGGGTTGCCCGCCAAAATTTTTGCTCCGCGAGAAAAAATTTACATAATTTATTGGAAAGTGTTAATGCAAGGTTGGGAAGAATCATGTAATACGCTCATAAAGAGCAAAAACTTGGGCGGGTTGAAATTTTTTACTCGGAAGCGTAGGATGCCAATTGGTTCTTAGACAATCAATTTTTCTGCCAAATAGCGAGGAGGAAAGCCATGCTGGAGAAGATGGGAAAGGGAGTCCAGATCGCCGAGGAGCAGCGCGACAAGCGCAAGCACCACGGATTCGTTCCCGACCTGTTTTACGGAAAGGCGCCGTTTAAAGCGCTTTTTCCCTGGCCGCAAGCTTCGGGCGATGCCGAAAGGCAATTGCGCGAAGCGATGGTAGGCGATGTACTGCGATCGTATCTGACATCGCTCGATGTCGGCCAGATGGAGCGGTCGCGCAGTATGCTGATGGAAGACATCGAGTATCTTTCGCGCGAAGGAATGTTCGCGCTGAAGATCCCTCAAACCCCCTGGGGCGGCAAGGAATTGGGGCAGGCAGGCTACAACCACATCATGTCGCTGGCGGCCAGCAGATCGTCCGCCGTCTGGATTCTTCTGTCGGCCGACAACACGATCGGCGCCAAGTTTCCCGTGCTTAAATACGGAACACCGGAACAACAGAAGCGGTATTTGCCCGATCTGACGCAATGGCCGTCCGGATTCTGCTTTACGGAAAAGAACGTCGGATCGGATCCGGCGAGCATGGAAGCATACGCATTGCGCAAGCGCGACGCGGGCGGCAATGTTGTCGGCTATGAGATCGTAGGCCAGAAGCAATACACGACCAATGCGGCGTTCGACGATACGACGGCGCTCGCCAGGTATTTTGCGACCGTCACCAAGATCGTCGACCGGCCCGATGAGGTCGCCAATAGCAAGTGCTTCGGCATGTTCATCGTGCCGACCAACACCGGCAAAACCGTTGTCGTCGGTCCCCGGAATTACTTTTCCGGCATGCGAGGGATCCATAACGCCAATCCGAAATTTAATAACGTGTATGTGAGCGTTGATCAGCGGATCGGCAAGGAGGGCGAAGGGTTTCGCATCGCATTGGAAGCGCTCAATACCGGCCGCATCGCGATCGCTGCGGGTGCCGCAGCACAGGCAAAGCAGGCATTTCTGGCGATGCGTTGGCGGGCGGACCGTCGTCATCAATGGGGAAAAGCCATCGGTGACCACGAACTGATCGGTTCGGGCATGCTTGCCAACGCGGCAGCCCAGATATTCGCTATGGAGGCGCTGGTGGAATATGCCGGCTCGCTGGTGGATCGCGGAGAGGATGCCCGGCTGGTTGCGGGGCTTACCAAGGTATTTACGACCGAGCGCGGATGGCAGGTCATTGACAACATGATGCAGTTGTTCGGCGGGTCGGGTTACGAATCGTTTGAGACGCTTTCGCGGCGCGAAGAAGCCGCGCCCGTCGAACGCATGTGGCGCGATGCCCGGCCGAACCGGATATTCGAGGGCTCGACCCAGATCTTAAGTCAGTGGTGCATGCGCGAGGGGTTTGCCGAGCTCATCAAGCAGGGTGAGACGCTTTTGGGTTCCGGAAGCGTGGTTGCCCGAACGGGTATGCGCGCGTCACTGGCGCTGGACTACGCAAGACTGTTCGTTCCGGGTGCGCTTTATGCGAATGCGCATATTCCCTCGGCGGCGCAAGAGCATCTGCGATTTGTCGAACGCAATGCGCGCAAATTCGTGCGCACATTCATGATGAAAGCGAATGCCCATAAGGCGGCGTTATCGGAGATGCAGCTGACACTCGAGCGATTTTTCTGGATCATGGCCGAGCTTGCCGCAATGTCGGCAAGTTGCGCGCATGCGGCGCATATCGCCCCCAACGTCGGCGACGAGGCCTGGCAGCTCTGCGATGCGTATTGCCAGTCAGCCCGCCTCCGCATCCGACAGCTTTTTTGGGAGCTTGCGCATAATAACGACGAAGCCTTTCGGCATGTTGCCGGCGGCGTACGCGCCAAGCGCTATCGCTTTCTCGAAAGCCATATCATTCCGCTTGTCGATCTCGACAGGGACTGATCAAATAAAATTCCCGCACCGCGCGGGATTTTTTCTTTGCCGGAATTTTTTCACCATCCTATCGGACGCCATGTAAAAGACATTCCATGGTCTTTGTTGCGCATGCATTCCATGAAAACGTCCGCGCGCGCGTAATGCCTTGAGTGATTAGAATCTGGCGCGTAGCAGAATCATGCAATGCGACTTGGAGCGCATCGGCGATCTCGCCGGGTTTGTCCGGATTGATCACTATGGCCGCGTTGCCGACCACTTCCGGAAGCGACGATCGGTTCGATGTGATCACCGCCACACCGCACGCCATGGCCTCAAGCGGCGGGAATCCAAACCCCTCGAAAAAACTCGGATAGACGAACACATCGGCAAGATTGTAGAGGGCGCATGTATCCTCTTCGGCGATGAAGCCGGGAAAGATGATGTCGGAAGCAAACGAAGATTTTTTCGCGGCTTTATATACATCCTCGTAAAGCCAGCCCGGGGAGCCGGCCACAACCAGCTTTAATTGGCTGGTGACGGAGTGACGGAGTGACGGAGTGACGGAGTGGTTGGAGGCGCTTTCGGTGCTTTTTAAGATTTCAAAGGCGCGAATGAGGCCGCCAATGTTCTTTCGGGGCTCGATGGTGCCGAAGTAAAGAATAAAGCGTTCCGGGAGGCGGTATTTGGCGCGAAGGGAAGGATCGGCGGGGTTTGGTTTTACGGGCCGAAATTCCTCGCCGACACCCGGATGAATCACGGTTATTTTGGATGCGGGAATTTTATAGAGGGTTTGCAGGTCGGAAGCCGTTGAATGGGAAGGTGTGATGAGATGATCGGCGCCCTCCAGTTGCGTTTTAGGCCGCATCAGCATCGTATGCCATAGGCGTTTTCCCAGGGAAAAATATTCCGGATACCGTTCGAATGCCAGGTCGTGCACGGTCACCACATGCCGCGTGCCCGGGGAGATTGCGGCATTGAAAATGTGCGGACTCCAAAAAACGTCGCAGCCGCCGATGAGGCGGTCGATCTTCGGCCAATGCAGCAGGGCATTGAGGGGAAACAGCGCGAAGCGGTTCGGTATCGAAAACTCGCAAAGTTCGGCATTTTTCCATTTTGCAAAATCAAAGCCGCGATAGGCTTTTAACTCCGCCGGTTTATGCCATGCATTATAAAATAACCGGAACGTAACGTCCGGATTTTGTTCCACCATGCGTGGCAGGAGATTTATGAGGTATTCTTCAACGCCCGTTCGCCTGCCGAGTACGAGTATGCGGATGTCGATGCCGATAATGGTTTTATTTGACACAGGAGAGGAATTGGTTATACTAGGCGTTGGCTATTCGTTTTTTTTTTGAATATCGGGGAGGTGTCTATGGTTGCCGCATCTAATGGCGAAATGCTTGCTGCTGTCAAAAAGGTTCGCAGGGCCGAACGCGCGCTTCTGGTTAAGAATGTAGAATACGCGCTTACGCTGTCGGATCGGTTCGCTTTGATGTTTGCGGCCGATGAAAAGAGGACGGAATTGGAGAGTGCGCTTACCGCTTACAAAGAGGCGCGGGAGGCTTTTAAGAAGCTTACCCTATCTCGATAACGGGAATTACATGCCATCCATCACGTATCGTGATGGATTTTTACTGAACCCGGCTTTTTACGTGGTTTTTACAATCGTAAATTCCCCGTTTTGCACGTCGATGATTCCCGCCTCTCCCCGTCCAAGATTGTTCTTGAGGATCTCTTCTGCCACCAAATCTCGGATGCGTTTGCGGATCACGTGCCGCAGAGGACGGGCGCCGAATGCGGGGTCATATCCGAGTCTCGTAAGAAGTTCGGTTGCCTGGGGTCGTATGCCGAGCCTGATGCCGCGTTCGCGTTCAAGCTGCACGAACAGGGCTTTTAACTGGAGTTCCGCGATGCGCAAGATGTGTTCCGGCTCCAGCGGCTTGAACACAATAATCTCATCGAAGCGATTTATGAGTTCCGGCTTAAAATACGTTGTGAGCTTGTCTTTGAGTTCGGCGGCGATGGATGCGACGGCCTTTCCGGTTTTGAGGCCTTCGAGAATGAACAGGGAATGCGCGTTTGAGGTGGCGATGATGATGGCATTGGTGAAATCGATGGTCGTGCCGTGCGCGTCGGTGAGGCGGCCGTCGTCGAAGATCTGCAAAAAGATATCGAGAATGTTGGCATGCGCCTTCTCGAACTCGTCCAACAGCAGCAGGGAGTACGGATTGTGCTTGAGGCGTTCGGTGAGTTGGCCGGGCGAGTCTGAATCGGGCGAGCCGATGAGCCGGTAGACGGATTCGCGCGTCTGGTATTCGGACATATCGAACCGGACCATAGCCTTATCGCTCTTAAAATACACCTCGGCAAGCGCTTTTGCGGTCTCGGTCTTGCCTACGCCGGTGGGGCCGACGAACAGAAAACTGCCCACGGGAGCGTTTTGCCTGCGCACGCCCGCCCGGCTTTGCCGTACGATGTCGGCTACGGCATTTACTCCTTCTTCCTGGTCGATGATGCGCTTGTGCAGTTCCTGATTCAGGTTTAAGAGCGTTGCCGATTCGGCTTCGGTGACGGTGTTTACGGGAATGCCCGTGCGCTCCGAAACCAAAAAGGCGATGTCTTCATGGGTTAGTGTTTTTTTGCGGTTGCGCTTGGCAAGTTCCACGCCCTCGCCCAACAGATCAATGGCTTTGGCCGGAAACAGTTTGTCGTGTATATACCGTCCCGCAAGTTCAACGGTTTTTTTAAGGGCGGGGAAGCTGACGACGATATCTTCGGAGGCCTCGAGCGTCCGTGCGTAGATGGCGAGCACTTCCAGGGTTTCGTCGGGAGCGATTTCATTCACCTCGACCATGTCGAAATGGTTTTTGAATTCCGCGTGCGGCTCGATGAGCGCGTGGTACTGTTTGGCATCCGTAAGGCCGATCACCTGAAATGCCCCTTGCGCAAACACCGGGCCCAGCACGGTAGAGATCGAAATACCCTCGTTTTGGCCCGCGGTAAGGATTGTATGGATGTCCGGTATCGCAAGGATCACATTTTCCGCCTTAATGATGTCATCAATGACGGAGACGACCCGGGCTTGCAGATCTCCCACGGTGCGGGCGCCGGCTACGAGCGTGCCCACGTCGAGCACTACCAGGCGCTTATCGAACAGTTTTTCCGGTACGTCTTCCCGTGCGATCAGCCGCGCTAAGTATTCAAGGATCGTTGTCTTGCCGCTACCGGCATCTCCCATCAGGAGCACATTGTTCTTCGTTGCGCGGTTGAGGATTCTTATGATCGCTCCCAATTCCGCGTTATGGCCGATCATAAAACCGCCCATGCCCGAACGCGCCAGATCCGTAAGGTCCCGGGCATACCGGTCAAGCGCATACGTGGGCCGGGCGGTCCATGCGCGGTTCATGACCTGGTGCTTGACCGTACGGCGCCTGCTTCCCACGCGGCGGGTGCGGCGCCCGCCGACGTTGATGACGCGGGCGATCGTGCGCAAGTCGTCCTGGCCGATATTCCAGCGCGCCAAAAACGTCTTTAAAGCCTGGATGTCCTCGTCGAGCACCGCAAGCATCAGATCTTCCGGCATGACGTATTCGTGTCCGAGCCGCGAAGCCTCGATCATGCCTTCACGGAGGATTCGTTGGAACACCTGGCTGCGGTACGAAAAAAGCTTTTCCGGCTCGAATTCGTAGTCGAGAATGCCCTGGAGATTTTTAAGATCCGCGGCGAACGCTTTCCGATCGATCTCCAGATACGCGAAGGCTTTTTGCAGGCGGGGGTGCGTGAGGGTTTCACCAAGCACCGCGGGGATTAGGGCGTCGATGTCCTTGTCGCGCATGTGGTCGATGATATGTTCGATGATGTGATGCGTATCCGGATGCAAAAAATCGGCGCCGTTGATGCGGTCCGGAATGGCACGCTTCCGCGCCAGCGCAATCAAGGAATCGGCGCCCCGTCCGTATTCGGCGGCTTCATGCGCCAAAAAAAACGCAATCAAAAGTCCCAGCGAAAACTCCGCATTAAAAAGCGCCATCAGGCCTTCGAATGAGAAGCGAAAAAGATCCTCAACTTCGGCCGTGAGCGCAAATCGGGGGAATCCGGCATAGAGCAATAGCCCCATTATCGCCAGGGCAATGCCAAAGAGTAATCGGAATGCGAATCGCGCTCCATGCCGTTCAAAGGGGGAGAGGCGAAAATACGGATGGTCGAAATAGACCGTGGGGGGCGGCGCCGGAACATCAGGCATTGTAGGTGCGGAATTTACCATACGATAATGTTTTTTTTCGAATAAAGAATTATGGAATCGCGTTTCCGCCAATGCGCAAATCGAGCCTCA
>JAUYLV010000077.1 GCA_030699565.1 bacterium
TAATGATGGTGAAACCGTGGATACGGTTACTACCACTGCCTCGTCAGTTCCCTTTGGTACCATAAATGTTTCCACGATGTATCAGGGCTGCCTTAAGACGTCCATAACCACCAATGCTGCGAACGGCTTTACCATCCGAACGCGCGAAGATCATTCGCTTCGCACGGGCGGTGGAGCCACTATCCCCGATGCCGATTGTGATGCAAGTGGTTGTTTAAATACGCCATCTACGGCAGCGGCCTTTACGGTGGCCGGTAGCGGAAATGGCCTTGGCATATCCTGTTTCCATGATGCTACAAGTACAAGCTGTTCAACATCCGACCCAAACTGGAACAATGGCAATAACTGGGCGCCAATCGGCAATGAATCTGTGGGCCAGACGCCGGCTAAGTATGCGGGCCTGACCGGTGCTACATCCGTAGAAGTGATTACCAAGGCAAAGTTCCGATTGCGCGCGCCGGCATCCCAGGGTGCGGGTACCTATACGAACCAGGTAAGCTTTATCGCTACACCCGTATTCTAGTACCGTTACAGATTAATTTCGTATGATCACTGCGCTTAAGCATGTCCATTTCAAGACCATTTTTATCTCGTATCGGTTGCTAAAATAATTTGTGACGGCACTAGTATTGCAATCATTGATCTTATCGACCGACCCCGCCATCGCGGGGTCGGTATTTTAATGTGTATGAATTGTGCACAAGCGCATTGTTTGAAGGTGCCGACTATGGTAAAGTGAATCCGACGAGTTTAGCATTTCTCGGCGTATGATTCGAAGGATTTTGGCACATGCGGCAATTATCTTCGGCGTCTTTGCGCCGCTTTTTGTGTTCGCGCAAGGAGCCGGCATCATGGTTTCTCCGCTGACATTCGAACTTACCGCAAATCCCGGCGAGGTTATATCTAATGTGATTCGGGTGACGAATCCGACGGATGCTTCGGTTATTTTCGACATGGACATTGAGGATTTTACGGCAGCGGGCGAAGACGGAGATGTGATCGTCGAGGTAAGTGAAGACGAAACGTTCTCGATGCGTAAATGGATCACGGCCGAACCCAAGCAGTTTACGCTTGGACCGGACGAGACGCAGATCATTACCTTCACCATTCGCGTTCCCGCAAACGCCGAACCCGGCG
The DNA here is from genome assembly GCA_030699565.1 of bacterium. Classification (GTDB taxonomy): domain Bacteria; phylum Patescibacteriota; class Minisyncoccia; order JAUYLV01; family JAUYLV01; genus JAUYLV01. Next base: position 1,138 of record JAUYLV010000077.1, read on the forward strand.
GTCATTACGGAACGATTCTTGCCACCATCAAAGGCACCTTGGGCGTTACGGGTGCGGCCATCGCGCCGAAAGTCGGGTCGCTGGTGTTATTGTCCGTTTCCGGCGCAATTCGCGAGGAGCTTTTTATCCGCGAATTTGTCGTTCCGTCGTTCAGTGCCCAAGGGCCGGTTCCAATGTTGATACGTCTTGAAAATACCGGATCGGTACACGTAAAGCCCATCGGATTCATTGCGATCCATGATTATTTCGGCAATAAAGTCGATCAGATCGAACTTGAGCCCAAGCGCATACTTCCGGGTAATATCCGGCGCATCGATGAAGAGTGGAAGAGGCGGTATCCGATGGGCAAGTTCACTGCGACGATTGTGGGCAGCTTCGGTATTTCGAATACGCCGTTTTCCGCCACAACGACCTTTTGGGTCTTTCCCTGGAAGATTGCGCTTGAACTATTTGGCGCTCTGGTGGTGATTGGTGTCATTCTTATTAAGACGCGAAAGCGCTTTGCGATGGCGTTTAAGATTTTATTCAAGGGGGAACAGAATACAGAAATTTCTAATTAACCTAATTAATCTAATTTACCTAAACAGGCACTGAAACACATTACTTGTTTATCCCGCTATGGGCGGGATCCCGACTTCTTTAGATTAAAAATGAAGTCGGGAGAAATTAGAAATTAGAAATTAGAAATTTGCATAATGGGTGGCGGAGATGACCCTGCGAAAAAGAATATTGTTGGCGAGGTTTGTACTTGCAATAGGAGTCATTATGACTCCTCTTTTCTCATATGCGCAGTCTTCTACCTCCTCGTTTGATATTTCGGTGACGATAACGGGGACTGCGCCTACGCCTACGCCCACGCCGACACCATCCGCAACGCCATCGTCCGGCGGAGGGGGTACTGTTCTGCCTCCCGCAGGAGAAACCACCGTTGTTTTGCAAGGGAAGGCGTATTCAAAAGCAATAATTACTGTTCTGCGTAACGGATCGGTAGCTTCCGCGCTTGGTGCGCGCGATGACGGCACGTTTGAGGCGCGAATTTCCGCCGTGCAAGGCGGGGTATATATGTTCGGCGTGTTCGCCGAAGATCAAAGGGGGCGCAAGTCGCTTACGCTTTCATTTATGATCAATGTCATAACCGGCATGACGACCACGATCTCGGGCATTTTTATTCCGCCCACCATTGTGGCAAATCGTGAGATCTTTTTTCCCGATGAGATGCTGGAATTGGACGGCTACGCGTTTCCGGCGGGCGAGGTGAACGTGGTATTGAATTCTTCGCATGAGATCGTCGAGCGCGTTCCTACGGACGGCGATGGGTTGTGGAATCTGGCCTTCTCGGTCGAACGGCTCGGCTTGGGGGATCATGCATCGCGCGCCATGGTGCGCGCTTCGGATGGCGATCAGAGCGCGTTTTCCGAAACACGGCTTTTCCGCATCGTGCCGCGCGGCCAGACTCCCGGCGAAGTTCCCGCTCCATCGCCGTCGCCACGCGCATGCCGCGGCGCGGACTTGAATTATGACGGCAAGGTCAATCTTACGGATTTTTCGGTAATGTTGTTCTGGTGGCAGGCGCGGAATCCTCTGCATCCGTGCGTGGATATTAATAAAGATGGTATCGTAAATTTGCGGGATTTCAGCATGATGATGTATCAATGGGCGATATGATTTTGATTGCCTTGTCTTCGCGCAGGCATCTCAAAAAGACGCGTTGCGCTGCTCCGGCGGCAGCGCCCGCTCACTCTCGCGCCATGACTCGGCATATATGGTGATGTCATTGCGAGGAACCCGCCATATAATTATTTTTGTGAATGAAGGGCGGGTGACGTGGCAATCTCTTGATTTACAAATAAAAAAGTGCCGAGTGGGAAGCCGCTCGACAGATCTAAAGTAAACCCTAAAGTGTTTTAAGGTGATATATATCGTATGCTGCATAACATTAAAAATATCAAACCTATAGAATGCCGGTCGCCGGTCGCCGGTCGCCGGTTACTTTCCGTATTACTGGTTACCGGTTACTGGTTACTGGTTACTTCTTCCGCAAACGCTTCCGTCCTTTTCTTCAATCCCCAAAACGAGATAGCGGTTGAGGAGGGGCAGACCGTGATCGTGGAAGCCAGGCTCGATACGGAAGGTAAAAGCGTCAATGCGTTAGATGTTATCTTGGGGTTTCCGCAGAACCTTTTGGAGGTAGCCGACGTATCGCGCGGGGATTCGATTATATCGCTTTGGATCCAGGATCCGCGGGTCGATAACATTGGCGGTACGGTGCAATTCACCGGCGGCATACCCAACGGCGGCATGTTTCCGGCCGGGCTTATCGGCCGCGTGACGTTTCGCGCAAAAGCGACGGGAATAGGACTCTTCCAATGGAGCCAGACCTCGCAAGTTCTGCTCAATGACGGGGCTGGCACTCCCGATGAAATAACGGTGCTTGAGACGCCCGTTCGCATAGTTCTCTTATCCGGATCCACGCCTTCGATTTCGTCGCAGACGCACTCCGACCAGACGCAGTGGTATCGGAGTCCGAATGTTTTTTTGACATGGGCATGGGCATCGGATGCGGTATATAGCTATAGTTTGGATCACGATCCGTCAGGGGTTCCCGACGAGGTTTCCGATGAGCCGAAAGGCGATTTGCGATTCGATGGTTCTATTAAATATGAGGGGCTCCAGGACGGCATTTATTACTTCCATCTTCGTCAAGGAAAGCGTGAAGGCGGTTCTTGGAGCGCGGTAAGAACTTTTCGCGTGCAGATCGATACGGCGGCATCCGAGCGCTTTGAAGCTGAACTGGGTGCGGATGAAACGGTGTATGACGGCCGCTGGTTCGCCACATTCGCGGGCAGCGACGTTCTATCGGGAATTGCGCGATACGACATACGGGAAGGTTCGCTCGACCGAGTCAAAGGTGTCCACCCGCCCTATGAGTTGAAAAACCAAGAAGGCGGAAGCGTCGTGAATGTTTACGCAATCGATAAAGCGGGCAACGAGCGCGAGGTGACGCTTAGGGTGCCGAGCCGCCCCCGATCACAAAAAACCATCATAGTGATTACCATTACTATATTGGCGCTCGCTGCCGGAATGTTTATCGGATGGAAGCTGCGGAAGAGACACGCATAAAAGCCATATGGTGTTAAGTACGGAGACAAAATAACGGCATCAATAAGCAAACTACAAGCGAGGCATTTGATTTTTAAAGCGTTACGTCAACCCCGTTAGAGAACTCGCACAAGAGCATTAGATCCTATGCTCATAGAGACAGGATACTCTACGGCAAGCCGTGCGGCATTCTCTAACGGGGTAAACGAGATGCAAATTGCAAGGTGTTTAGAGGCATAAGCGGGTGCCCCGAGTCCGAAGGGCGAGTAGGGCGCTTATGTCTCGTTAAAAACGCCGCCGCGATTTGCCGAGTTTACGTAGAGCGGCTGAAAATCAAATACCGAGCGTCACCCACAACGCCTTTTTTCTCGGCATGATACACTACTATCATGCCGTCTTTGCGCCTAAAATCACGTTATATCTCGATCAACGTAGAGCCAAGCCGAAGGGGCTTTTCGCGTTCATATTCATTTTCATCTTTACTAGTTGCTGGTTACCGGTTACTGGTTGCGGGTTGCTTGGTACTGGTCACTGGTTACTGGCTACCGGTTACCGGTGCTTCAGCTGCCCAAACCGCTTCACTCTCGTTTTCTCCCTCTACGGGAAGCTATTATGTTGGCAGTACTTTTGACGTAACCGCGGTACTTGATACCCACGAGGAAACCATCAACACGGTAGAACTTAACATAACCTTTCCACCCGATCTTTTGCAGGTGGTGAAACCTGCGGGCGGCAGTTCATTCATTCAATCATGGTTTTCTCCCCCGGCGTTTTCGAATGCCGAGGGAACGTTGCGCCTGATCGGCGGTATCGCGGGCGGCATTAAAACCTCAAGCGGACTTATTACGACCTTAACATTCCGTGCGGTGGCGCCGGGTGATGCGACGCTTGCTATTTTACGTACATCCAAGGTATTGGCGCACGACGGACAGGGAACGGATGTGCTGGGAACGCGAGGATCGGCGCTTTTTGCGATTCGGGTTAGACCCCCGGAGGGACCCGAAATATCTTCGCCGACCAACCCCGACCCGAACCGTTGGTACCAAAACAATGCGCCGCGCTTTACCTGGCAAGTTATCGAAGGCGCAGCCGGATACAGCTACACGTTAAGCGAGAACGTTGAAGATCTTCCGCCCGCGCAGATTCGCGTAATGGATACCACCGCTTCATTCACGGATCTGAAGGATGGCGTCTGGTATTTTCATTTGCGTGTTTCGCAAGAAGGCGCCTGGAGCGGGGCATCGCATTTTCCGGTGTGGATCGACACAGTGCCGCCCGCGCCGTTCACGCCTCGCGCGGAATATGCGCCGCAACTGGGTACGCCTCCGTTGGTATTTTTTGAGGCAAAAGACCTTCATTCCGGAACGGATCACTATGCGGTCAAGGTTATTCGGGTGGATGAAGCGAGTGGGTCGGAAGAGGATATTACGCCGTTTTTCGTGGAAACTGAAAGTCCGTATAAGGTTCCCGTGGAATTTCCCGGCAAGTACACCGTCATTGTGCGGGCGTTCGACAAGGCCGGAAATATTCGAGATGCGACCGTGAGCCTGGTCACGCCGACCGTGGCCCTGCTTTCGGACCAGGGGATCAGATTCAAGAATTACTTTATTCCCTTTAAAGTGCTCTACGGGTCCGGCGCACTTGTCGTTATCGTGCTATTCCTGTGGGGCATGTACATTCTGCGCAATATCCGTGCCATGCGCGTTCGGGTTAAGCACGATATCGCGTCGCTTTCGGAAGAGATGCAGAAGGAGTATATGAGGTTCGGCGAGCATTTTACGCATGAATTCGATGAGCGACTGCGTAATCGCCAGCCGCTTCCGCCGCAAGCGCCCCCATCTGCTTCAGACGCCGATATGCCGCTACCACCAAACCCAAACAGGTAATAACCAATAACCAAGAAACAATAACCAAACACACAAGGAGTAATATCCATTAAAAAATATCCACACCTTATATTGTTTGATGTTTGTAGCTTGGTGTTTGGAATTTGCACTTGCGAATGTCGCGTAATACCACATTTATCATACTTTGCTTCTCCCTTGCTGTAGGCATACAGAGTATTTTAGTGCATGTCGCAAGCGGTGCGGGTGCCACGCTCTATATTTCTCCCGCATCCGGTTCCTATGCGGTCGGGAGAACGTTTACCGTCGCCGTGCGCGTTGATACCGCGGGGCAGGCTATTAATGCGGGAGAGGCGGCGCTTTCATATAATCCTGACGTGCTCGAAGCCGTTTCTATCTCTACCGAAGGGTCTATTTTCAGCATCTGGACGCAGGAGCCGACTTTTTCGAACTATTCCGGCTCTCTTACGTTCAGCGGGGGCCTTCCGTCACCCGGGTTTAACGGACCGGCGGGATTGCTGTTTTCGGTGGCGTTTCGCACCAAGGCGGCGGGGTCGGTTTCGATCCTTTTCGTGTCCGGCGCGATTCTGGCTAACGACGGCCAGGGAACGAACATTCTGGAAGGTAGTCGGAGCGCAAATTATGCCGCATCGGCTTCGACGCCAACACCCAAGCCCCTGCCGCTGCCGACGCCATCCGCCATTGTCCCCAATCCTCCGGCTTCACCGGTCGTATCGTCTCCCACGCACCCGGTAAACAGCTTGGCCGAGAGCGGTTCCGGCGGGTGGGATTTTAAGCGCAACGTGGAGTTTAACTGGACGGCAGCGCCCGACGTGACCAGTTTTTCGCATGTATTCGATCGCACGCCCACGACCGTGCCCGATACAACCTCCGATGGCGCCGTCACGTACGCGACGTTTACCGATACCGCGGATGGCGTTTGGTATTTTCATATCCGAGGCGGCAACGCGGGCGGATGGTCCGATGCCGCCCATTACGGCGTGCGGATTGATGCGACCATGCCCGAGCCTTTTGATATCGAGGTGATCGGCGGGCAGGATATTACCGATCCCACGCCCGAGGTGCGGTTTTCCAGTAAAGATCTTTCGAGCGGCATTGCGTATTATTCATTGCAACTTCCGGGTGACGAGGCTCGCCGTATCAATCCCGAGGAGGCGCAACAGGCGCTTGAAATCGGACCGCTTGAGTCCGGAATTTACGCGTTGCGCGTGATCGCGTATGATCGGGCGGGCAATGCCCGGGATGCGTTTCGGGAGTTTACGATTCACGCACTTGCTCCGCCGGTCATAACCGCGTATCCCAAAACGCTTGCCGATGACGAGATGATGTTTTTGGATGGTACGGCGCCCCCGAAAAGTACGGTCGTGGTGCGTTTTATCGATCCGGAAGGCAATGAAGCCACGGCCAGAAAAATCGCGAGCGACGAGGCGGGGAATTGGAACTATTTCGGCAAACCGCTCAAGGGGCGGGGCGACTGGCGTATCGCGGCGCATACCGAAAACAGCGAAGGCGCGGTATCGAAAGAATCGGAAGTGGTGATTTCAATATTGGCTACGGGTTTGTCGGTCGGCCCGTATCGCGTCACCTTTGCTTCCGCATACGGCATTGGTGGGGCGATATTGGCATTTGCGTTTATCGCCGCATTGGCGGCACTGGTGATGCTGCGCAAGCGAGTCGGCAGGCTTTCGCGGTCACTGGCGAAAGAAATCTACGAGGCCGAAGACGCCCTGCGCTTGGGGTTTCAGACGCTGCGTGAGGATGTGTTGTTGGAATTGCGGAATCTGGATGCTTTGCAGAAAATCAGGCCGCTGATCCCCGAAGAGCAAAATCGCCGCGAACGGCTCTTGCGCGATCTGGCGTTCATCGAGTTCCGCATCACCAAAGAAGTACATGATATCGAGGACGTGCTGGGAGCCTATAGGATGCGACCCGCCCAAACCGCTCAATCCGCGATGCCGGAAGCACCAAACCCAAACAGGTAATAACCAATAACCAAGAAAAAATAACCAAACACACACGGAGTGATGTTTGTTTAAGAAATTTCTACACCTTATATTGTTTGATGTTTGTAGCTTGGTGTTTGAGATTTACGCTTGCGAATGTCATCACATACAAAAATTATTGTTCTAGGCATTATATTAGCTGTAGGCATACAGAGTATTTTTGTGCATGTCGCAAGCGGTGCGGGTGCTTCGCTTAACATCTCGCCGGCGAGCGGGAGTTTTTTTCTGGGCAGCACCTTCAATGTATCGTTCGCGCTCAATACCGGTAGAGAGGCGATAAACGCCATCGAAGTGGAAATTCTTTTTCCTCCCGACAAGATCCAGGTCGTCAATCCTTCGATCGGCACCTCGTTTGTTTCCATATGGGTTACCCCGCCCACCTATTCGAATGTAGAAGGGAGAATCGTGTTTCGCGGCGGCGTGCCCAATCCCGGCATCATCGCGTCCGATGCCATCATTTCAACCGCCGTGTTCCGTGCGCGCGATATCGGGAATGTCGAATTGCGATTTACGGAAGTTTCGCAGGTGCTGGCTAATGACGGCAATGCCACCAATATTCTTGAAAACCGTGGAATTGCGAAATTTACGATCGCACTGCCTCCGCCCGAGGGCCCCGAGGTGCATTCGCCCACCCATGCCGAAGCCGATACGTGGTATCGGAGCGGTGATGTGACGTTTTTTTGGAAAAAAGACGACGGCGTGGATGCGTTCAGCCATGCCTTCAGCCAGGATCCGTTTGAGACGCCCGACGAAGTAACCGAAGGCGCGGGGACGTCGGCCGTATTTTCGAATGTTAAGGACGGCATTTGGTATTTTCATATCCGATCCCGTTCCGGCGATGTATGGGGTGGAACGACGCATTACATCGTACGCATAGACCGGGCCGGACCCGCCGGCTTTACGGTCGGCATAGAACCGCCTGGTCCGCACGAGCCGGGCACTCAGCCGACACTTTCATTTTTTACCACGGACGGGGCTTCGGGCATCGATCATTATGAGGTGCGGATCGTGCCATTGAAAATTACGGGAGACGAAATCGCGCAGACGTCTTTTTTTACGGAAGAATCGAGTCCTTGGCGTTTTTCCGTCAAAGAACGGGGATCGTATCAGGTGATCGTTCGGGCATACGACAAAGCCGGGAATTTTACCGATGCCACGGAGCGGATCGATCTTGTGGAGGGATCGCCACGCGTTATTTCCCGGGAAGGTATCAGGATCTTTTCGTATCTGGTACGTTGGCCGTCGTTGTATCTGCTTTTGGCGATTCTGCTTTTGATTGCGCTTGCGCTGGTGTGGCTTGCCCGGCGCAGTCGCGATGCCCGCCAGGAGGATTTACACCGGAATCTTGCCGATGCGGAAGAAAAGCTTCTGCGCGAGTACCAGGAATTGTATGAACGCGTGAAAGGATATCGAGCGCCGCAGGATGCCCAGGGTGCCGGTACCGGAGGCCCGCCCCCGTTGCCGCCGATACCACCGACGGGAAGTGCATAAGTGCACGAGTTCCATGGTGCGTGAGTGTATTGATGTTTCTCGCTTTGTTCGAAACGTTATTCCTCCTTTTTAAATGAGGTGCCCGAAGGGCTAAGGATTTATACATATAAAGCCGCCGTAGGCGGTAATCCAAGCACTTAAGTACTCAGGTACTTCGGTACTCCAGCACTACGGTACTCTTTATTGTGCGCAATCTTCTCGCGGTCAAGATCGAAACGAAGATCGGTGTCGTGGTCATTGTCGTATGGGCGACGATTTTTTTGGCGACCATTTTCCGCGCTCGGGCAAGTTTTGATCAATACCTGGTCACCTTGGAGGCGCAGACGCCTTTAGTAAAGACCATCGCTCGCATTGAGCGCGATCAAATGGCGCGGTGGCTTGCTGCTGAAAACCTGAATGAATATGGGGATCCGCAAGGCACGTTCTATGCCGGCGGCACGCCCTTATTCGATGAGAAAACGGGTGAATGGGTTGACCCCGTTAGAGATCGCGAGGGCTCGCAGCGCACCTCTATCTCTAACGGGGTTGACCGATACCGCTATCTTGTGCAAAAATTCCCCCAGAAGCCGTGGAAGAAAGTGCCCTAGTGCGTAAGTGCCTGTGTGCTTAGTGCATCGAGGCTTCTCAGCCTTGCTCTAAATTTATATAATTAATCATTGAAGCCGCCATAGGCGGCATGCTATACACTTAAGTACTCATGTACTTCGGTACCATGGCACTCCTTATATATGGGTAAACAACAAAAACTTAAAGAGGAAAGGCACCAGATGCGCATGCAGGAAGGTTCGGGACGCTCGTTTCCTTGGGGGTATATTGTAGCCGCCTTATTGGTGGCAGGTGCGGGCATTGTCGGTTGGAATCTTTTGGATCGTAATCCTTCAGCTACAGGCGGCGTAACACCCGAAATTTCGGTTGTGTCTTCGTCTGATGCGGAAGAAGCCACCATGCAGACAACAAAAGCGACCATTAAGACGCCAAGGGGCGATATCGTTCTTGATCTTTACCCTGCAGTTGCGCCCAAGACGGTTGAAAATTTCATAAAGCTCGCCAAGGATGGTTTTTATGACGGCACGAAATTCCATCGGGTTCTTGAGAATTTTGTGATCCAGGGCGGCGACCCGAATTCGAAGGATGACGACCCATCAAACGATGGCATGGGGGGTCCGGGGTATCAATTCGAAGATGAAATAAATCCCAAGTCATTGGGCCTTACCGATGCGCAAATTACCCAGCTTGAACAGCAGGGCTATGTTTATCATAATGAACTTACCTCGCTTCCCGTCGACACGCAGTATTTGGCCATGGCAAACTCCGGCCCCGCTACCAATGGCAGCCAGTTTTTCATCGTGACGGGTCCCGCGCAAAAGCATCTGTATGGCAAGCACACCGTGTTCGGCAAAGTGGTGGAAGGCTTTGATGTGGCATTGAAAGTGCAGCAGGGCGATGAGATTGAGAAAATTACGGTGGAATAAATCCGATTCCCCATAAAAACGCTTATATGAAAGAACCTCTCGATGTTACTCGAGAGGTTTTTTAGATTAGCGCATTGAACATGCGCTAATCTGAGGTTATTTGGCGGAGAAGATTTTTTCCTCCGCCGCTTGTATTTCGGCATTGGGGGCGAAAGCCGCGGTTTCCAATCGCTCGAACTCCTTGTAAATGGAAAGGAGTTCTTTATCGTCGTCTCCAACCGCCTCAAGCCGCTGTTCGAGCTTTTCGATCGGCTCGCGCAGCGCCGCCAATTGCCGTTCCCAGTCCGGCAGACGTGCGGCGATAAGATCGGGGATCTCTTTACCGACATCGATGATCGCTACGCTAACGGTAAAGGTGCGCGTAAACCCCTCACCACCGTGTTCGATCTCTATCAGGGTTTCGGCTCCCGATCCGCCAATGAGTTTTGCCGCACGCATGGCGCATGCATAGGCGCTTTTGTACGCTTCTTCCCGCTGCGCTTCGGTGGAATTTTTTGGATATGGAACCGTCGAAGACGTCGCATCACAAACGCGTTCACCCCGCACCGTAAGCACCCAATCGCCAGGTTCGATCCCCGCCCGTTCCGCAGGTGATCCATGTACTACGGTGCCAATGCGTACACCCAGCTCGAGGTTCGGGTTTTCATTTGTTTTTATACCGATCGGTAGGGTTATGCCGATGCCTCTGTATGGGTAGATCTTGACGCGATCCTCGATTTCTTGAATCAAGGCGCCATTGATCACGTTCTCGCGGAGAGTGGGGACCATGGCGTAGTGCAACATCATCATCTTTTCCGATGGGTGCCACTCATTCCACCATTCGGGTGTCTCTTGAGCGGAAAGCGTGACTGCGAACACAAAGGATGCGAGCAGAAGCGCAAATGCTGAAACTTTTCTCATCGTTTTCTCCTTTGAAAAGATCTTACAGAATTCGTATAAGTCGGCCGCATGTAGAGCCGCCACTTAGTTTGACAATTACATTATACACCAAAAAATGTATACTTGTCAAGTTTTTCTTAGATTTCTGCTATAATTGATACAAAAAAACCCCATGTTCTTTTAAAATAGGCGTCCAGCCGGGGAGCATAAAGGCGTTGGAGCAGATTTTGGCGCCGGGTTTGAGCTCTTTGCGGAGCTTTTTGGCCAGGCGCTCCATAATATGCGGAGCGCCAAAGACGACAACGGCGTCGTAAGCGGACAGATCAACGCTCCAAAAATTCTTGCGGAAAATACGGGCATGCGTCTGCAGGCCCGCTTTTTTTACTTTTCTGCGTGACCAGAAGGCGAGGAATGGATTGAATTCATAGCCGTCGACCATGGCACCGTCTTCGGCCAATGTCATCACGATCCGGCCATCTCCCGATCCTAGGTCTGCGATGCGCGCGCCCGGTTTCGGCTCTAAGAATCTCCGCATTGTTTCTATCACCGCTGGTTTTGAAGGCAGTGGCGGGGCACCCTGCAAGGCCGTATAGAGGATGATGGCGCCTATAAGAGCTATTATAATGTTTTCGAAAAGCATATACGTAAGTATAATCCATTCCCGCACCAAAAGACCATGGTGCGGGATTTTACTTTCGGTATTATCAACAGATACGAGGATTTAATAATTGCAGGTTTTAATGCCGCGGGCTATACTGGAGGCAACGTGAAAAAGAATACTAAATTCATTTTTGTCGTAGGCGGCGTTGTCTCCGGTATCGGCAAAGGCACTTCCGTTTCATCCATCGCGCTCCTTCTGAAGGCGCGCGGTTTTCGTGTTACGGCGGTCAAGATCGATCCGTACCTGAACGTGGACGCGGGCACCATGAATCCTACCGAACACGGCGAGGTATTCGTTACGATCGACGGCCTTGAATGCGATCAGGATCTTGGTAATTACGAGCGATTTTTGGATACGGATCTTTCCCGGGCCAACTACATGACCAACGGCCAAGTGTACCTTTCGGTAATAGAGAAGGAGCGGAACCTTGGGTACGGCGGACGGTGTGTGGAACCGGTACCGCATATTCCCGAAGAGGTTATTCGCAGGCTCGAGAAGGCTGCCGACATCAATAAAGCCGAGTTCTGCATCGTGGAGATCGGCGGAACGGTCGGCGAATATCAAAGCCTCATGTTTCTGGAAGCGGCGCGTATTATGCAGCGCAAGCACCCCGGGGATATCCTTGTGGTGCTTGTTTCGTATTTTCCCGTGCCGCCCTCCATCGGCGAGATGAAGTCCAAGCCAACGCAGGCGGCGATTCGCATGCTTAACGAGGCGGGATTGCAGCCGGATATCGTCATCGGCAGGTCCGAGCGACCCATCGACGACGTGCGGCGGCGCAAAGTCGCCACCAATTCGAATCTCGATATCGAAGACGTCATATCCGCACCGGACGTGAAGTCCATTTACGATATTCCGATGAATTTTGAAAATGGCGGCATGACCGACCGGATTCTCGCCAAGGCTGGGTTGCGCTCGCGCAGAAGGGATTTGAAGGCGTGGCGCCAGTTCGTGGAACGGGGCAAAACGGCGCAACGCGTCGTAAAAATCGGCGTTGTGGGCAAGTATTTCGGTATCGGCGACTTCACATTAAGCGATTCCTATATTTCGGTCATTGAGGCGATCAAGCATGCCTCGAGCGCCGAACATGCGCGGCATGAAATCACCTGGGTGGATGCCGAAAAATTCGAAAAGGATCCCAAGAGCGTAAAGGAGCTTGCGGCATTCGATGGCATTCTGGTTCCGGGAGGATTCGGCGCCCGAGGGGTGGAAGGCAAGATTCAGGCGATTCGTTTTGCCCGCGAGAAGAAAAAGCCTTATTTCGGTCTTTGCTACGGCATGCAGCTTGCCACGATAGAGTTTGCAAGGCATGTATTGAAGCTCAAGGGCGCGCATACCACCGAAGTCGATGTCAAATCTCCGCATCCGGTGATCGATATTCTGCCGGAGCAGAAAAAACTCATGGAAAAGAAGGAATATGGCGGCACGATGCGCCTCGGGGGCTACGCCTGTTCACTGGAAGAAAAGACGCTTGCGCACGGCGCATACAAGGCATTTGGCAAGGAGCGGATGCATGGCAGCGTCATTCAGGAGCGCCATCGCCACCGCTTCGAGTTCAATAACGATTATATCAAGCAATTCGCCAAAGGCGGCATGGTCGCCTCCGGCACCAATCCCGACCGAAACTTGGTCGAAATCATGGAGCTGAAGGGACACCCGTTCTTTCTCGGCACGCAATTCCACCCCGAGTTCCAGTCGCGACCACTGCGGCCCCACCCGCTGTTTAGGGCGTTCGTGCATGCTTGCCTGCGGCAAGCATGAGTGCCAAAGTACTCCAGTGCTATAGTGCCGCAGTGCTCGGAATTTCTCGCTTCGCTCAAATATTAAATTATATCAAAGCCGTCGTAGACGGCATGCCAAGTACTGAAGTACTCAGGTACTGCGGCACTTCGGTACTTTCTAATGCGTTTCGGCGTACACATCTCCGGTGCCGGAGGCTTGGAACATATACCGGCAAAAGCCAAAAAACTGGGGTGCGAAACGTTCCAGTTTTTTTCGCGTTCGCCTCGGGGTGGCAAGTCCGTTTTGACGGATGAAGCCATAGAAGCATTCCGTAAAAACGCCGCAGCATGCGGCTTTTCTGATTACTATATTCATGCGCCGTATTATATAAATCTGGCATCCGCCGAGGAGCGTATTTATCGTGGATCAATCGAAGTCTTGCGCGATGAACTTGTAAGAGCCAATTCGCTTGGCGTGCGCGGCGTCATAACGCACATCGGCAGCGCCCGGGGCATGACGCATGCGGAGGCGATACAGCGGGTCATAAAGGGTCTTGAAAAGATCGTTCAGGATGCTCCGGCGATATTGTTTCTCGAAATTTCCGCCGGATCCGGTGATGTAATAGGCGATACGTTGGACGAGATGCATGAAATTCATTCCAACGTTCGTACGAACGTTGGAATGTCATCGGGTCAGCTGCAGATCGCCCTTGATACCGCCCATGCGTTCGCCTCGGGTTACGATATTCGTACCGAGGAAGGGTTAAATGCCATGCTCGACGAATACGACCGCCTTTTTGGGCTTAAAAATCTCGAAGTGATCCATGTCAATGATTCGAAAGTGGGCCTCGGTGAGCGCAAAGACCGCCATGAGCACATCGGCGAGGGCAAACTTGGCCTTGAGGCTTTTCGTATTTTCGTGAATGAAAAGCGCCTCGCACATATCAATGCCATTTTGGAAACTCCCAAGGATTCGGACGAGGAGGATCTTCGTAATCTTTCGGTGCTTCGCGGACTGATCGCCGCATAAAATAAAATTGCCGTAATCGGAATCTTCGTGCTAAGCTATTGGGCACGAAATGGTTCTTTTACGTTCATATCAAGGAGGAAGCAGGTAATGCAAAAAGCCATTCCGGTATTGGAATGTGTCGATGCGCCTTCGGCACAAGCGGTAACCACGCTCGGCGAAGCATTCCGCGATATCGGCTTTGTATTCGTTCGAACGCCCGATATAACCCGCATGCTCTTCGGTATCTGGCCGGCATTTCGCGCGACCTTTGATCTGCCTCAAGCCATCAAACAAAAATACGCGCGCCCGGACATCTTTTATCAGCGTGGGTGGACGCCGCCGTTCACCGAACTTGCCATTGCGTGCCGGAGGCTCGGCAAAGACGAAGCGGGGCTACCCGATGCAAAGGAAAACTGGTTCATGGGTCCGAACCTTGATCCGTTGAGCGACATTGTTCGGCGCTTTCCGGAGCATTATCCGCAAAATATCTGGCCATCGGAGGTTCCTTCTCTGAAGCCCGCGATGGAACGATTATACGGCGCGCTATTGGGCGTAGGAAGCGGAGTTCTCGCGCTGGTAGAACGATATATGGGCAAACCGGAAGGATATTTTGCCGGAATCATTCGCGATTCGCCAACGGTCATGCGCGCGATCAACTATCCGCCGGTTGGAGCCGAAGACGTGGGCAGGATCATCTGGGCCTGCCAACACACGGATATCAATCTTATCACGGTTTTGCCCGCCTCCACGCGCAAGGGACTTTGGATCAGGCGGCGCGATGGCGAATGGATTTCCGGTACTGCACCCGAAGGCTGTACCATTGTGCAGGTCGCCGATATGCTCGATTATCTGACCGGCGGGCACTTTATGTCCGCGGCGCACGAGGTCCGCACCCCGGAGTATCCCACGCAGGAAGGACGCCTCTCGGCCGCATTGTTCATACATGCGCGGTCGGATGTCTTGTTGGAGCCGGATGTTTCCGGTGCGGATGCCGCGCAATACCCGCCAATAACCGCGGGAGAACTTCTTCTGAAGCGTCTCCGCGCCATTGGGCTTGCGGTATAGAAATAAACAGCTGATGCGAGCTCGTCGCTCAGCTTTTTTTTCGTAACGTCCGCATCAGTTCAAGATAAAAATGCAAGTTGTGCAGGGTTGCTAGGCGCTGGCCGAGCATCTCGTTGACGGAAAAAAGATGCCGCAGATACGCGCGGGAGTAGTTTTTGCAGAGCGGGCAGGCGCACCGTGGATCAAGCGGCTTTGCATCATTCGCAAAGGCCGCGTTTTTTATATTGATCGTTCGATAAAATGTTTGTGATTTGTGCAAGTTTGTGATTTGTGATTTTTTCCAGACATACAACTTTCCATGCCGTGCCTCACGCGTGGGAATGATGCAGTCGAACATATCGACGCCCTGTCGCACTGCCCATGCGATCTCTTCGGGCTTTCCCAACCCCATCAGATATCGGGGCTTATCTTCGGGTATATATCGCAAACTCCACTTGATTTCGTTGTACTTGTCGGCTCTCGGCTCGCCCACCGACACGCCGCCGATGGCGTAACCATCAAAGCCGATCTTAACAAGCGCTTTGGCGCTCCTTTCGCGTAAGTCCTTGTGGATACCACCCTGCACAATACCGAATAGAAGCGGTATTTTTGTAATCCCGGACTTGATCTGGGATCCATGATTCTGGATTCCCGCCTTCGCGGGAATGACATGAATACGTTTCTCAAAATGCTTTTTTGCTCGTTCGGCCCAGCGCAATGTGCGTTGAAGCGACTGTTCGACGTATGCGCGTTCTGCCGGATACGGCGGGCATTCGTCAAGAATCATGATGATATCGGAGCCGATCGCAAGTTGTGCGTCGATAACGTTTTCGGGTGTTAAAAAAATCTCCGCACCGTCTATCTCCGATTGAAAGCGTACGCCTTCTTCGGTTATTTTGCGCTTATGCCCGAGCGAGAACACCTGGTATCCGCCGCTATCGGTTAATATGGGGTGCGGCCATTGCATAAGGTTATGCAATCCCTTAAATTTTTTAAGAAGGCTCAATCCCGGCCGCTGCATCAGGTGGTATGTGTTTGAAAGAATGATCTGGGCGCCCAGCGCTTCGAGTTCCCAGGGCGCTACGTGTTTTACCGCCCCGCGCGTAGCAATGGGCATGAAAAACGGGCTTTCAACTACGCCATGCATAAGCGAAAGCTTTCCTATTCGCGCGCCCTTTTTATTTTTTTGATGGGTAAATGTTTTCATGCGATTTCGCCCTCTGTTGTTTCTTGGATACGCTCCGCCAGCATGATATCACCTTCGAATTTATCTTCAACCGATCCGCGAATTGCCGCGATCTTAAAATATCGGATCGGAATAGCACAGGCTTTGGCAACCTCGATTTCGGCGCGAACTCCCGTTGTGAGCTTGCCAAAAACCCAAAGCTCATCGGCAAGACGCACCAGATCGTTATTCGACTCGATGAGTGCCACGCGGTCTACGGTATCGAGCAGAAAGTATGAGAACATCATGAATGCGCATAAAGGCGTGTGCCCTTCTTCGAGAATATGCTTGATGATGTGCTCGCGCCAGTAAAAAATATCCTTCGACATGGCCGCAAAAACAACTTTTTTCTTGGTGGTTTTTTGCATAGGTTGGCAGTATACCATATCCGTCTTTCTCATGATAACCTGTTAAGCGTAACCATGGAAACATCCATCCTGCTTATTGCCGACAATATTCGCTCACTGCACAACGTGGGGAGCATATTTCGCACCGCCGATGCATTCGGCGTTGCCAAGATCTACCTTTGCGGCTACACGGCCTTACCCATCGATCGCATGGGACAATCCGTGGCGCGGATCGCCAAAACCGCACTAGGTGCCGAAAAAATCGTGCCGTGGGAAAAGGCGCGCCAGACGTGGCGGTTGATTGAGAAGTTGAAAAAAGACGGTGTATACATTGTTGCGCTCGAAAATAATGTTCCCGGCGCGGTATCAATTCGCGAAGTTGTTCCCCATCCTCATGGAGGAGGGGGCGAATCCTCCAGTGGAGGATTCGCGGGCGACAGCCAATATCAAAATATTCTTGATTGGTCGCCCCGGAACGGGGGAGGTGTGGTGCAAATAGCTCTCATCCTCGGTAATGAAGTGAGCGGCATTTCAAAAAATATCCTCAAGCGTGCCGATGCGATCGTACAAATTCCCATGCATGGCAAAAAGGAGTCGCTGAACGTTTCGGTAGCATGCGGCGTGGCGCTCTATGCAATGAGTACCGATGCTATCTGAATAGCATTCTCTCGAAAAGTAACGTACACTGGGAATATCCTATGCTGACAAAAATATTGCAATATACATTCAAATTTCTCGCGCGGCAGACGGTAAGGCGCCGCAAGCCGATCGTAATCGCCGTAACCGGAACGGTCGGTAAAACCTCGACGCGCGAGGCGATTGCCAAGGTGCTTGCGACAACCTATCGCGTGCGCACGCCAAAAAAGAACTTCAATAACGAATGGGGCGTGCCATTTACCATCATTGGCGTTGAACCCTACGGTAGAAATCCATTTCGATGGCTATGGGCGCTTTATAGGGGCATCGAGGCGGCATTTTGCTTGTGCCGCATGCAAGACTATCCCGAGGTACTGGTGCTCGAATATGGCATTGACAAGCCCGGTGATATGGAATACTTGGCCGGCATTTGTGCGCTAGACGCGGCGGTTATAACCGCGTTAGGCGAGATCCCGGTGCATGTATCCAATTTTACTTCGCGTGAATCGTTATGGGATGAAAAACTTAAGATCGCCCGAGCCCTCAAGCCGGATGGTATTCTCTTTTACGGTGCCGATGATGCCGCGTTGGCAGAACGCGCGTCCAAAGCATCGGTGCATCACCGTGCATTTGGGCAGAGCCGCACATCGCATATTAAAGCCGAGCAGGTGCAGATGATGGAAGACACCGATGGTTTGCCCGTCGGTATTTCCTGCACCGTATGCGTCGGCGATGCGTGTCGCCCGCTTCATATTCCCCGCCTTGCCGGAGTACACCAGCTTTCGGGTGCGCTTGCCGCCGTTGCGGTCGGCGATCTTCTTAAAGTTCCCGCAGCGCGCGTTGAGGCGGCTTTGCGCGAACTGAAACCCCTGCCCGGTCGTCTGAACGCTTTGGGAGGCGTAAAAAATACCTGGATACTCGACGATACGTACAACGCCTCGCCTCAGAGCACCAAAGCCGCACTTGCGGTATTGGCGGCCTGCAAGCCCCGTCGGCGTATTGCGGTATTGGGTGACATGCTTGAGTTGGGTGGATTCACCGAAGAAGCGCACCACGATATCGGCGCATGTGCCGCCGCGTCATGCGATCTTATTATCACCGTAGGCGCTAAAGCAAAATTCATCGCGGAAGCCGCGATGCAGGAAGGCATGAAGCCGGAGGCGTTACGGAGTTTTGAATTTTCGACCGAAGCCGGAAAGCCCCTCGAATCCATGCTTAAGCCGGGCGACGTCGTTTTGGTGAAAGGTTCGCAGGGTATGCGCATGGAGCGCGTGGTGGAGGAGGTCATGGCCGAGCCGCAGCGTAAAAGGGAACTTTTGGTGCGGCAAGATGCGTCATGGCTTGGCCTGTAGAGGCTTTTGCAAGATGAAGGATGTCTTGCCGAACGCGTAGCAAAGTGCTACGCTATTTTCTCGACTATGTGAGTAATTCTTTGATAACAGAATATCGAATTCTCCGAATTTTGGAGGTTAACATGCGCCTGAAAGTGGTTTCGATAGCGCCCGAGATGCTTAAATCGAATCTGCCACGGCATCTTTGCGACGCCAATTATAAGGGCGGGTTGGGAAAACTCGAAGGATGTTTCGAACGCGGTCTTGGCGATATGGCCGGCATCGAAAGCATCTGTTTTATGCCTCTTTATAAAGAGGATTGGCATAATCGCGATATTGTTTTCGATTACCGCAAAGAGCTTGGCGAGCCATGGCGGACGGTTTCGACCTATGTAGACGGAACGGAATATCCGGTTTCTGCCTGGGATCTTTCGCAGAATTCCCAAAAATCATTCGGCATCGCCAGTCCCGCCTTTGAGGTGCTCTACGTTTCGGATCGCAAGCGACGCCTGATTATGGAGCTTGTCTATGGGCAAGCGGTTCCCAAATTCTTGAAGGAGATTGGATTTAGGCCCGATGTATTCTGGCCAAATGAATCCCATACGGCTTTCACGCTGCCCTACGCGCGCCAAGATCCGTTTTTCGGTGATTTTGCAACCCTGTTCACCATCCATACGCCGGAAGAGGCTGGGCTCGAGAAGTTTTATGGAGAACGGTATGAGTCACTCGATTTGCCGAAAGGCTATTTGGACACGTTCGTGCATAACGGCGTCATCGATCTTGCGAGGGCCGCAATGATTTTTTCCGATACGGTGAATGCGGTAAGCCGGGAACATGGCGATGTGACGCGGCGGATGTTTCCCGAATATGCCGAAAAGATAACCCACGTCACCAATGGCACGGATATTCGGTTTTGGCGCAATCCTCATCTGGCGCATCACGCCGGGTATGGATCGAGCGTATCGGACGATGCATTGATGCATGCGCATACGCTTATGCGCGAACAATCATTGCGATTTGTCGAGGATCGCACGGGTGCCAAGCTGGATCCTGCAAAACCGGTCGCATGGTTCGTGCGTCGGTTCGCGCAATATAAGAATCTGCATCCATTCCTGTCTCCGATCTTGTCGGCCGTTTGCGCGGATCGCGGAACGCGTATTGCCACGGAGTTCGGTGAATTGGCTGGCCTAGGAATGCAGGTTGTCGGCGCCGGTCGCGCGCCGGAGACGGATCGGGAATGCATGTGGTGGATGCAGGACTTCGGGCGCGTTGCGTCGAATGGCTTACGTGGCAGCTTCGCGTTCATGCCGGATTACCGGCTTGATATCCTGCTGGCAGGGGTACAGGGAGCGGATTTGTGGATCGTGACACCCGAACCGGGACGCGAAGCGTGCGGTACGAGCGATCGGGATGCGGCACATAACGGCATTCCGTCGGTAGCCTCTTGTACGGGCGGTATGAAGGAATGGATGACCGAGTTCAACGCCAACTCGTACGAGGGAAACGGATTTTTCATAAATCCCTATAACCCGCGCACGCTGTATGAGAAGATGCGAACGTTCAGCGATCTGTGGTATGCGTGGCGTGAGCACGGTGATCAGGCCTACGTACGGCTGAAGCAGAACGTATTGCAGGCGAGCCCGGCGCTCGATATCAGGCCGGCGCTAGCCGAGTACGAGAAACTTTTCTGGAACATGATCGCAAAGAAGCATGAACGCCGATAGCCGATAAGTCGAGGTTCCGCCTCGACTTTTTTTTGAGTTTTGTGCGATTTTTAAGCGTACCCGCGATAAAAATCGATTGCAAAACGAAACCCCGCACCAATTCAATCGTGTAACTTCGTATACATTGATGCGGGTCGGAGACGACACCGCGGTACAGGCTTGGCAAACATAAGCATACCGCCGGAATTTGGTGCTGGGGTGATTTTGCAGTATGGTGGAACTATACGTACTTTTCCATAATTCATTATAACGCAAGGTAGCGCGGAAGGAGCGACCAATGCTGAATCTTGTATTTGGCCTCCATCTTTATCAGCCGCCGACGCAAACATCCGGCGTCATCAAGCAAATTGCCGCCGAATCGTACCGTCCGCTGCTCAAAGTCATTCACGACCATCCTAGGGCGTATGTGTGCGTGGATATCGCCGCAAGCGCTCTGGAGCTTCTGGAAGTCCATGCGCCGGACGTGATCGATCTCATGCATGAATGTTTGGAACGCAAAAAGCTGTTTTTGGTGAATACCGCGGCTTTTCATCCCATTCTACCTCTATTGCGTCGAAGCGAAATCGAGCGGCAACTTTGTTTGAATATAGGCGCCTACGAGCAGCGCTTCAAACCATTTGTGGTACCACGGGGATGCTTTCTGCCTGAGATGGCTTATTCTTCCCAGGTGATTCAGCCTTTGCGGCGATCATGGGCGCGATGGACGATGACGGATGATGATCCGTATCAGGCGCTGCATAACCAAAAGCCACCATTCAATTGGATCGCAGGCGACCAAGGGTTTTCTGTGTTTTTGCGCTCGAATCTTTGGAGCAATCGCATAAGCCTGTTCAACAAGCCCGAAAACCGAAAGTATGCCGACGGCAGGGTATTTGCAAATGAGTTGTGCGCAGGTGTGCGCGAATGGCAAGGTCCGAATGCCGACGGATATGTCGTTGTGTGGCTTGATTTCGAAACATTCGGGCATCACTCGCATAAGGACTTTCCGAATCTCATTCACACGTTTTTTCCGCCGCTATTTGATGCGCAGAGCGATGCGCTCCGACTCACCGATCCCGATGCCTTGAAGGTGTGTTATCCCACCAAGGAAACCGTCATTCCGGCGGGTAGCTGGTCGACAACGCCTCAACAGTGGCTTGCCGGGAATTATTTTCCGATGTGGGATGATAAAAACGTTCAGTATCACGCGCCGTGGTGGAAGATGGTGAATCTTGCCTTAGATATCGCGCAGCGCCATGCGCGCGATCCGCGCATCCGGAGGCTCGGGGATAAAATGGTTTACAGCTGCCAGCCCTGGCAGTATGTGCAGGGCAATAAGCATCTGGCGCGGCTCGGTTTGCCGTATTTTGAGCAAGTGCTGCCAAGCGGCACACAGAACGAGCAAGACGAAGGTCGGCGCCTTCTAGATGCGCTTTACGAGCTGACAAGGGAATGATATATTCCCTTGTTTTTATTTAAAAATAATGCTATAATTATTTCTAGAAAATTTTTGAATTTTTAAATTATATGAGATCTATTGGCGGGTTCGTCTAGTCTGGTCCAGGACGCATGGTTCTCATCCATGTAACACGGGTTCGAATCCCGTACCCGCTACAAGACGTCACTCAAATCATCTATCGGAATATGGTACTGGCGGCGCAGTGCCCTGAACAAAGTGAAAAGGGTACATTCATTATGCATCCCGAACAAGAACCCATTGATCCGGTTCTCTGTGTAGAGCGGCAGCGCTCCGGCTTGTGCTGGTTTTGTGAAAAACCCAAGGAAAACCCATTCGGTCTTTGTGGTCATTGTGGAAGATTCGGCATGGCGGAAAATGAGATCGAACGCAGATCGAACAAACACGCAGACGATATTAGCTAATAATAAAACCATATGGAAAACGAATTTAGCGTAGAAAAATTAATTGAGCAGTCTACGCGGACGGCTCTTCAGTCCCTGGCCGATAACGAGCCTGCCGAGTTTTTAAAATTGTGGCGCAAGAGCAAGGATCCGGGTTTTGCATTGGATGAGGAAACCAAGGCGCGGTTCAAGCGATTTGGTTTTGTCGATGATACGGGCGCTATCCACGAATCGGCGCTTAAGGTTTTGCGCTCGATTAATCCGATGAAAGAAGCGAATACCGAAAGATAGGTTTTTGCATTTTATCAAGATTTTAATGGCTCATTTCGTTACGAAATGAGCCATTGAATTTTATGATCCTATTATGAGTAATGCAAAAATCATCAAACTCCAGTGGCCCTTGCCAATCATAAAAATTATGGTATGCTAAATTCAGTATCCCGGCTCTTTTATTTCGATAAAAATCAGAAAGGAGGCGAGCCAATGAATCGCCTGGAGTCTTCGAGAATTTTGACCATTCCAAACATATTGACGATGTTGCGGATTGCGCTGGTGCCGCCTCTTGCGATGACGATGCTCGATGATGGCGCTTCCGAATGGCTGGCTTTCGGTATTTTTGTTCTTGCCGCGGTAACCGACGGTTTGGACGGTTACATCGCCCGAAAATACAAATGCGCATCAACGTTCGGGCGAGTGTTTGATCCCATCGCGGACAAAATACTCGTTGGTACGGCACTGGTTATTCTGGCAATGCGGGGATCGGCGCCCCTATGGATGGCAGGGGTAATTATCGCGCGCGAAGCAGTTATGATCGTGCTAAGTTGGATCGTAAAGAGGCAAAGCCGTCTTGTCTCGGTAAATGCGCTTGGCAAGGCGAAGATGATCGCGCAATCCCTGGCGATTCCGTTGTTGATCATTGCTTCGCAGCATACGGTGATTGCCGAGGTGGGGTATGGCTTGCTCTTGGTTGCCGTGCTACTTACCATTGCCTCCGCCGTTCACTACAGCATTACGTATTTTCGCATGCCCCGGCATGCATGACCCCGCCATGGCGGGGTTTTTCATTTTGCATTATTTGCCTAGCCCGCCATTTTTTATTCAGCTACAATAATTACATGAATATTCATCCTGTTTTTGTACATTTTCCTATTGCGCTACTTACGATATATGCACTTATGGAATTGGCGCATTTCCGGCGCTTGAACGATTCCGAGGCGTGGTTTTATGTAAAAGCGGCATTTCTTATTCTTGGGATTTTGAGCGCGGCTGTCGCGTATAAAACCGGTGAACTTGCCGCGCAGGAACTTGGGATTATGCAAGACCATATCATTCAGGCTCATGCCCGGTGGGCTAAAGGCACTGGACTTGTCTTCGGCGTTTTGGCGGTGGCATATGCCATTCGGCTTTTAGGGTATATGGGATTTGAATGGTTCATTCCCGATTTCATAAGGAAAGGGGTGTTCTGGTTTGTCAGGAGTTTTCCCACGCCGATTTTGGCGCTTTGCGGGCTTGCCGCCATAACCGTTACCGGAGCGCTTGGGGGCTCTATCGTGTATGGGCCGGATTTCGATCCGATGATCTCATTGGTGTACCGTCTGCTTGGGCTTTAATTGTTTGGTTGCGCCGCGCCCGCCGTGGCGGTATGCTTGTGCCATGCGTATCGGCATACATGCCAAAGCGTTAAGCGAAAAAAACCCTACGGGAGTATCCGTATATGCGCGGAATCTTTTGGCGCGCATGCTTGTGTTGCCCGAGGCAAAGGCGCATGAGTGGACGCTGTATACAGATGGTGAAATCGCCAAAAATACCAAATACCAAATGCCTGCCCTGAGCCATGTCGAAGGGCCAAATACCAAATACCGGACACTACACACCCCTTTTTTATGGACCCAAGTGCGTCTTGCCTGGGAACTTTATCGGCATATGCCGGATGTTTTTTTTACTCCCCAGCACGTACTTCCGCTCAGCGCGCCAAAAAATTCCGTGGTTACGATTCATGGACTGGAATATGAACGCTACCCGCAATATTATTCCTGGCATACCTATGCATATTTGCGGGGCGTGACAAAAGATGCGGTTAAGCGCGCCACCCGGATTATCGCGGTGTCGGAGGCGACCAAGCGCGATCTTATGGATTTGTATAAGGTTTTGGAGGAGAAGATTTTTGTAATACATCATGGAGCACCGGATTTGCAAAATCACAGATCACAGATCACAAATTATAAACAAAACAATGAACCGTATTTTTTATACCTCGGGCGCATCGAATTAAAAAAGAACGTAGACGGCATCATCAAGGCATTCGCAATCGTAAAAGAAAAATACAAATTGCCGCATACACTGGTGCTTGCGGGGGGAGAGGGGTATGGGGCAGAAAATATAAAACATGACGCATGGAGCATGAAACATAAAAATGACATATGTTTTCTTGGATATGTTTCAGAGCAAGAGAAATGGGCATTGCTGAAAGGCGCTACTGCCTTTATGTTTCCATCGTGGTGCGAGGGATTCGGATTGCCGGTTCTGGAGGCGCAATCGGCCGGGGTGCCGGTGATAACATCGAATATTTCCGCGATGCCGGAGGTAGGCGGCAAAGCCGCGTTGTATATCGATCCTGCTGATCCCGAATCCATCGCCGATGCCATGGATCGTGTTGCGAAGGATCGAAAATTGCGCAATGATCTTATTGAGGCCGGTTATGAAAACATCAAGCGGTTTTCCTGGGATCGGTGTGCAGCAGAAACATTAGCCGTTCTAATCAAGTAATCATGGAATCTCGCCGGCAACATGTCGCATTTGTGCACGAT
>JAUYLV010000085.1 GCA_030699565.1 bacterium
CGCCTCGTAACGACCACTCTGTCATCGCGAGTTAATGCGGTACTCCGCATTGGCGTGGCGATCTGATGAGATTGCTTCGTCGTTCCTCCTCGCAATGACAGAAAGTGGGGTTCGCAATGACGGAGAAGGAGCGGCTTGTAATAACCACTCTGTCATCGCGAGCCGATGCGGTACTCCGCATTAGCGTGGCGATCTGATGCTGTCTAAAATTTTAGTGATAAATCTTCCCAACGAGAATTTTTCTGCGCAATCAGGGTAATTTTTTTCTTCCTTGAACCTGCCTTGATTTGCTTCTCTCGCATAATCGCGCTTTCCGGGTCAGAAAATGTTTCGTAATATACAAGTTTGTTTACATTATAATTTGTGGTAAATCCTGGGAGGATTTTTAACTTATGTTCTGATACTCTTCTTGGAAGATCATTAGTGACGCCAGTGTATAAAACGGTATTTCCGGGATTTGTCATAATGTACACATAATACTGCATATGAAAAGATTGCGGAGCCTGTCCTGAGTGAAGCGAAAGGATCTGCACCCGTTCCTCCTCGCAATGACTGTTCTGTCATCGCGAGTCAATGCGGTACTCCGCATTGGCGTGGCGATCTGATGAGATTGCTTCGTCATTCCTCCTCGCAATGACAGAAAGGGAGGGCATCGCAATGATAGGGAAAAGACTCGCAATGACGACTCTGTCATCGCGAGTTAATGCGGTACTCCGCATTGGCGTGGCGATTCATTCAATAATCCACTTTAAAATAACAGGGGAAAAGATTGCTTCGTCGTTCCTCCTCGCAATGACAGAAAGGGAGAGCATCGCAATAACAGAAAGAAACCAAGGGGAGAGTGGAAGAAATTCACACACCCCTCCTTTGTCCTCCCCTTTCCGAGGGGAGGGTAAGCGGAATATTACCCCGACGAGACGCTGTTGTAGATCGGCAGCAAAATGGAAAGCACCAATATTAAAACGCCGCCGCCCAATAGCACGATAACAATGGGCTCAATAAGCGTGGTAAGGTTCGACGTCATCTGGTCGACTTCGCGCGTATAAAAACGCGAAAGGCTGGAAAGAATGCTGTCGAGCCGCCCCGACCGCTCCCCTACCGCGATCATTTGCGAAACCATAGGCGGCAAGTCGGACGACTTGGAGAACACGGAACTTATGGTATTGCCGGCTTTTACCTCTTCCATGCTGCGGGCGATAAGCTTGGCATACACGTTGCTGCCCACGACGCGGCCGGTAACCTCGAGCGCCTTAATAATGGGCAGCCCACCCTTAATGAGGGTGGAGAGGTTTTCGGCGATGCGGGAGATGTATAACATTCGGAACATATTACCCAATATTGGCAGCTTCAGCACTACCACATCAAATTGATCCTTCCCCTCTTTAGTACGCAGATACCATCGCAAAAAAAGAGCCGAGCCGCCAAAAATTATCGGCAGCAGATACCACCAATTTTGCAAAAAACTGCTCATTGCGATGAGCATCCGTGTCGGCAGCGGAAGCTCGGTTCCCAGCTCCGTTAAGATCGAGGTAAGGCGCGGAATAACAAAGATCATTAAAAAAACCGCGATCAGCACGAAAACGATCATAATGACCGCCGGATACGTGAGCGCGCCTTTCACTTTTTGCATGAGGCCGTATTCCTTTTCTTCGTGATCGGCAAGGTATTCCAGTGATTCCTGCAGCTTGCCCGAAACTTCGCCCGACTCGACCATGCTAATGTAATATTGCGAAAAAATACGCGGGTATTTGGCGAGCGCCAGCGAAAACGACGTGCCGGAATCCACGTCATCGGCAATAAGATTCAACACATGCCTAAAATGCTCGTTCTCGATCTGCGCGCCGATCGTGCGCAAGCTTTCCACCAAGGGCACCGTCGCCTCAAAAAGGGTTGCCAGCTGCCGCGAGAAGATGACGATATCCTTTACCTGCACGCGCTGAAAAATCTTTGTGAACGACGTAAAAAGCTCGGACTTCTTTTTTTCTTCCATTCCGACGACGATAAGCTGATTGCGATGCAAAACATCGAGTGCGGCCTCTTGCGTAGCCGCCTCGACAATACCCGTTTGGGTTTCGCCCTGTTTGGTTTTGGCAATGTAGGCAAACTGCATATTCGTATCTCGTATTTAGTATGAAGTATTTGGTATCAATTTGACGCGCTTCAATCCATTAAGCAATTTATTCACCGAAACGGTCTGTTCGGCGATTTCCTTAAAATCTCCCTCACCCAGATAACCGATATCACGAGAGATCAATAATTGATTTTGAAGCTCAGTTAAGGATCCTTGGGCAATAGAATAGAACTGATGCTTTTCTTTTGAAGAAAAACGGCTAAAGCCCTCGGCAATATTCGAGGTTATTGAAACAACAGCCCTTCTCATTTGATTCGTCAGCGCAAAATTCTCTTTTTGGGGAAAATTTTCTGTAACCCGATAAACCATTAAAACCAGTTTATGACCTTCTTGCCATCCGCGAAGGTCGGTAAAAGATCTGATTTTTTGTGCTTCAGCAACGGTCATACGAAATACCAGATACTAAATACGAGATACTCATCAGCCTTTTAGGCTGGATTTAAGCATCATATGCAGCTCTTGCGGGTTTTGGGAATACGCCTCGGCGTCCTCGAACGATATAGCACCCGTGTGCACGAGCGTGGCCAGCGACTTGTTGAGCGAGATCATGCCTTCGTCGGCGCTGGTTTCGATCACCAAGTCGAGCTGATGGGACTTGCCTTCGCGAATGAGCGTGCGCACCGCGGAGTTGGCGAGCAACAGCTCGATGGCGGGCACCACGCCCCCGCCGATGCGGGGAATGAGCCGCTGCGAAATGACGCCCAGAAGCGAGGCGGAAAGCTGCGACTTGATCTGCCCCTGCGCCTGCGGCGGGAACGAATCGATGATGCGGTCGATGGTTTGCGCCGCGGAATTGGTATGCAAGGTGGAAAAAATAAGATGCCCCGTCTCGGCGGCGGTTACGGCCGTGGCAATAGTTTCCGGATCGCGCATTTCGCCGATCATGACCACGTCGGCATCCTGCCGAAACACCGCGCGCAACGCCCGGTGGAACGAGAGCGAATCGTGGTATACCTCGCGCTGGTCGATTATTGCGCGATCGGGGGTAAAAATGTATTCGACGGGATCTTCGATGGTGATGATATGATCGGAGCGCTCGTGGTTTATTTCGTCGACGATGGCGGCAAGGGTCGTCGATTTGCCATGGCCGGTTGGGCCGGCAACCAGCACAAACCCCTGTGACGGCTTGGTGAATTCGCGCAAAATGGGCGGCAAGGAGAGCTCCTCGATCGTGCGGATGCGCGTGGGAATAAGACGCATGGCGATCGATAAAAATCCCCGCTGCACGTATACGTTGACGCGAAAACGGGCTTTCTCCTTAAAATCGAACGATAGGTCGATCTCCTTGTCGCGATCCAATTGCGCGTATTGTTCCTTGGTAAGCATTACTTGCGTAATTGCGCGCGTATATTCGTTGGTCGCGAATTCCTTCTTGGCGATAGGGTATAAAATGCCGTCGATGCGCAACGAGGGGTGCCGCCCGACCGTAAGGTGCAGGTCGGACGCATTCTGCTTTACCATCGTGCTCAACAGATCGTCGAGTTCGAGTTCGTAATTCATTGAAAGCCGTATTTTGTATTTCGTATTTTGTATCCCGTATATTAAATACCAGATACCATATACTAAATACCAACTACGAAAAACTTAAACAAATAACGTTTTCATCTGAAAAATCCGTATGGTTCTATGCGCCAAGAATCGACTTCACCTTATCCACCACCTCTTGCGGGGTAAAGTGGGCTTTAATGACATATGCGGCCGCACCCAAAGCGGTGCCTTTTTCGATATCTTCCTTCTGGCCAAGATTCGTAAGCATCACGACCGGGATTTTCGACGTCGCCGGATCTTTTTTAATCTGCGACAATACCTCAAAGCCGTCCATCTCGGGAATGAGAATATCCAACAGCAGAATATCCGGCATCCACTCGCGTGCCTTCATCAACCCCTCTTTGCCGGTCATGCCGACCTCAATGTCGTAGCCGGCGCGCTCGAACTTGGTGGTATACATTTCCGAAATGAACGGATCGTCTTCGACGAGTAATATTTTTTTCTTATCCATAGTAATAGTGACAAGGTGACTAAGTGACGGCGTGACAAAGTGAATGGAAAACTTCTCGACTCCGTTTACACTCCGCTCGAAGAATACTATTGTTCGAGCTTGCCCGCCAAAATTTTTGTTTTGAAAAAATTAGGCGGGCTTGTCGAGAACGATGCCAATCACTCAGTCACTCGGTCACTCGGTCACTTTTTCTGTTACGCAGCGGGTGCTTCTTCCGCGCCTACGATCTGTTCTTCCACGTCGGTTTCGACCGTCTGCAAAACCTCCTCCAGCGTGGTCATGCCCTGCATGGCTTTTATAAAGCCGTCCTGTTTCATCGTAACCATTTTTTGGCGCTTGGCCTCCACGCGCAATTTTTCTTCCGTGATGCCGCCAATAATAATGGCTTCCAGCTGCGGGGTCACCGCAAGCATCTCATAAATACCAACCCGCCCCTTGGTGCCTTTGTGTCCGCACTTCTTGCACCCTTTAGCTTCCCACAGTTTTATGGGCGACGTCAATGAAACAAGCTTGCGATCCTCCTCGGATATTTCGGCAAGTTCGCGCAGAATGGCGGCTTCTTTTTCTTTTGGCGCGTCATACGTTGATTTGCAATCCTGGCAGAGCCTGCGAACCAAACGCTGCGCCACCGCCAGTAACACCGACGGCGGCAGCAAGAACGGCTGAATGCCCATATCGATAAGCCGGGGAAAAACGCCCAGCGCGTCGTTCGTGTGCAGGGTGGAAAGCACCAGATGGCCGGTAAGAGCGGCGTGCACGGCAAGTTCCGCGGTTTCACCGTCGCGAATCTCACCGACCAGAATGATGTCGGGGTCTTGCCGCAACAGCGACCGCAAGCCGGACGCAAAGGTAAACTCGACTTCGGGTTGAATCTGCGATTGGTTTACGCCTTCAATAAAATATTCCACCGGGTCTTCAAGCGATGAAATGTTGACGCCTTCTTCGTTAAGAATGCCCAACGCCGAATACAGCGTCGTCGTCTTACCGGAACCCGTAGGACCGGTAATGAGCACCATGCCATAGGGCTTTTCGATGGCGCTTTCTATCAGCTGCAGGTTATGGCCCTGAATGCCGAGATCCTTGAATGTTTTGATGCCGACGATAGGATCGAGAATACGCATAACCACCTTCTCGCCGGTTACGGTAGGCAGGATGGAAACGCGGAAGTCTATTTTGCGGTTTTCCATGCGCGTATGAAAGCGGCCGTCTTGGGGTTTGCGGGTTTCGTCTATTTTGAGGGTGGAGAGGATTTTAATGCGGGCAATGACCGCCGCATGCACCTGCTTTGGCAGAATAATGGAGGTATGCAGCACGCCGTCGACGCGGAAGCGAACGCGGACTTCCTTTTCGATGGGCTCGATGTGAATATCGCTCGCTCGGCCTTCAATAGCATGCTTTAAAATGACCGCAACCATTTTCGTGATCGGCGCGTCTTCGCCCAACTTCTCTTCGGCCTGCTTTTTTTTCGCTTCGGCAACGGCGCGCTCCTTTGCTTTTTCGGCATCAAGATCGTGCTGAAGCTCTTCCAAGGCCTGTTCGACTTCGCCCTTGAGCGTGCGGTATTGCTTTAAAATCTCGCCAAAATCCTGCGGACTGACCAAAAAGATCTTCGGCGCAAGCCCCATGCGCATGGTGATGAATTGCAGGGCTTCGTGCGCGCCGACGTCTTCGGGCGTAACCATGCCCACCTCCATGACCTTGGCGGCACGATCGATCTTGATGGGAAAGAACCGGTAATGGCGCGCCGCTTCTTCGGGGACTTCGCGAAGCGTCTCATACTTGGCCTGAAAGCCCTCCATGTTTCGATACGGAAAACCCGTAAAGGCCGCGCGCGCCTCAAAAAGCGCCTCTTCGGGAATGAGTTTTCTTTCAAGCACGATATCGGTTGGGTCCTTGTGGGACTCGTCGGATATTTTTTTTACGTCAGTATACGCCTCCGGGGTAAGAAGCTTTTTTTCGAGCAAATGCTCAAGAAACGATTTAGGAGCGGCGATCATGATTCGTATCTCGTATTTTGTATTTAGTATTTAGTATTTAATTTTTAAATACCAAATACCAGCTACAAAATACTATTCTGCGGTGGTTCGTGTCGAGGTGGCGGGGGTTGAGGTCGAGGCCGGGACATCGGCTGAAGGCAGCAGATTCGATCCGTTTCGGAAAGCATTTGGGTTGCCGAGTTTTCCCACGGTGACGGGCAGATCGGGCGAATAGGTGCGCAGCGACCTGAACATGGGCGACTGCAATACCGCCGTGTCGAGCTTGACGCGCCTGATCTCGTTTTCGTTCACGGAAACGCCATTGCCGCTGCGCGCGACAACACCCGGCAATCCGTCGCCTCCGCCGGATAGTTCGGCGCCGCCGAAGGGCGAGCCGAACATCGTTACATAGAACACGATGCCGCCCACAACCAACAACCCCCCGGCAACAATAAGCAGCCGTTTTTGTTTCGGATTTTTTAACTGCGCCTGAATGTCGGATTCAAATGCCATATAATCCAGGAACCGGCAACCGGTGACCGGTAACCAGCAATTTAGCCAGGAACCGATAACCAGTAACTGGCAACTAGTAATTTAACTAAGAACCGGCAATCGGTAACCTATAAAATGAACAATCAAGTTAAAAAAATTGAAAATTTCTCCAAACCCCAGTCACTAGTCACCGGTTAACTGGCCGCTCCGATTAATTCAACTGCAAACCATAATAGAGCTGCGCATCTACCTTGAATTCATAAATCGATGACGCATCGCCTTCCGCGGGCGGCAGCGAAAATTGCAACGATTGCACATCTAAAACACGCAATTCCCGCTCAAGCGCCTTCAAATACTCCTGGAACGCGTCATAGGTTCCCGAAACAGAGAGTCCTACCGTCATGCTTTGAAACGGCCGCGAAGCGTCCTGCGAGGGGCCCGGGATGGTGTTTTCCGTAACGTTGAATGAAATATTATCAAGCGCGACGCCGTACTGCACGGCGAGCGCGGGCATTTCAACGAGAAGATTGGGAATATCGGGCGTGCGGGGAACGATCTGCGCGACTTCATCGGTAACATCCTCTACCGCGAGATATTGCTTTTTCAGTTCTTCGATCTTGGCGATCAATTCCTGCTTCTCCTGCAACGCCTGCCGCGCCGCCTCGCGTTCGGCCTTGGCGGCTTGGAGCGCGCGGTATTGCGGCAATATCAGCCACAACACCACGGCAATGGTGCCCAACGGCAATATGGCAATGAGAAGTTTTTTTAACATCTTGATTTAGAAGCGGATGAACGCGGAACTTAAGTAACTTCTAAGAAACTCTGTTTTGTCATTCCCGCCCCCGATCGGAGTCGAGGGCAGGCTACGGCGGGAATCTATATATTATGAGACTGTAGAAGAATGTCATTGCGAGGAGTCCGGCTAGCCAAGCGGACGACATGGCAATCTATTCCCTGGTCACTTTAAAAATTATTGAACAGATCGCCACGTTTCTGCGGAGTACCGCAGGAACTCGCGATGACAAAACATTCTTCTACAGTCTTATTATATACATCAAGATATTCCTGGATCCCCGCCTCCGCGGGGATGACACTAATAAGAAGTTTCGTATTCACGGTAGATAAATCGAATCAGGATAATACGAACGGGATTCTGCGTTTTATCCGCGTCACTATCGGCGTGAAGCGAAGCGATCTGCTTCTATTTTCATTGAGCTAAAATAGCTTTTTTATCGAACGTAAGCTGGGCTGAAAATGTAATAGTGCCATCGGTAGTGCCTTTTACAGAAAATGAGCTGATCTCCCCTTTCTTAATTCGCGGATCATCCCGAAATACCACCATCTGCCGTGCCAGATCGGTGAGCGTTGGGGTTTTGGCCTGTAATTGCACCTGTACAACCTCGGCGTTCGGCTGTGCCTGGCTTGGCGAGGTAGCTTGCGTCGCCATGGTCATATTAAACGAATCATAAAACACCGTCGGCAGCGTCAACGACTCCACCAGCGGAAAAATCTGCGAGACATACCGATGCGACCGCAATATGGTCGACAGGGCATTAATACGCCTCTCGAATATCAAAATTTCGGCTTCTGTTTTTTTATCGCGCGACCGCTCAAGATCGTCGGCCTGGCTGGTCAACAGTTCGATTTCGGAATCCACCGTGACCCGAAACGAATAGATAAGCGCGAATACGACAAAGGCGACGCCAAGCAGGGTAACCAGCACGATAACCGCCGGACCATACGCCGTGGGGCGTTGGGCCACAATAAACCCGGTCGACGCCGTCATGCCCGGATCCGATTTTTGCTGTGAGGGAAAGAGAAAAGGCATACTCGTATCTCGTATTTAGTATTTGGTATCGTTTTAATGCGCTTCAAGCCATTTAGTAGCTTATTGACCACAACAGTTAGCTCGCTAAATTTCTTTCATCGCAAGACCTACTGCATTGGCCAAGGGAGGGCCGATGAGCGACGCTGCCGGAGCCAGATCTTTTGGCATGGCAAGCCGCGCCAAGGGATTTACGATTTCGACCGGCACGCGAAGCCGCGAGCTTAAATAGTGATCGAGCCCCTTCAATACCGCCGCACCCCCCGACAACAACACGCGCGAAACCTGCCGGGTGCTCGAGCGCCAATATGCGGAAAATACCCGCTCAATATCGCGTGACAGCGCCTCAAGCAAGGGCAAATACGCGGTCACGATCTCCGTATCGCCGCCGCTGGCGTACAAGCCGTAGGCTTGGTACTGCGCACGGGCCCGATCAATATCCGTACCGAGCGCACGGGCGCATGCGCGCATCAAATCCGTGCTGGACGCGCCCACATTATGCACGATCCGCAAAAATCCGTCGTCGAACACCGCAACGCTCGAGGAAAGCGATCCGATATCGAGAAACAGCACGGGCTGCGCCGCATCTTGTGGATCCAACGTTGAACGCGTCAATGAAAACGACTCTATTTCAAGCCCGGCCAATGTAAGATTTGCCATTTGCGCCACCCGAA
>JAUYLV010000088.1 GCA_030699565.1 bacterium
GGGCGAGATTTGAACTCGCGAGAGGATTTCTCCTCAACAGGTTTTCGAGACCTGCGCCTTAAACCGGACTCGGCCACCCTTCCTTGAATCGCCTGTTCATTATACTTCTGACTGTCTCGAATGTCATGCGGTGAATTTCACAAGGCCCTTGAAATAAAAGTTTTTTTCTATGAAACTGGGTATTGTATCCTTTGTGGCTCTCGAATCCAAACTGCGAAAACTTGTCCGAAAGTTTGATCATCAAATCGTCTCGATAAACTTTTGCCAGCACGGACGCGGCGGCGATTGATAAAACATTCGCGTCGCCATCGATGATTGTTTGAATTCGGAATTTGGAATGCGGGATTTCGAATTTCCCGTCTATAAGTAAGATGTCGGGCGCAAGCGCCAGATTTTCCACGGCCCTCTTCATCGCCAGCAAACTGGCATAGTGAATATTCAATTCATCAATTTCGCCGTTCGTCGCCTGGCCAATCCCGAAATCATACGAATTGTCTTTGATAAAGTCAACCAGCTCCAAGCGCTGTTGGGCCGATAAGGTTTTTGAATCCCGCACTCCCGTCCACCATTTGGATTTGCTTCTATTAATACCGACCTTCTCCGGTTTGAGAATCACCACGGCGGCCACAACCGGTCCGGCGAGCGGCCCGCGGCCAACCTCATCAATTCCGGCGATAAATTGATAATCTTTGAGCAGTTTTAATTCATGAGTGTATGTGGGGGTGATCATGCCTTCATCTTAACACATTGAAATTAATCGAATATTTCGTTAAAATATAAAAGCCTTTATTCGAGGGCCGTTAGCTCATTCGGTAGAGCGCTTCCATGGCATGGAAGAGGCGACCGGTTCGAATCCGGTACGGTCCAAAAATTTGACGCCCTCGTAGCCCAACGGATACCCGCCCGACTCGCCTGACGTCCCCGTAGCTCAATGGATAGAGCAGATCCGTCCTAAGGATAAGATAGGGGTTCGATTCCCTTCGGGGACATAGACGAGTCAGGTGAGCGGGGAGCAGATCCGTCCTAAGGATAAGATAGGGGTTCGATTCCTCTCGAGGGTATGCGGGTTGGTAGCTCAGTCGGTAGAGCAGGGGCCTCTTAAGCCCAAGGTCGTGGGTTCGATCCCCACCCAACCCACATCGGGTGAATCAGCATTGCGGCTTACGTGCCCCCATTGAAATGGGTCACTCCAGCCCACATGCCGTTCCCCCTCCCGAAAAAAATGCAGGCATTTTTTTCGGAAAAGGAGCAGCATGGGTACCGTAGCTCTTTTGCGAAAAGCAAAAAGCGAAGGTTACCCCAGCTGCGACGTCGGGGTGGAGTATGCCGGTAGTACGCACGCTTCGGGTGCGTGTAGACTGGGTTCGATTCCCAGCAGCCCGACCAAGTCAAACTTGGTCATTCGAATATTGAATGCCGCGTCGCGTCAAACGCGACTCTGGTCAGACGCGGCATTCAAATGGAAAGACAGGGGTTGAGTCAGACTCGACGGTGGCCATAAGTATTGCATACATGTTCTCCGGAGCATGTAGGCTGGGTTCTCCCGACGCTTCATTATTTTGATCTTAAAGAAGTCGAGGTCCCGTCAATGGCGGTAAATTTCAGACTTGCCCCACCGAAGCATTCGGCGAAAGCGGATGTTCCGACCAACGTGAACATTTTTAAAACCGGATATTTATGGAAATTCTTGAGCAAGATATAGAACAACTCAATGAACAGAAGATATCTGTGGAGGAGGAAATAATAAAAGACGAAGACTCCTCGCCGGAGCAGATAATTTCTATTGAGAAGCTATTGGCAGAAATCGGACTTGATGAAAGCAAATTTAACGAACGCATCATTCCACGACTGGAACTTCTGCGGGATGCCACAGGCTTGCTTCAAGAAGCCCAAAACACACTTGATGATGCCCGCAAGGTTTTTACATACTTTCAGGAAACCGGAAAATCATTGACCCCTGAAGAGATGCGTAGGATTATACAAGCAATACCCCTGGCCGATATCGGCAAGACCGGACCCGTTGACGCAACTAAAGAGCAGCAGACACTGATTACAAAATTATACGCGATCAGGAATATCGGGGTTGGGTTTAAAACATCGGTTGCGGACATTATTCAAAATAACGCGAAGGAATTCGGCAACAACGAAGAAGCTATAGAATGTTTCCGCTCACTTGGTCTTAGCCCCGAAATGTCCATGGGAGCATTTTGGCGTCTGCATGTGCAATGGACGCTTGATATCATTAAAAACGACGGCATACCTGCCGATACGGTAGCAACGGCGGCAATGCACCACGCAGTCGAGGGGGATAACCCCGACTTGATCTTAAATCCCGATGGCACCTACAAAGAACCGTTCGGGGAAAACACCGAATTCAATCGAGAGGAGAAACTCGTTATCATTCTCGACAAATACCGCGCCTTTCTGGATAGAATGCAATTGGCGCACCATGTGGCGATTCGACGCATATACGAAATGCTGGAAGTTTCCCGTTTCGCAAACGATAAAGAGTTTTTTCAGCTGCTCGAAGACGTTTCGAAAGCCCTTGAGCCGAAAGAGGCGCGGGAAACATAAAAACGGCGTCAAACGCCGTTTTTATGTTTCACTCTGGTCGAGTTAGACTCAACCCCTGTCTTTCCATTTGAATGACCAAGTTTGACTTGGTCGGGCCGCTGGGAATCGAACCCAGTCTACATGCACCCCATGCATGCGTACTACCGGTATACTACGGCCCGGAAACTCAACCCTTCCATTGTAGTCAAAAGTGTGTAAAAATCAATACGGTTTTTTTACATGTCATTCTTATGCGTGCGCGGAGGATATCATGCCCGTAACGATTGTGGTAGGCGCCCAGTGGGGCGATGAAGGCAAGGGAAAGATCGTAGACTATTTGGCGCAACAGGCCGACGTGGTTGTGCGTTTCAACGGCGGAAACAACGCCGGGCATACCATTAAAAACGCAATCGGCAAATTTGCGCTTCATCTCATGCCGGCCGGTGTATTCAATCCGGACACGGTATGCGTTATTGAGCGCGGCGTGGTGATTCATTTGCCATCATTGATCACGGAAATGGATGAATTGGCCGCGTGCGGCGTATCCGCAAAGAACCTGGCGATCAGTCCCTTTGCGCATCTGGTCATGCCCTGGCATCTTGCGGAGGAACAGATGCAGAGCAATAAGGGGCAAGAAGCGATCGGAACAACATTGCGCGGCATCGGTCCTTGTTACCAAGACAAAGCGTCGCGCCGCCACGCATTCCGCGTTTGCGATCTTCTGTCCCGTACCAAGTTTCTTAATAAGCTTGAGGCCGTATTTCTTGCAAAAAAAGAAGATCTGCGGAAGCGTTACGGCAAATCGCCGATCGAGCCGTTCGAAAAGATCCGCAAAGATTATCTAGTCGCGCGCGATCGCATTTTGCCCCACGTCGCCGATACGTTTCAGTTGATCTGCGGTGCCGCGAGCGACAAAAAGCATATCTTACTTGAAGGCGCGCAAGGAACGCTGCTCGATGTTGATTACGGGTCATATCCATACGTTACTTCGTCCAACGCCACGGCGATGGGCGCCTGCATGCTGACGGGTGTTGCGCCACGCGATGTGACGCGGATCATCGGCGTTGCCAAAGCCTACGTCACCAGAGTTGGCAACGGCCCGTTTCCCACCGAGATTAAGGGTCGCTTGAACGAAAAGCTGCGGAAGCTGGGCAATGAGTTTGGAGCCACTACGGGGCGTCCACGACGATGTGGATGGCTTGACTTGCACATGCTTGCCTACGCGGTTCGCGTGAATCACCTTACGGAGATCGCGCTCAC
The DNA here is from genome assembly GCA_030699565.1 of bacterium. GTDB lineage: Bacteria > Patescibacteriota > Minisyncoccia > JAUYLV01 > JAUYLV01 > JAUYLV01. The sequence goes on from JAUYLV010000088.1 coordinate 3,814, forward strand.
CAAAAGCGATATTCTCGGACTCCTTCCCGCCATAAAAGTTTGCGAGGCCTATATTACCAAAGATCCCTGGGACTGCATCGATACATTCGGACTTGAGTCGGTCAAGCCCGACTACGAAACGTATGCCGGATGGGGCGATCTTAAGGGATGTAGCGTAAGGAACGATCTTCCCGAAGAATTCCGGCGATATCTAAGCCGTATCGAAAAAATTGTTCCCATGAATCTTATTTCTACCGGAAGCGGCAGGGACGAGATCATCACGGCTTAATGGGACTATGTAACAAAAAACGCTCCTAATCATGGAGCGTTTTCTTAATACGAATGTTCGGCTATGGGCTATTTATTGGGCGTTGCCTTGGTTTTCTGGCGGGTACGAATACATTTGGTGCATGCCATAACCCTTTCGTTTTTTGTAATGCTAAACCACTGGAGGTTGGGATATTTCCGTTTCAGGCCGGTAGGGTTATAATGACCGCGAAGCAATTTTCGCGTCACACCCGTATATGATGTTTTATCGCAGAAATGACAATGCTGAGCCATATCGATTTGTACAAGTTTCTATGAGTTTTGCGAAGCAAAGATCAATAAATTTAAGCCGCTCCATTTGAAACTCATTGAAACTGGTTGAAACTAAACAATGCAGAAATCAATATAGCAAACACAGGTAATTTTGTCTATGCCCGATATTTCAAGCTTCATCTTCTATATTCTCATTTTGCTTTTTTCCGTGGTTATTCACGAGGTTTCGCACGGATTGGCGGCCCTTTATTTGGGTGATTCCACCGCCAAATATTTAGGTCGCCTTACGCTTAATCCCTTAAAGCACCTTGATTTCTTCGGATCGCTGGTGGTGCCAGTCATTACTTCACTTGCCGGAATTCCCTTCGGATGGGCAAAGCCCGTTCCCTATAATCCCTATAACTTACGGGATCAAAAATATGGTCCCGCGATCGTCGGCATCGCAGGTCCGCTGTCTAATGTGCTTATTGCCACAGTATTTGGCTTAATGTTGCGATTTTTACCCATATGGGTATCGATTGCCGGAAATGTCGCCGCATTGAATATTTTGCAAGGCTTTGGAGAGATATTCCTTATAATCGTGCGAGTAAACCTTTTATTAGCTGTCTTTAATCTGGTTCCCCTGCCACCGCTTGACGGGTCGAAACTGCTTTTTGCGGTATTGCCGTATCGCTACAAATACATTGAGGGGTTAATGGAGCAATATGGCCTGTTTTTGCTGTTATTTTTCATATTTTTCGGGTTTAACCTCATTATGCCCATCGTTGACGTGCTTTTTCGGATCATTGTCGGCCAGCGCCTGTTTTTCTGATAGGCGTTTCGTTTGGTAATACGCAACGGTTGACATATCAGATGTCTTTTGATAAACTTTTCACGCGTCTTGTGTGTTTTTTTATTTAGTGTTAATTGTTAACTGTTAAAAGTTGTACCGCATGCCGACAATCCACCAACTTATTAAGCGCCCGCGCAGGGCACAAAAGGCGAAATCAAAAAGCCCCGCTTTGGCGCGCGGTTTCAATGTGATCCATAACCGCCCCAAGTATTATCCGTCTCCCTTTAAGCGCGGTGTTTGCATAAACGTACGCACAATGACGCCGAAAAAACCGAACTCGGCATTGCGTAAAATCGCGCGCGTACGCCTTACCAACGGCATGGAAGTGACGGCGTATATTCCCGGTATCGGACACAATTTACAGGAACACTCGGTGGTGATGATCCGCGGCGGGCGCGTAAAAGACTTGCCGGGTGTGCGGTATCATATCGTGCGCGGCGTACTGGACGCCGGCGGCGTGGAAAATCGGAAACAAGAACGATCCAAATACGGAGCCAAGAAGTCCCAAAAAAAATAGTCCGGCTGATTAGCTTGTAGCTTATAGCTTTTTAGGAAATGCCTAATAAGCTAATAAGCTAATAAGCTAAGAAGCTATTTTAATGAGGCGAAAACGAAATTTCAAGAAAGAACTTTTACCCGACATTAAGCACGGGTCTGCGGTCGTTGCCAAATTCATAAATTATCTGATGTATGACGGCAAAAAGACGGTTGCGGAGCGCGTTATGTACGGCACGCTCGTCAATATTGCCGAAAAAACCAAAAAGGATCCGCTCGAAGTTTTCGATACGGCTTTGAAGAACGCCATGCCGCAGCTGGAGCTTAAATCCCGCCGCGTCGGCGGCGCCAACTACCAGGTGCCGCGCGAGGTGCGCGGTGAACGAAAAATGTTTCTTGCCTGTAAATGGCTTATCGACGGGGCGCGCAGCCGCAAGGGCAAGCCCATGAAGCAGCGTCTTGCCGAAGAATTGATCGATGCGGCCAATAACACCGGCTACGCCATTAAAAAGAAGGCCGACACCAATCGCATGGCGGAAGCGAACAAGGCATTCGCACACTTCAGCTGGTAACTTTTGCAGAAATTTTCAATTTGCAGTTTTCAATTTTCAATAAATGACGCAATGAGCACCGTTCAAGATGAATGCGCCGCTTTGTTCATTGTGGCATTGAAAATTCAGTGAAAATTGGAAATTGGAAATTTTTTTATGGCTCGGGATTATCCCTTAGAAAAAATCCGCGACATCGGCATCATTGCCCATATCGACGCCGGAAAAACTACGGTTTCCGAGCGCATTTTGTTTTATACGGGCATTTCGCACAAGATCGGCGAGGTGCACGAGGGCGATACGGTCATGGATTGGATGGAGCAGGAGCGCGAGCGGGGTATTACCATCACCAGCGCGGCAACGACGTGCTTTTGGACCCCGGTCGGCAAAGACCGCAAAACTCACGAACATCGCATCAACATTATCGATACGCCCGGTCACATCGATTTTACGGTCGAAGTGAAGCGGTCGCTAAGGGTGCTGGATGGAGCGGTGGTGGTGTTCGACGGCGTGGCGGGCGTGGAACCGCAGTCCGAGACGAATTGGCATTATGCCGACGAATACAAGGTGCCGCGCATCTGTTTCATCAACAAGCTCGATCGCATGGGAGCCGACTTTGAGCACAGCTTCGCATCCATATTGGAGCGGCTGACGCCAAACGCGATACGCATGCAGATTCCCATGGGTGAAGAGGATAAATTCTCCGGCGTAGTCGATTTATTGCGCATGAAATCATTCCGATTCGAAGGCAGCCAGGGCGAAAAAGTCACCGAGGAAGAAATTCCCGCCGAATACGTTGAGCGCGCCAAGGAACTTCGGCACGAACTCATAGAAAAAATCGTAGAGCAGGATGAGAAGGCTATGGAGGTTTATCTGGGCGGAACGGAACCGGGAATCGATGTCATAAAACGCGTCTTACGCGCCGCAACGATCGCCAATACACTTGTGCCGGTCTTTTGCGGTTCGGCATTGAAGAATAAAGGCGTGCAGCTGGTGCTGGACGCGGTGGTTGATTATCTGCCGTCGCCGCTCGATTTGCCTCCGGTCAAAGGCACGCATCCAAAGACCGGCGAGGAACTCGAACGCGGACCCAGCGATGATGCGCCGTTTTCCGCGCTCGCGTTCAAGATCGCGGCCGATCCGTTCGTGGGATCCCTTACGTATTTTCGGGTGTATTCCGGAAAAATCGAGGCGGGGTCGTATATTTCGAATTCCACCAAAGGAGATCGGGAGCGCCTGGGCCGCATCTTGCAGATGCACGCCAATCATCGCGAGGAAATCAAGGAAGTCTACGCGGGCGGCATCGCCGCGGCCGTAGGTTTAAAAAATACTACCACGGGCGACACGCTGTGCGATCCGGATCAGGCCATTATTCTTGAACAGATATCCTTCCCCGAGCCGGTCATTTCACAGCGTATAGAGCCAAAAACCAAAGCCGACCAGGAAAAAATGGGCCTGGCGCTCAAGCGCCTTTCCGATGAAGATCCGACCTTCCGCGTCAAATCCGACGAGGAAACGGGCGACGTCATCATATCCGGCATGGGTGAACTGCATTTGGAAATTATCGTCGATCGCATGAAGCGTGAGTTTAAAGTAGAGGCCAATGTCGGCCGCCCCCAGGTTGCGTACAAAGAAACCATACGCGCCGGCGCGGAGGCGGAAGGAAAGTACATCCGCCAAACGGGTGGTCGTGGGCAATATGGGCATGTATGGCTGCGCCTGGAGCCCCTGGAGCGCGGGCAGGGATTTGAATTCGAGAACAAACTGAGGGGCGGCGTGGTGCCGCAGGAATACGTTCCGGCGGTCGAAAAGGGCATTAAGGAAGCGCTGGAGCGGGGCGTGGTCGCGGGTTATCCCCTGCAGGATTTGCGGGTGACCATTTACGACGGTTCGTATCATGAAGTGGATTCGTCCGAAATCGCCTTTAAGATCGCCGGCTCCATGGCGTTGCAGGAAGGCGTTCGGCGCGCAAATCCGGTCATTCTGGAGCCGATGATGAAAGTTGAAGTCGTCTCACCCGAAAAATTTCTCGGCGATGTCACGGGAGATTTGTCATCGAAGCGCGCCCGCATCGAAAACCTCAGCCAGCGAGGCCAGGCGAAGATCGTTGATGCGCTTGTTCCGCTTTCCGAAATGTTCGGCTATGCCACAAAGCTGCGAAGCATGACCGAAGGACGCGCGTCGTATACCATGGAATTTTCCCATTACGAGGAAGTGCCGAAAAATATCGAACAGCAGATCATCGAAGGAAGAAAGAAATAGGTATTCCGCTTACCCTCCCCTTGGAAGGGGGAGGACAAAGGAGGGGTGCGTGAATAAATACACCCCACCCCTTACTCCCTCCTTTTAAAAGAGAGGGAACTATAAGGAACGGTTGCGAAAAAATTACCCCTTTGGTATTATCAGCCTGCTATGGTTATCTCACCCGAAATAAAGGCATTTGTAGAGAGCGCGGGAAAGGCGCTGATTATCGAAAACGGCAAACCGGAGCTTGTTATATTATCGTTCGATGCATATCAATCAATGGCGAAAGACGGCGCCGTACGCATGGCAGCACCGGCTCCGCATAAAGAGGCGACTTCCGGTACGATCGAACATGCGTTGACACCCGATGCTTCGCGCCAGGCCTACGTAGCCCGCCAGATCGATGAGATAAATCGCGAAATAGAAGCGATTGCGGCAGATGACTTTTTTTCGCCGATCACCGACCAGCCGGGGGGTATCGTTGCCCATCAAGCCCCGTTTTATCGCGAACTTGAATAACCTGTCTAAATTTTTCCTTTCGTACTCGATCAACGACTTGTTTGCATGAAAGGGTTCACAGCGAGCTTTTACGACGTTCATGCGAGAGTAAAAATTTAGACGGGTTGACACTTTTCTAAAAATAACTACAATGGATTGTGTTTGTGTGTGTATTAAAAATATCAGCTTATTTAGGCCATAAAATAAACATTTTACATCTGACATTTAACATTTAACCGGTCGTTAAGGGTTAATTGTCAATTGTTAACTGTAGCAAGAGGTATGGCAGAAAAATTCGAACGAAAAAAACCCCATGTTAATGTGGGAACTATCGGTCACGTAGACCACGGGAAAACGACCCTTACGGCGGCTATTTTGCATGTCCTTAACATGAAGGGATTCGTAAAAAAGCTCGAGAAAGTTGACGATATCGACAACGCTCCGGAAGAGCGGGCTCGTGGGATTACAATCGCCCTTCACCACTCGGAATACGAATCCGAAAAACGGCATTATGCGCACATTGACGCTCCGGGACATGCCGATTACATCAAAAACATGATTACCGGAGCCGCACAGATGGATGGAGCGGTTTTGGTGGTTGCCGCGACCGACGGTCCCATGCCTCAGACGCGCGAGCATATTCTGCTTGCGCGGCAGGTAGGCGTGCCGGCGCTGGTGGTGTTCCTGAACAAGGTGGATATGGTGGAAGATCCGGAATTGGTTGATTTGGTCGAGGCGGAGGTTCGGGAATTGCTGACCAAATACCAGTATCCCGGCGACAAGACGCCGATCATCCGCGGGTCCGGCTTAAAAGCCCTTGAGACCAAGTCGGTCGACGACGCTGCGGCCAAGCCCATTCTGGAACTGATGGACGCGCTTGATTCTTTTGTTCCGGATCCGATCCGTGATACGGAAAAGCCGTTCCTGATGCCGGTGGAAGACATCTTTTCGATCGAAGGCCGCGGAACGGTCGTGACCGGCCGCGTTGAACGCGGAAAAGTGAAGATCAACGACGAAATTGAAATTATCGGATTGCGACCGACGCTAAAAACGGTCGTTACGGGCATCGAAATGTTCAACAAATCCCTTGATGAGGGAATGGCCGGAGATAACGCCGGTATTCTTCTGCGGGGCGTAAAGAAGGAAGATGTGGAGCGTGGCCAGGTGCTTGCCAAGCCAGGATCGGTTACGCCGCATACGGAGTTCGATTGCGAAGTGTATATCCTTTCCAAAGAAGAAGGCGGACGTCATACCCCATTCTTTAAGGGATACAAGCCTCAATTCTATATTCGCACGACCGATGTCACCGGAGAGGTGTTTTTGGCCGAGGGAGTTGAAATGGTAATGCCGGGCGACACGGTAAGCTTCAGAGTGCAATTGATGTATCCGGTCGCATTGGAAGAAAAACAGCGATTCGCTATCCGCGAAGGCGGAAAGACCGTTGGTGCCGGCGTTGTTACGAAGATCCTGAAATAATCCGCTCGCGCCACACCGTTCCTTGAAGTATGACCACTGCACACGCAAAACCGAAAACTGAAGAAGTTGTTTCACCGGCGGAACCAACCGAACGTCCACGGCTGCGTATTCGCATACGCGCATACGATAACAAGATCATCGACCAAAGCGCCCGCCAGATCGTTGAGACCGCCGAGCGGGTTGGCGCGGAGGTATCCGGACCGGTTCCCCTGCCTACGGAAATTCGCAAATACACGGTAAATCGGGCCACGTTCAAATATAAGGATGCTCGCGAACAGTTCGAAATGCGCGTGCATAAGCGGCTTATCGATATTTACAGTCCCACGCCGCGTGTTATCGACTCATTGACGAATCTGAATCTTCCGGCAGGAGTGGACATCGAAATTAAAATGATCACCTAATCAGGAGAAGAAGAATTTACGAGGATGAACGCGGAACATAATTTCACAATATAAGAGAGGCAAAGACTCGCTGGACGGGAATTTTCATTCCGTTAGAGATAGGATGCTGACGCAAGCATCCGCGATCTCTAACGGGATTCACCGGGCGATGTCCGGTTTTTTTGTTGGCATAGACCGTTTCTGTATTTCATCTGCGTTAATTCGCGTAGATATCCGTGCCCATTCGCTTCTGCCATACGTGCCATAGAAGCGGAGGTGCGCAGATAGCCCCGACGCTCCATTGCATAAGCATAGGAAAGTCGGGATCCCGACCGCTCCATAATCCTAATTAGTGGATGCGTCGGGGTAACGCGGAAAAACACGGAAAGGAGTTTGCATATGAAGTGTTTATTGGCGCAAAAACTGGGAATGACGCAGGTATATGACACGGCGGGCGAACTGATCCCGGTTACGGTTGTTTCGGTTGCGCCGAACGTTGTCACGTACGTGCGCACCAAAGACAAAGACGGTTACGAAGGCGTGCAGGTGGGGACGGGGACGAGGCGAAAGCTTTCCAAGGCAGTAGCTTCGCATGTGGGGGATCTGGGATCATTCCGCTGGCTGAGGGAATTTCGCATGCCGGCGGCCGAAACCAAGCGCGGCGACAAAACGGATGTCGGACTTTTTTCGGAGGGAGACACGGTTCAGGTTACATCGACAAGCAAGGGCAAGGGCTTTGCCGGCGTGGTGAAGCGTCACGGATTCAAAGGTGGTCCGGCATCCCATGGCCATCCGCACAATCTTCGCGCTCCGGGTTCGATCGGTTGCCGCTTTCCGCAGCATACGCACAAGGGCAAGCGCATGGCCGGCCGCATGGGCGGCGGATCAATTACCGTAAAAAATCTTAAAATCGTCAAAATCGACGGAGAGAACCAATTGATCGCTATTGGCGGCGCAGTCCCCGGATCGCGTGGAACGCTGGTACAGATCGTCGGAAGATAAATAAAATATTTTTACCGTCATGGAGGCCCCCCTCTACAATCAAATCGGAGCCGAAGTGGGCAAGATCGAATTGCCGGATGCCATGTTTGGCGCGGACTGGAATAGCGCCCTGGTGAAGCAGGTGGTGGATGCCGAGCGGGCCAATCGGCGGCGTACCGTCGCGCATACTAAGATTCGCGGAGAAGTGCGTGGGGGCGGCAAAAAACCATGGAAGCAAAAAGGAACCGGCAGAGCTCGTCACGGATCATCCCGGTCGCCCATCTGGAAGGGCGGAGGAACAACGTTTGGGCCGCGCACCGAACGGATATTTGAGAAAAAAATCAATAAAAAAATGAAGCGCGGCGCATTATTTGCGGTTTTGTCGGCGAAGGTCAGGGAACAGGAGGGACTTTTTCTCGATGCCCTGAAACTTGAATCGCCGAAAACTCGTTATGTCGCCGCCATGCTTAACAGTTTTCCGCAGGCGCTGGGAAAATCTATCGCGTATATCAGCGGCGGAAACAAAGAAATCGAGCGATCGGCCCGAAATATCGCCAATCTGGAGGTTCTGAGGGCGAACGAGCTTAATGTTTTGGATCTTATGCAGAAAAAATATATTTTCATACCGAAAGACGCGTTAGAAGTCATGAAAAAAACCTTCTTAAGGAACACCTAACACCTGACATCTGACATCTGACCGCGTGCGGTTAAATGTCAAATGTTAATT